>NZ_JADEXO010000013.1 GCF_015207105.1 cf. Phormidesmis sp. LEGE 11477
GATTGGGGAACATCTTTGTACCAAGCCGCTTCTCTTCCGCGCCTGAGCAGAGTACTGCCGTGACGAGCCATGAAATTCGGATAGTCCTCGATACGAATGATTTTTATATCGAAGGCGTCTAAATTTTTTGAGAATAAGAGATGAGAAAAGTGGGCCACCTTTGCGGCAAGGATTTCATGGCTACTTGTGTGGATAAAAACAGCTGGCTTCATAGTCTTAGAATCCGTAAGGGCTCTCGTCGCGACAATCTTCGGATATATTCCACTCTATAGACTGATAGTTGCAAAAGTGACGAATTGCTCTGCAACTATCAACGGAAACCGTAAATTTTTCAACGTAATCTAGCGTAGATAGCAAAGACTCTTTGATGATGACTTTCATGAAATATGTCCTCGCTCGCAAACCTAAAGGATTAGCTCGACCGCAAAGTTAAAGAACATGTGCCCTATACTAGCAAGAATAAGGGATTCACGAGGGAAGTTAATCTTGGCTATGAGCAGTTTAGATTGTTCCATCTTTTGCATCGGTAGCGTGACTGACATTGCGAGCTTATTTTCTGAACTGATTATCTAAATAACTGAGTATGACTTGTCCTACTTTTATCTGTATTGGCGCTATCAAGAGCGGCACAACCTGGCTGCACTATAATCTTCAGCAGCATCCTGGTGTTTGGCTACCACCGGTCAAAGAATTACGCTATTTCAACGAACCCGAATACAACCTGACAGGGCGACTGTTTGGCAAAGACAAAAAACGCTACGAATACTGGCGAATACAGGTTAGAAATTTTCTGCATCATAAAAGAGCCTGGCTACGTCCTGGCTATTTCAGATGGCATCTAAATTATTTTCTGCGCCCTCGTAGTGCCCAGTGGTACGAGTCTCTATTCGCGTTAGGTAAAGACCGGGTTACAGGAGATGTCACCCCTCTGTACGCGCCTATAGATGAGGGTCAGATTGCGGCTATCCAAAGAGATTTTCCAGATCTTAAAATCATCTATATTCTGCGTAATCCAATTGATCGCACCTGGTCGCACATTCTGCTCAGGTGCATTAGCCTAGTGGACTGGCAACCCGAAAACCTAACTGAGGAGCTGGTTCGTAAGACCGTGTTCGATCGCGATTTAAATGACCAGTGGCTATTTTCCAACGGGTACTATACTAAAACTCTGAACCGATGGGAAAAGTACTTTCCACCTGAGCAGATGTTTGTCGGCTTTTACGATGACCTTAAACAGAATCCTCAACAGTTTCTAGAAGCAATTTGTGAATTCTTGCAGGTGAAAGGGTCTTTGGACAAACAGATCAACCTGGAGACTCGATATAATCAAAAACCAATTCAGCTAGCAATTCCCCCCGATATCGAAGCCATATTCTCCGATATCTATCTAGAAGAGCTTCAGCTTTTAGCTGAACGCTTTGGTGGCGTAACCTCGGATTGGTTAGATCGAGCCCAGCTTGTGCTCGAAAACGCATCCCCAGAAATAGCAATAAGAGATGACACCAGATCGGCATCATAGATGTGCTTTCTAGCGCGATCGCTAACCCAAGACTTGGCTCAAGACCGATTTCACACATTCAACAAGCTTACTTCGCAGCTCTCCACTGCCCATGAAACAACGTGTAAAAGCAAGGAATGATGAACAGCGTCAGCAGCGTGGCTAGAGAGAGTCCTGAGAAGACAACAACGCCTAGCGGCTGCAAGAATTCTGAACCTTGACCGATGCCAAGCGCTAGCGGAAACATACCCAGTACGGTGGTAATCGTCGTCATCAGGATTGGTCGCAGCCGCTGAGGGGCCGCTTTGCAGATGGCGCTCAAGCGGTTTTCTGCCGGAGAGGCTTCGCTAACACCTTTCTCTTCGGCGTAGATTTGATTGGCTAGCTCTACCAAGATAATGGCGTTGTTTACCACAATGCCAACTAATAGCACCGCGCCGACAACAACCGTTGCGCCGATTGCCGTCTGTGTAATGAACAGACCAAAGATGCCGCCTGCTAAGGCCAGTGGCACAGTCAGCATAATGATTAGCGGATCGACCAGCGAGTTGTACTGTACGGCCATCACGGTGAATACTAAAAAGGCTGCGAGACCGCCCAGAATGCCCAGCCCGTCTTGGATATCAGCGTTGCTTTGAGCGCTGAAACTAGGTAGGCGGGTAACGCCATCTGGCAGGCTCACGGTTGCCATAATCTGATCGAGTTCTGCTAGCGCCTCCCCTAAACTGATATCTTCGGCAAGATCGCCTTCGATGATGAAGACCTGACGCTGGCCGATCCGCTGAATTTCTCCGGGAGCTTGACCTGCTTCAATGCGGGCAATGTCGCCGAGCCTGACTGCCTGAGCGTCACCGTTAAGCAGCGGCAGCTGGGCTAGTTCGCCTAGATTACGAACTAGCTTGTCGGGCGTCTGTACGCGCACATCGACTAGGCGATCGCCTCGCTGGATCTGAGTAGGAACCGAGCCAGAAAGCACTGTCTGTACGGTGCGGCCAATCGCTTCAGCAGAAAGGTCTAGGTCGGCAGCTCGCTCCCAGTCCGGGCGAATTTGAACTTCTGGCTGAGGCGGATCGGCATCAGGAGAGTAGCTAGCGAGAGTTGCTTGAGCGTCCAAAGCTTCTAAGACCTGCTGTCCGGCTGTTTCTAGGTCGCTGGCGCTGCTGCCCTGAAGGATAACGTCCACATCACTGCGGACAGGAGAGTTGCCTAAGATCAGGCCGCGTACTCTACCAGGAAAAAGCCGCAGTCGGGTGTTGACGAGGTTGAACTGCTGAAATTCTTGGTTTAGGCGATCGCAAAAAGCCTGTACATTAGTGCCGGGTACGAGGGTGAGTTTACTTGTACCCCGCAGGGCATTCTCACTGCTGCTGTTGCCAAATAGAAAGCCACCCGCCGTACTAAAAACATACTCGGCCTCTGGCTGAGCTAGTAGCAGTTCGTCAATGGCGTTCATTACCTGACGGTTCTCTTCTAGCGTAGTGCCGGGTGGGAACTGCGCCCATAGGTCGGCCTGGCCCGTGGCGATACTCGGCAAGATTTCTTGAGGAATTTGCTGCACTGCTAGCAGACTGCCACCACCGAGCAGGGAAAAGGCGATCGCAATCGTCAAAATCCGCCGCTGTAGCACCCAACCTAGCCACTGAGCATAGCGCTGAGTCGCTGACTGCAGGTGCCGATCAAACTGACGAATCAGCCAAAATCTATTAATGCCGCTCGACTGAGGGACGGCGAGCAGCCTAGCGGTCAAAGCGGGCACGACCGTCAGCGCCACCACTAGAGAAGCCGCGACCGCAAAGCTGACTGTTAGCACCAGTTCATTGAACAACAAAGAGATAAAGCCGCCAATCAGCAGAAAAGGCAGGACCGCGACTAGATTTGTCGTGGTCGAGGCGAATAGCGCTGACTCTAGCTCGCGGCTGCTGACTTCTGCCTGGCGAATCACCGCTCTGTTGTTTTTGCGGCCAGCACCTTTTCTGTTGTTCTTTCTATCATTAGCTTCGTGTCTAGCCTCAACGCCCTTAGTAATGTTCTCTAACATCACGATCGCGTTGTCGACAACAATGCCAACGCCCAGCGCTAGGCCGCCCAAGCTGAACACGTTTAGAGAAAGGCCAAATATTCCCATCGTTAAAATCGCCACCAGCGTCGCTAGCGGAATGGCGATCACAATGATGAAGGTCTGCCGCAGCGATCCAAGAAAAAGGAGCACTGCGATCGCAGCTAGCCCTGCCCCAGTGAGCCCAGAGATAGCCACATTGCGAACCGCGTTTTGAACAAAGACCGACTCGTCTAGCGTGGCGTTGATCACCAGATCGGCTGGCACCAGCCCTGACGCCTCTAGCTCCATTAGCTTCTGCTTGATGCCCTCTACGACCGTGATGGTGTTGGCTGTAGGCTGCTTTTGAACGCTCACTTTGACCGCAGGCTGACCGTTGAGGTTCACAAAAATGCGCTGCTCTTCGGTGCCGTCAATCACCTCAGCAAAGTCTCGTAAATAGACCTGCTGTGGCGCAGCCTCATCGCCTACTTCAAAAATTAGATTGCGAATCTCATCTGCGTTTTCAAACCGTCCGGCCACACGGGTCAGCGGCTCATCATTGGGGCCTTCTATCCGCCCGCCGGAGGTGTCTTGATTGCGTTCTGATAGCGCGTCTAATACTTCATTGATACCCAGCCCTAGCGACTGCAATCTGGCCGGGTCAAGATTGATCCGAATCTCTTCGCTCACACCACCAGAGACATCGGCGCTGGCCACACCGGGCACAGTGTTAAGCTCACGCGAAAGCTCTTGTTCGGCAAAGACTCTAAGATCAACCCGTCGAAGTGAGTCTGAGGTTAGCGCAATTTCATAGACAGGTAGCTGCGAGGGATCGAATTTAAACAGTCGCGGCTGGCCGATGGTTTCAGGTAGGCTACTGCGAGCTCGGTTGAGCGTGGCGGTCGCATCATTGAGCGCCTGGTCAATATTGCCACCCGGCTGGAAGTATAGATCCAAGCTGATTCTACCTTCTCTAGTTTGAGAAACGACTTGGACAACGCCTTCGGTCGCAGCGAGGGCCTGTTCTAATGGACGAGTGACTTCGTCGACGGCAACTTCGGGAGAAACGCCGGGTGCGTCGGCTCTCACCCCAATCCGGGGATAGGTGATAGAAGGTAATAGATCGACCGGCAGCGATCGCACAAAGAACAATCCTAGGACGATCACCGCAACAGTGAGCATCAGCGTAGCGATATGTCGTCGAATCGCGAGTCTACTGAGGCTAAATCCGCCAGCAGATTCTGTTGCCGCCCCCGATCTGTTCAATCTTGTGGTTGGATCAGGTATTGAGTTTGGCGACGAGTTTGGCGATGGAGCGTTTGGGGGAAAAGAGGGCTGGGTCATGAGCGGCCTTCTCCTTTGGCGGGTTCGACCATCGGCTCATCAGTGCTAGATTCGTTAGATTCGGATAGGATGCTGAGTCTGACGGCTTGACCGGAAGTGAGCGGGCGATCGCTCTGGGTAATAAAAGCTTCTCTAGGATCTAGACCCGAGATAATTTCTACCCGATCTTGATCGCGATTACCTATTTTGACTAGGCGAGCGATCGCCACTGTCTGTTCATCTTGTTCTTCACCTTGTTTCTCAATGACAAAGAGCGTGGCATCTTCACTGACTTCGCCCACTGCGCCCGAGTCACTGGGGGCTTCACTAGCTCGCTCAAGCGTCAAAGCACTGGCAGGCACCACCACCAGATTCTGTTGCGCTGACGTAAACTGCACCCGCGCCAGTAGACCGCTCCCTATTTTAGAGGAATTAGAACTACCGGAATTAGGAATGGTGACCTGCACAGGCACTAGCCGCGAAACCTGATCTGCTAGCGGTGCAATTTGCGTGATTTGGCCCAAGATCGAACCTTCGCCTGGAAAGGCGTCTAGCGTCACCCTAGCTGACTGGCCGAGGCTTAACTGGCTGATGTCTAGCTCTGACACTTGAACAGTAACTTCTAGGCTGCTGATATCTCCTAGTTCTAGTAAGGTTGCCCCTGATTCAACAAAGCTGCCAATATCGACTTGCTTGGAAAGGACGACGCCAGTTAGAGGCGATCGCAAATCAGCATAAGAAAGCTGCTTTTGGGTCTGGGTAACGATCGCCTGCTGCGCGTCAATTCGATCGGCGGCTGAGGCAGCGGCTTGCGACTGGGCGGCTACCCTGGCTTGGGCTGAGCGTAGGGTTTGCCGCGCGTTGGTGACGGCAAGTTCGGCGGCCTCGGCTGACTGGAGTGCGATCGCCCCTTGATTAGCGAGCTGTCGTAGTCGTTCGGCATCAATCTGGGCCTGTGCCAGCGTCGCTTCCGCCTGAACTACAGCCGCTCGCGCCTCGCTGATCGACACTGCCGCCTGAGCCGTCTCCGCCCGCCTAGCAGAAAGTTCGGCCTGGGCCTGATTCACCGTTGTAGTTTGCAGATCGCCATCGAGCTGCGCGAGCAGCATCCCTTGCGCGATCGCATCGCCTACATCGACCAGCAAGCTAGTGACTTCGCCATCGACCTGAGCCCGCAGCGCCACTTGCTGAACCGGACGGGTAGTCCCCGTGTAAGTCAGCAGGCCAGCAACCGATCCGGTTTCTGCCAGCATCGTCTTGACTACTACTGGCCCCTCCTCTCGGGCCGATTGGCCGCGTCCGCCGCCGGGCTGAGCCTCGCTAGCTGGGAGCAAGCTACACCCAGCGGTGGCCAGCAGGGGAATCAACAGCCCGAGCTGAATTGCACTTGTTTTGAAAGGCCGCTTAGTCGATTGCTGTTTGGGCGATCGCTTTTCGGTAGATTGTGTTCTGGTATGGATAGTATCTGTCAACGAACCGGCACCCGCGTGTTGTAAGCTGTCTGGCTTTAGTTCTTAGGGAAACGCAAGGTAGGGACATCATGCTACGTCTCTACCTCTGTATATTTATCTACAGTCATCCAGGGAATATCTTGTGATCGCTGTACGGTAGTAAGCAGGCGTTAATGCCGCTTGATATAAACGTAATTTCTATTGTTACAAATCGCCAGGAAATATGACAGCTCGAGAGATTGTAGAGGAAAAGATTATTTTAATTTTGACGGCGAATCCTTCGGATACTGCTCAGATGCGTTTAGGTAACAAGGCTATTGCGAGCATGCGGACTATGCGGTGGGAATACCGCACCACCGACCAAATCACCAACCTCCCCCTCACTGACATATGCCTAGAATAAACGCCGTTATACTATCAATAGGCAATGAGTGAACAAGATAAACTACTAGTCAAAATTCTATCAGGTACTTCCGATGAAAACATTTCTTTCGCCGCACTCTGTCTGCTGCTAGAAAACCTAGGCTTTGAAGAACGCATCAGAGGAAGCCATCATATCTTTTCAAAGCAGGGCATCGAAGAAATTCTCAATCTTCAGCCAAAGAAAGGCAAGGCGAAAGCGTACCAGGTCAAACAGGTTAGAACAGTTATCTTAAAGTACAAAATGGGAAACCAAAATGAAAATTAAGTATGAGCTAATTATCTTC
Source organism: cf. Phormidesmis sp. LEGE 11477 (assembly GCF_015207105.1). Lineage (GTDB taxonomy): Bacteria > Cyanobacteriota > Cyanobacteriia > Phormidesmidales > Phormidesmidaceae > Phormidesmis. Next base: position 7,018 of record NZ_JADEXO010000013.1, read on the forward strand.
TGGAGCGATACCGATCAGTCCTTCATCGTTGAAGTTCCTGAGCTACCTGGCTGTATGGCCGATGGAGAAACTTATCAAGAAGCCGTTCAAAATGTAGAAATTATCATTCAAGAGTGGATCGAAACAGCACAAGCGCTAGGCCGAACAGTACCGGAGCCTAAGGGTAGATTGCTGTTTGCATGAGAAAATTCTACGCGGCATTCTGGGGAAAGCCTGTTAGGAGATTATGAATTGGAAAAACTAAAGTGCTATCAGGCAACGATTCAAAGCTTGCTAAGAGACTATGCCAAATCCAAACCCGCCAACGGCGCAATAGATGTCGAAGTCAGCTTCGATACCGAACGCCATCACTATCTGATCTGGCACACTGGCTGGCTAAACAAACGATGGATACATCAGTCGCCGATTCACTTGCCATCAGAGAAGGAAAAGTCTGGCTGCTAGCCAACTCTACAGAGCATGACGTAGCCGTAGACATGGTAGAAGCAGGCATCCCCAAAGAAGATATCGTACTGGGCTCTCACCCCCGCTACATGCGAGAGTATTCAGACTATGCAGTTGGCTAACGCTTCATCAGTTGGCTAGCGCTTTATCGAAGTGCGATCGCTATAGCAAAGTCAGCACGCCGCTATCTGAACTCTTTTCAAAATCTTCAATAGCCTCTCTAGCAGACCTTATTGATCCCTCAATTTCTGCTGTCGAACAATCCGCTTCGCCCATACCCAGCAAAAAAACATGCTGTGAGCCTGGATAGCGATCCGCTAAATGCATCACCAACCGTGGCGAGAGATTGTGGTCGAATAGCAGCTTCATGCCGCAACTGTCAGAATTTTCTGCTCGCGGTCAGCAGCATAGCTGAGACAGGCGAGGATATCTTCCTGGGTAAGATAAGGAAAGTCAGCTAGTACCTCTTCATGCGTCATTCCCGCAGCAAGGTAAGAAAGCACATCGTAGACAGTGATACGCATCCCTCTGATACAAGCCTTACCGCTGCGCTTACCTGGTTTGATAGTGATGATGTTTTGATAGTTCACAAAGCTCACCGATAGGAGTAGTGATCCTATTGTCAGGCAAATGAACCCAACGTGCGAGCAAGAATTTCAAACGGCAAAATTTGGATTCAGCACGATGGCACCGAAATCGGCATCGCCAACCAGCTCGTAGCCCTAGGCGTTCCCAAAGATGACATCGTGCTGGCCTTCCATGAGCCAGAAATTAGAGAATTCACTGACTTTGGTACAGGGCTAGCTTAATCAACACCAACCTTCGCACACCTTTATCGGATAGCGTTTCTCACACCGTCGACGGCCACTTCAGCATTCACTAGCCCCCGACCAAAGAAATACTCTTGGGCCGAAATAGTGCTGCCAGTTTGTTCTTGAAACTGCCGATATTCTGCCATTTCGTCAGCGCCGATCTGTAGCTCGTTGTAGTCTGCAGAGCGGATCAACAGCTCGGTAATTTGGTCACGGGTAAGGACATCGTTATCATCCGCGTCCTTCATCAGCGCAACGATACCAGAAACAGCAGGCGCAGAAAAAGAAGTCCCCTGGACGCCGACGTATTTGCCTCTATCGTCTATAGCCGAATAGCTAGCTTCTAGATTGCCGCCGCTCAGCCCTTCCCAAAAGCCAGACACCCAGGCTCCCCCGGTGGTCAATATCCCTTCCACCAAAGAGTTACTGACATCTCCGCCGGGTGCTACCACATCCAAACCCCGACCATAGCTGCTGTAATAGGAGCGACCACCGTAGATATTAGTAGATCCCACCGCAATCACATCCGGGCCACCTGCTGGGAACGAAGCCTGGTTAACATTGAGATTGCCCGCAGAAGCAACAATCACCAGATTGGGATCGGCTCGCATGATGTCGTTGAGCATGGTTTCAACTTCTTCAACTGGCGCAGCGCTGCTCAGGCTAAAGTTGATCACATCGACTCCTCTAGCCGCCGCATAGCCAGAGGCTTCAATCAGAGAGGTCGGCGTGATCTTACCATTTAGGCCAAAAACCCTGACCGGCAAAAACTGAGCATTGGGCGCTACGCCAACTAGGCCGATGTTGGTCTGGGGGCGAGCGGTAATGACGCCTGCAGACCAGGTCCCATGAAACTCACCAGACGGTGTGCTTTGGAACACAAACCGCATGTGGTCAGCTCTTTGAGTAGGGGTAGATTCAGGAGCCTGATACTGGAGGTATTCGTCGAATTCAACATAGGTTGCTAGCAGCTCTTCGTCTGAAAGTGCAACAGAATTTTGGAATTCTTGCTTGTAGACGGCGACTTCCTCATTGCTAATGCGAGTGTCCGGGTCGCCGTACGCGCAGTTGTTGTCGTTAGCAACCTCGCAGGTAACCACATCGCTAGAGAAATCCCAGCCACTGACTTCTCTGGGTAAAGGATTAGAAACCGTCGATGGCAGCCTATAGACGCTGTTAACTAGATCGGGGTGATCCCACTGCAGCAAGCTATCGACCACAGCAACGGTAACGCCCTCACCGCTATCACTTTTGAGCCAGGCTTCTAACGCATAGATATCTGTTCTATCTGCATTAGGCCGCATTGGAAAACTGTTGAGTAGCCACTGCCAAGGCAGCAAGGAGTTCGGAAAGGCAAAGGCTCTAGTCGATGAGTCATCGGCGTCTGCTGCGTCAGAAACTCGCTCAGGTGTCTCCGCCGCTTCGTCTGTTACCCCATCAGAAGTCTCCTCTAGCCCCTCGTTCAGTGTCTCTTCAAGCTTCTCCTCTGAAAGCTGTTCATCTAGGTCACTGTCTGAGCGATCTTCTGGAGTGTTCTCTTCACCTGTCTCAGGCGCACCGAAGTCCATCTCGCCAAAGTCTACATCTCTTTGATAGGCAACTGATTGAACAAAGTTGGGGGTAGCGGACTGAACACCTGGTACGCTATCTAGCTGGTTGGCAGTTTCTAGAACGGCGGTGCCAGTTGCATCGGTGGCTCTCATGAGGAACCGGCCGGGGCTAAACTGTAGCGGACGAACCATTTCCATGCCGTATTCGCTGACCATTGCCTCGGCCTCGGCTTGAGTCGTTTCGGGGGCGAAACTGACAACAACTTCAGGGGTGATCACAATGGACTCATTGCTGCCTTGGCGAGTGACCACAGGTAGGGTCGCTGCTACGTAGGGCTGATCTAGCTGTCGCGTAATATTGTTTGTCAGGCTGCGAGTGCCGCCTTCTGGCAAAGTGATTAGCGCATAGCTATTACCCAGCGGGCTAATGTCTATGTCTACGGCTGGCTGTGAGATATCTCTAGTATCGGCTAGAGCGGCCTCAACGTCTTGACGCAGCTGCAAGTAGGCAGGCCTAAGGCCATCAATGCCGCCTCTGGTGGCTGATTCTTCGGTGAACTGGACAGCAATTTGATCGGTGCGCTCGTCTAGCAAGATACGTTCGTCAAAGAAGGTGTAGTAGAGTCCTTCTGGTTGATCGCTTTCGGCTGTCATCTCTTGCACGTTAGATTGAGCATTGGCAGCTAGATTTATTTTTAGCGCCGCCGATAGGTTAGTCGCTCCCCAAAAGCCGCCGGTCATAAACAAGACAAAGGGTAATAGTCGCTTTAGCATTGAGCAAAGGTTCCTCACGTGTTCATATCTACAGCATTCACCACTTTGCTTTATGTATTTTCCAGAGGTAAACCCCTTGTGGTCAAAGGCAAAGTGGCCAACTAACGCCGGTAGCATCCTTGAATATGCATCCGCCCGCTAGTTATACCTTTTTCTATGTAGCCCACCCTATTCAGGCAATCGGATTAAAACGTAGCATAAAAAAAGCCCAAGACTTGTCAACCGCCACGGTCTAAGTCTTGGGCCAAAGAAACTCGTTGTTCAATCTCTTTATGATCAGAGCCTACGATCTTCTAATGCATCAGGTAGCGATAACGGCTAACTTGGTTGGAGATGAACAGTGGTTAGCTGTAGAAGTACACTGATGTGTCGAATATCAGTATCCAAACTGACATAATGTTTCTGGTTGAAGGTTAAGAGATTAGTAAGGTGTCATTAAAATGCGTGTGATCTCTTTAGAATCAATGATATTGGCTGAAATAATAGAGAAGTTGTGAGAATGTTCTAAAACTTTCTGAAGCTGTCTAAAGCTATAGAGAAAAGCTATAGAGAAGCGTTTTTTGCTCGCGTGTGTAAATAATTCAACTCCCGATTGCTGACCTGCTGAATCCTCGAAGGGCGTAGCAATGCTAGCGCCCCTAAGAATTGTTTGTTTTTCAATTAGACCAGCACAAATTGACTGCTGTTCAAGCTAGCTGTGTCTACATCAGTCAGGGTAGCTAGTACCTCATTTGTATCGGTGAAGATGATGTCGTTACCGACAAAGGAAAGCTCTCCGATACCCAGTCCACTCGCCAGGCCAATCAAGTCTTGGTTACTGAAGTCGGTGATGGTGTCGCTGCCGGTGCCGACCGCCAAGACAAAGGTATCTTTGCCGGTATCACCTGTCAGGATGTCATTGCCATTCCCGCCGATTAGCGTATCTTTGCCAATCCCACCATTGAGACTGTCATTGCCATTCCCGCCGAAGAGCGTGTCTTTGCCGTTGTCGCCGTAAAGCTTATCATCACCATTACCGCCATAGAGCGTATCAAAGCCCTGCTCACCGAAGAGAGAATCGTTGTCATCGCCGCCGATGAGGATGTCTCGATCGTCTCCGCCGAAGAGAAAGTCGTTGCCCGCATCTCCATCGAGGAAGTCGTTGCTGTCTCTGCCATAGAGGAAATCATTTCCCTCGCCGCCGATGAGCGTGTCTTTACCCTTGGTACCGATAAAAGTTTCACCCATAGCAACGCCAAATATCACGTAGCTCTCGCCCGAACGTTCACCGATAGGTGCGGCATCGGGTGCGCCGATAATTAGATCATCGACCCCATCGCCGTTAACATCACCCGCCCCGCTCACCGAACGCCCAAACCCATCATCGACACCAATGCCATTGATGACGAAGCCGTTGTCGCCATCTAGGCTAGAAAGATCGAGCGCAGCCCCAAAGCCTGCATCGCTGCCAAATAGCACGTAGCTCTGGCCTGAAGATTGGTTTCTAGGACGGTTGTAATATGCGCCAATGATCAAATCATCAAATCCATCGTCGTTGACATCGCCCGCACTGCTCACCGAACGACCAAACCCATCATCGACACCAATGCCATTGATGACGAAGCCGTTACTGCCATCTAGGCTAGAAAGATCGAGCGTGGCCCCAAAGCCTGCATCACTGCCAAATACTACATAGCTCTGACCTGAATTTTCACCATTCGGATCGGCAGCAGGCGCGCCGATAATCAGATCGTCGAAGCCGTCGCCGTTGATATCACCCGCATCACTTACTGAATAACCAGAAAGGTCATGCTCGTCAGCGCCAGTGATAGCGAAGCCATTACTGCCATCTAAGCTAGAAAGCTCCACCGCAGCCTCAAAATCCACATCGCTGCCAAACACCACATAGCTCTGACCTGAATTTTCACCATTCGGATCAACAGCAGGCGCACCAATAATCAGGTCATCGAAGCCATCGTTATTGATATCCCCCGCACCGCTGACTGCATAGCCGGATTCGTCATAGGCATTAATGCCTTTAAGCACAAAGCCGTTACTGCCATCTAGGATAGAAAGCTCGACCGCAGCCTCAAAGCCTGCATCGCTGCCGAACACCACATAGCTCTCGCCTGAGTAGTCGCCATTCGGGTCAGCGTAGGATGCGCCGACAATCAGATCGTCAAAGCCATCGCCATTGATATCGCTCGCACCGCTGACTGTATAGCCGGATCTATCAAATTCAGCAACCCCCTTGATAACAAAGCCGTTGCTGCCATCTAGGCTGTATAGATCGAGCGTAGCCTCAAAATCAGCCTCACTGCCAAACACCACATAGCTCTCACCTGAATGACGGCCATTTGGGCTAGTAAAGGGTGCGCCGAGAATTAAGTCGTCGAAGCCATCACCATTAACGTCACCCGCGCTGCTTACTGAATAACCAGAGCGATTGACGACGAAGCCATTGCTGCCATCTAGGCTAGATAGATCGCGCACAGCGCCAGAGTCTGTATCGCTGCCGAACACCACGTAGCTGTTAACTGAAGCACCGACAATTAGATCGTCGAGGCCATCACCGTTAATATCGCCTGCACCGCTTACTGAGCGACCGGAAAATTCAAATGAATTAGCGCCATTGAGTACGAAGCCGTTATCACCGTCGAGTGAGTCTAAGTCAAACTGTGCTGAGAAAGCCATGCTGTCATCCTGTTTGTTGTCTTGTTTAGTGACAACTACAGCGGTTTATCGGCGTAGGCTGTTCTGGCTACTCTAGTTGTCTGCCACTGTGTACCCCGCAATGCCGCCTTAGTATCACCAGAGGGGCCAGGTATCAAAAAGATGTCAGCTAGACTACAGAACTAAACGGGAGTGAATACTGACTCGGTAAAGACGTCAACAGTTACATTTTGAATATCTAGGGTCGCATCGGCAGCAGTGATCAACACACCGCTGCCACTAGCGCTGCCATTAGGGCTAATAGAGAGCTGGCCGAAGGTCAGACCGCCTGACAAACCAATCCTGTCTTCACCAGCGGCAAAGTCTACAATTCGATCTACCCCTGCGCCCGCTTCGAGCACAAAGATATCGCTGCCTCTACCGCCTATGAGCGTATCTTCGCCTTCACCGCCAAAGAGCAGATCGTCCCCGACACCGCCACGCAGCCTATCTTTACCCGCTCCGCCGAAGAGCCGATCGTCATCACCTCTACCGATCAGCTCGTCGTTGCCGCTGCCGCCAAAGAGCATGTCGTTGCCTGAACTGCCAGCAATTCTATCTCTGCCCGCTTCGCCGTAGAGTTTGTCATCGCCCGCACCACCCAGGAGCTTGTCATTGCCATCGCCGCCAAAGATAGTGTCATTGCCATCGTTGCCGCTGTATAGGCCAAAGTCTCCTCGGAGCTGATCGTGCCCACCTAAGCCTCTGATGACATCGTCTCCTTCTCGCCCTTGAATGAAGTCATTACCTTCAGTGCCGACCAAGACGTCATCGCCGTTGGTGGGCACATTCGAGGGCGAGAGCATTAGTTTTGCTAAGAGCGGTTCGTGATCGCTAGCGACTATAGTATCGGGGAATAGAAGACGGCTGTCGTCACGAGTGAAGTCGTTGTTGACGTGGACTATCTCAAACTCTGCGCCGGATAGCAGACTATCTGAAACGTAGAGATGATCTAGAACCTGGCTGTTGCCATTGAAGATAAAGCTGTAGGCGTCATCATCTGCGATCGCCTGCTCTACCAGATTAGTCAATACCCTCTCATCGCCTGTTCCTGGCAAGATCTCAGCGAGATCGTCAGTAAATTCAAACGTATTCAAGTCACCTAGAACCACTACATTGGCATCAGGATCGGTTGCCAAGACACTATCTACAAAGCTGTTGATCTCTCCGGCCTGCGCTTCTCTTTCTGCTTCACCCGCTTGGACAAACGGTTGAATGCCGCCAAAGACTGGCGTAGAGCCAAAGCGAGAAGAGAAGTGATTGTTGACGATGGTGATGGTGCTGCCATTGAACAAGAATTCTCCAACTAGCGGATCGCGGCTGCCTGCAAAGGCGTCTAAACCGTCTAGCAGCGATAGCGATTCGAGAGAAACGCGGTTTGGATCGTACAAGAAGGCGTTGCGGATATTGCCGCCGGGCGCACCGCCGAAGGTATTAGGCGCTGGGGCGATGTCGGCAAAGGCATAGGTCGGCCCGCCTGCTAGGGCGATCGCATCTACCAGCTTCTGCAAAGTCTCAGTCGCGTCTGTCTCGGTATTGTCAGCGCCGCCTGCTGTGCCATTGTTGTCCTGAATTTCTTGCAGGCCAATCACGTCAGGAGAGCCTAAATTAGTCACGATCTGCTCAGCTAACAGATCGCGCTGCTGATCGTCATCTGCTGTTGCATCTAGATTCAAAATGTTGTAGCTCGCGACCGTCAGCTCACTCTCGCTACCGCTAAGCGCCGTGACCTCCTGCTCTAGTCCGCTTGGCGTGATGTTAAAAGCCTCGGTCACGTTTACTTCAAAGTTGCCAAAGCTGTAGCCCAACACACCCGTGACATTGCCTAGCTGGTCGCCAACAGTCAGTCCTGGCGTCGCAAAGTCATCTGGTAACAAAGTTGGGTTGAACTGAATCTGCACTCGCTCAGGGTTTTGATCACCTGTGTTATCAGGGCCAGAGGCCAGGTTAATGCCACCTCGAGCGTTCAAGCTGCCTTCAGGCGATGCAGTCGCTCCTTGGTTCGGCAGGGTAAAGGCTTCTGCGGAAAAGGCATTGAATACCCGAGTTGGTGAAACTGCTACTGCATCTTCAACGGTGACGCGCATACCTTCTAAGCTTTCGTAAAAATCGATTGCATCTTCTTCAGGATCGAATTCACCCGCATTTTCTTGAAGGTTCACAGGCAGCTCATCATCGCTGATTACTACTTCAGCAGGGGCAACCCGTCCGCTTTGACCGATTACCGTCGTCGCTGGAATCGCGTTACCAGAAGAGAGAATTTCAGCTTCAGAAAGAACAAGCTGCGTGATTGACAGATTTCCTGTACTTGCTCCGTCAGGAATAAATTCAGAGACGACACCGGTAAGCTCAACCTCTTCGCCCGTTTTTACTGTAGGCGTATCGTCTGTAAACACAAACAAGCCGTCGGATGTCGCATCGTCACCATCACCGATCGCATCTTGAACATAAAAACCGTTGAAGTCAACAGCGGTGACAATCCCCTGGGTTGTGACTGATTCTCCAGCAAAGGCAGAAACGTGCCCTGCGCCCTGAATCTCGTATATTGCTGCAACGTTAGGGTCGTCTATTGGCTCAGCGTCTCCAGGAGAGCCGACTGCGGGTACGTTAGCGTCGTCACCACCTAGGGTTTTGGTTGCGATCGCGTCCCCCTCACCCACCGTACTAAAGGTTTCACTTTCCACATTATAGGAAGCTGCATCATTATCTTCAGTATCAGGATAGGCTTCACTATCTACAATCGACTCAGCGCTAGGTTCACCGACAAATAGATTGATCGCATCACCACCAGCGCTCAGCCCAGCTCCATCGCTAAAGCCGATTTGTACATTGCTCAGATCAAGCACTTCGCCCCAGACAGACTCGAAAGTAATCGCGGATTCGTCCTCACCAATCACGACTACAACAGACTCACCCGGTTCAATCCGGCTGATGCCCTGAATCAGGTCAGCAGCGGTCGGATCGGCAGACTCATCATCATAGAACAAATCTGGATCAGTCCTAGAAATCCAAGCCTCTGGGCCAGCGTTGGTAATCTCAAACCAGTCTTCTGTGACATCCGGTCCACTTTGACCCGGCCAGATTTCAGTGATTTGTAGATCAAAGTTGTTGACAGGCCCACCAGTACTATCAGCATTCGCCGCGCCAGGCGTATCGCTAGCATCGTCTAAACCAAACGCACCCATCTGAAAATCGCCTGACCCGTCAGGGCTACGAAAAAGATAGGCCGGAACAAAATTACCGTCTGGCCCCACCTGCGTATTGCTATAGACCTGCTCGCCGCCTTCGTCACCAACTAGTGCAACAGAATCTACAACGCTGTTCCAAGGAGAGATATCTAGCGTACCGTTATCATTTGTATCTAAATCGTCACCCAGGCTACCGCTAAAGTCACTTACCAACAGATGCGTAACATTGTCGCTATTTTCAAAGTTCAAATCAATGGTCAAGTCAGCAGTGCCCAGCGTAAAGGTATCTTCTGCGGCAACAAAGAAACCTGTGCCGCTTAGGGTCTGATCGGTGAGGTCAACGACTGCTTCAACCACGCCGCTGCCACCATCACCATCGCCAATCACCAGGTAAGTCAGTCCGTCTAGCGGCGTACCAGGCACACCAAATAGCTCAAAGTACTCGTCAGTATCGGCTGAAGGCTGGTTAGTGCGAATCTCGTTGATCTTGATATCGGGACTACTCTCAGTTGAGAATTCGTAGATTGTAGTGGTGCCGCTGATCTCATTGCTAGTAGTGTCGATAGCGAGCGGTTGGGTGAATACCTGCCCTGTAGGAATTTTGACTTCGCCTAAAAGCTCGAATGAATCAACTGAGCGACGATCTAGCTGGGCACTATTTTGGGGAGGCATTTTAAAATTTTCCATGGGATAGGGTGGTCCCTCAACACTCGCTACAGGACACGCTTAAGACTATTACATGGTTTAAGTAAGCAACTGAGCCGTGTTAGCCACTATGTCTCGTTTCTTAACAAGAACATCAGAAAAGACAGGGTTTTTCTCAAATCTTGAACAGATTTTAACCTGTTCTTATTGTTGATTTAGGCTTGGCTCAATACTCGTGCGATATTCCTTCGATTAGAACAGATGGCAAAGGATGTTTGTCTTGCTATTCCTTTTGATCACAGCTACAAAGGCAATGCTCACAATTGCCTTGTTTCTCTTAGTGGGCGATGCGGCTTCTACCTTCATCTATCATGTGCCAGAGCACGCCCTAGGCCGACTTCACTGCCGGGTTCATCACGAGTCAAAGCAAAACTTTCAGCACTATGCGGTGCTCTCTAGTCGGCCTTTGGTGATGCTAGATGGTTTTCTCAGTGCAGTGCCTGATCTTGTCTGCGCGATCACACTCTACCCCTTCTCCCAAATCGGCACCATCCTGGGCCTGCTCCTAGGAGGATTTCACGTAATCTGGCGGCACACGACAAAGATAGGTTGGTTAATGCCGACAATATATTCGATAGGATATGTTCGCGGAACCAGCTTATTTTTTCTTCTCTTCGTATGTCTAAATGCCTACTACATAAGCGGTTGGACTATTGTGTTACCATCTCAGGCCGGATACATTATTACGCCGTATCCCGGACAAGGGTTTAAACATGTGAGTCTTGCACATCTCTACATAGCCTGTGCTTTCTTCCAAGAAGGTATACAAATCACTCTCAACATCGTGAAACTCACTCAATATTCTTGAGAAACAAATTAACTGTTCCAGAAATAACACGTGCATCTTCGTAGGATAGGCCAGATAGCCTACCGAATTCTGTAGTCGAGTATTTCCTCCCGTAGCAAATTTCCACAGTATGGACATCATATTGATGCGATCCGTAAGAAGCTGATGAACTCGTTTTACTGTTAGTCCTGGGCATTACCTTCGTAATATGTCTCACCTGTCTGCAGCGTCTGTGATCGACTATTCTGTTATTTTTGAGCTCTGACCAACACACTGTAAGAGTTGCCGCATTAATTTCTAGTGATTCTCTTGTCCTTCGGAGTATAAGACCGCGAGTACTACCAAAAACACCAGAAATTCCCAGAGCGCCTAAGTAAGAGAAAATAGCACCTAGAGCAAAGTACGTAATACAGCGAAGTAGAATAGGTAGATCGTCTATGGCTGAATCGACAGGAAATTCTCCAATTACTATAAATATAGGTGCTATCAGAAATGATAATCCCCCCAAGAAGAAAAACAGAAGAGGAAACAAAACTATGACACTTAAAAATAGATAACCAATGCACGATAGAAAAGGGATAGTAAGATTAATCCTTAACCTTCCTCTTTCTTCGCGAAAAGAAATGTTAGTCATTTACTCTACAATTCCTGCATTAGGTTTCTCTCAGGATAGAAATACTTAACTTAATTTACCATTTGCGTAGTTCGATCGCATGGCTACGCTATTTTGATGCAGAGTTACTACCCTTATTGGCTATGCATTGATAGCAGTTTTAGACTGCGACAGCTACACGCAACTACACAAGTAGAAAATCATTCTACGCAAACGTAAACAATTAAGTCCATTCATATCTTTTACGGTAGGTGGTAGTGGTTGAAGAAACTCAAAGGCAGCTTTTTGCCGTATCTGTTTGTCTTTAGAATAGACCATAGCCTAATATACCTAAATCATAATATGCTTATGAAGTTAGCTATGAAGTCAACGACTAAGTAAGAAGCTACGAAAAGGGCACGGTTAAAAATCACAGCTCTTCGTACTTTATACAAAAATGCTACACCCCTGTTCTATAGTGCAAAGTGCCATATTAGCGGTGCGAAGAGGGCGTCGTCGTATGATGCTAGGGAATGCTCACTAACATGAAGTATTAGGCCCGAGTAGTTGCGAAAAAGCAGCTAGATAGCCAACAGAAGTAAGGACTGCTGAACTCGAAGCTATCAAGCTGACAACTATCGAACGGTCTGCCAAAAGCGCTGGTGAACCGCTGCTATTTCGGCTTCAACCTCAGCCACTGGCCCTATGACCGTCATTTGCTTTTGACCTCGACCGAAGACTTCTCGGCAGGGTAGATTCAAGGTCGGATTCTCAGCGTTATTCCCCGTGATTTCCAACAGTCTTGCTTCGTCAAGTCCATACACTAACTGTCCAATGTTTGCCCAATATTGCGTTGCCGCGCACATGGCGCAAGGTTCGATTGTTGTGTAAAGCGTGCAGTCCCACAGGTACTGAGCGCTGAAGTTAGTCACAGCGGTTCTGACTAGAACAGATTCAGCATGATTCACAGTATCGACATTACCTTGCGTTAGCAGCACGGTCTGATGATCGGGTGCAACCAAAATCGCGCCAAAAGGATGATGTCCAAAGCGCTGAGCGCGAATGGCAATTTGGTTAGCGTGGCGAAGATGTTCAATGGTCCGATTTGCAGTTGGCTTAGGCATAGAGAAACATAATAGACAGCAATAGTTGAGCGTTTCAGCACTCAAGCGTTCCAGCACTTGAGCGTTTTGATACTTTAGTGATCCGGTACTTAAGCGTTTTAGTCTTAGGCGGTTTAGTAAACTTAGGCACCGAATCGCATTCCCAGATTTGCCTATCCTATACAGTGAACTGGAAAGTCTACTGGAAGGTGTACCGATGGGGAACCGCTTTGACCGCCGCCGATTTTTAGGCTATGGCGCTGCCGCTACGCTCAGCAGCATTTTGCTTAAGGCTTGCGCTGTGGCTGATACAGACGTAGAAGACGCTACTGCGGAGGCAGGCGCGGCGACAGACTCGGAAGCGAAAGGACTGGCGATCGCACTACCTGGCACGATTACAGACGGCGGCTGGAATCAGCTTGGCTACGAGGGTGTAAAGCGTACAGGCGATCAGCTTGGCATCGAGGTTGCCTATGTTGAACAGGTAGCCAACGCCGATCAAACAGAAGCCCTAGCCGATTTTGCTCGGCAGGGATATGGTCTAGTGGTCGGCCATGGCGGTCAGTTTGACGCCGCCATTGAGCAGGTAGCGCTTGATTTTCCAGAGACTTTCTTTCTAGGGGTCAATGGCGATATTGCCGGCGACAACTATGCCTGCGTACGGACGAACTACAATCAAATGCTGTATCTGAGCGGCATGATTGGTGCGGCGATGAGTCAAACTAAAAAGCTGGCCTATCTCGCGGGGATGGAATTCAAGTCTACGCAGCAGCAGAGCGTAGCGATGGATCTGGGGGCCAAGGCGATGGACCCGGAGGCTGAAGTCGTCGTCAGCTTTGTCGGAGATTTTAACGATATTGCCAAGGCAAAGGAATCGGCACTGGCGCTAATTGCGAGCGGTGTTGACGTCATTTTTCACAACTTAGATAATTCAGCGCCAGCGGTTCTACAAGCCTGCGAAGAAGCGGGTATCTATGCCATCGGCAACAATGTCGATCAGTTCGAGCTAGCCCCTGATGCGATTTTGACCAGCGCCATTCAAGATATTGGCGGTGCGATTACAGAAGTCGCGGCTCTATCTGCCACGGGCGAAATTGAAGGGAAGAAATATGTCATTGGCCTAGAGAGCCCTGAATTAGTCAGGTTTGGCACTTTTAATGAGGTGGTGCCCGCCGAAGTCAGAGAGAAAGTAGATGCGATCGCGGCTGATATGATCGCGGACAAGCTGACGTTTGAAGATACTGAAGAAAACGGTAAGGCGTCTGTCAAAGTGGTGACGTCATAAGAAATCGGTACCGAAAATCGACGCCAAAAGAGGTTTAGGAGTTTCTATGGGTGGCGATCTGCGCCTGACGGCAATTACGAAGCGGTTTGGGGCGATCGCCGCCAACGACAATATTAATCTGACCGTTCGCGAAGGCTCTATCCACGGCTTGCTTGGTGAAAATGGAGCGGGCAAATCCACGCTGATGAACATTCTTTCTGGGCTGTATCAGCCAGATTCAGGAGAGATTTCTCTAGCCGGAGAGCAGATACAAATTGAGTCGCCTGCGGATGCGATTCGCCACGGCATCGGCATGATCCATCAGCACTTTATGCTGGTAAAACAGCTAACAGTGGTAGAAAATATCATCTTAGGACAGTCCAAACAGAGCGGATTAAACAAAGCTGCTAGCAGGCTCCGGCTGAACCTCAAAGAACAGTCTGACGCGATCGCCCAGCTCGGAAAAACCTACGGCTTAGAAGTGCCGCCGATGGCCTTGGTCAGCACGCTGCCAGTCGGCATTCAACAGCGAGTAGAGATTCTCAAAGTGCTTTGCCGTCAGGCTCGGATCTTGATCTTGGACGAACCGACAGCCGTACTCTCGCCGACCGAGATTCAGTCGTTTCTAACCGTCTTAAAGCAGCTCGCTGCTCGTAATCACACTATTATTTTTATTAGCCACAAGCTAGACGAGATTATGGATGTCTGTAGCGAGGTGACTATTCTGCGGCGGGGGCAAGTTGTTGCTTCTGTGCCAACGAACAGAACGAATCGGGCCGAGCTGGCACAGCTAATGGTGGATAGAGCCGTTGAGATTAATACCCAATCTTCACCTCAGCCGGTGGGTGATGTTGTCTTGGATATCCGAGATCTGTGGGTCAACGCTGAGCATCGTCAGGTGGCGGCGCTGCGAGGGCTGTCTTTGCAGATCCGCGCAGGCGAAATCTTTGGCATTGCTGGGGTGGATGGCAATGGACAGCGAGAACTAGCCGACGCGATCGCCCATCTGCTTCCCATTCAAAAAGGCACCATTGAGATCATTTCTCCGGCCTCAACTAAAACCAAGCCAAAATCTGTAGCCTACATCCCAGAAGATCGGCAAAAGCAGGGACTGATCTTGAGCTTTTCGATTGCTCGAAATCTCGTGCTCAAAGCTTTCTCTAAACTGCCTTTCTGTCGGCGGTGGATACTTGACAACAAAAAGATTACAGCTCATGCCAAGCAGGCGATTGACGCTTTTGACATTCGAGCTAGCAGCCCGCTGCTCAAAGCTGGCCAGCTCTCTGGGGGCAATCAGCAAAAGATAATTCTGGCCAGAGAGCTAGCGGGCGAGCCAGCGCTGATTATCGCGATGCAGCCAACGAGAGGACTAGACATCGGCGCGACCGCCGCTGTTCAGCAGAGTTTGCGATCGCAGCGAGCTAAAGGCGCGGCCATCTTGTATATTTCAACCGAGCTAGAAGACGTGATGGCGATGAGCGATCGCCTGGGCGTGATCTATCGCGGTCAGCTCGTCGATGTGCTCGATCCCAATGCGGCTACCCTGGAGCGCATTGGCCTACTGATGGCGGGGCAGTCTTCTTCTTCTTCTCCGCAAAACTACCCTAGTGAAACGCTTCAGGAGTCCGCTAATGAGCCCGCCGGTAAACCCGCCTGAGCGCAAATTACAACAGAATCCGTCGCGTTCACTGACGTACCGACTAATGCACCAATCAAAAACTGCGCTGCGAGCGGCCTATCCACCGATGCTGGCAGTTTTAGCTGCGCTGCTAGTGGGGGCGATGCTGATGCTGGTCGCCGGGGCCAGCCCGATTGCGGCCTACAGCGCCCTATTTCGTCAGGCGCTCACCACCTACTTTGGCTTTGCCGATACGCTGGCCAAAACGACACCGCTGCTGCTGGCTAGTTTGGGCGTTTTGGTGGCCCTGAGGGCTGGACAGTTTAATCTGGGCGCAGAGGGTCAGCTATATATGGGCGGCTTGGGTAGTTTGCTAGTCGGGCTGGCCCTGCCGGGCTGGCCCGTGTGGATACATCTACCGCTAGCGCTGCTCGGCGGGTTTGGCTTTGGCGCTGCCTGGGGGGCGATCGCAGGCTATCTCAAAGTCGCTCGCGGGCTCAACGAAGTGCTCACCACCCTGCTACTAAACTACGTGGCCCAGTACCTGATCAGCTATTTCGTCAATGGCCCGCTGAAGGCCGAAAACGCGCCGAGTCCCTTTTCTGAGCTAGTGGCTGTCTCGGCTCGCCTGCCGACGATTTTGCCAAAGACGCAGGCGCACGCGGGTATTTTTCTGGGACTGGCGATCGCGATTCTGCTGACGGTGGCCTTTGCAATCACGCCGTGGGGCTACCGGGTAGATGCCGTTGGCCAAAATCCGATTGCCGCTCGCTATGCGGGCATTTCTACGAATAGGACTATATTGAGCGTCATGGCGATTTCAGGCGGCCTAGCCGGGTTAGCGGGCAGCAGTGAAGTCCTGGGGCTGAAGCGGCGGCTGTTTGAGAATTTTTCGCCGGGTTATGGATTTGATGCGCTGGCGATCGCCCTACTCAGTCGCGGCAATCCTGCGGCTGTGATTCTTACCTCGTTTTTCTTTGGCGCTATTCGCAGCGGTGCCAGTGTCATGCAGCGCAATGCTTCTGTTCCAGTTTCTATTATCTACGCCATCCAAGGTCTGATCGTTCTATTTGTGGCAATCAGCCTCACTTTAGACACTCAGAGCAGAGTCAGCCTGTTCTCTGCCAAATCAACCAAAGAACAACAAACTTGAATACCCTGTCTGCGAAACCCTTTTAGCCTTCTATGCTATGACACTGTTATGACACCTATCGACTTTATCTCTGACTTTCTATCGGCCTGCCTGCGGCTTAGCGTTCCACTTGCCTTTGCGGCGCTAGGTGGACTGATTTCAGAGCGATCAGGCGTTCTCAATATTGGCCTAGAAGGGATGATTTTGACGGGTGCTTTTGCCGGTGCGGCCACTGCGATCGCGCTCGATCAGGTTTGGCCAGCGGTAGGCGTTGCCTTAGTCGCGGGGGCGATGGTGGGGCTTTTACACGCCTATCTTTGCGTTAGCTTGGGCGTCAATCAGTTGGTGTCAGGGCTAGCAATCAACCTCACCGCCGCCGGGCTCACTACCTACGGTGCCAGACTTTTGTTTGAAACTGGAACGGTCGCGCTACCGGCGATCGCGCCGCTCAATATTCCGGGGTTTCAGCAGTTGCCGATTGTGGGCGTATTCTTTCAACAAGATCCGCTCTTCTATCTGTTGTTGTTATTGCTGCCGCTGACGACCTACGCCCTCTTTCACACCCACTGGGGACTTTCTTTACGCGCCGTTGGCAACGCCCCGCGAGCTGCTGACACTGCTGGCGTCTCGGTTAGCCGCGTTCGATATTGTAGCGTTATTTTCTGTGGCGGGCTTTGCGGATTGGCAGGTGCTTATCTCACCTTAGTTCACGTTGGATTTTTTACTGAAAACATGAGCGCCGGCAAAGGCTTTATTGCCCTCGCTGCGCTCATTTTTGGCCGCTGGCATCCTGTTGCCACCACCCTAGCCTGTTTGTTGTTTGGCACGACCGAAGCGCTACAGCTCCGCATCCAGGCATACGGCCTCGATATCCCTTATCAGCTATTGGCCATGCTCCCCTATCTGACTGCCTTAGCCGCCCTTGCAGGTCTGGCGGGCAAAGCCACACCGCCCGCTGCTCTGGGCATTCCATACACGAAAGAGAAACAGTGAGATGCAGGCGATCGCGGCCCCTCATCCTTCTCCCTTCTCCCGACGGCGAAGGGAGAAGGATTCCAAGTCCCTCCCCCTTTAGCGTTCTAAGGAGCACGCAGACTTCATGCTGACTGAGCGTAGTCGTTCGCGAAGCGTCTCCGAAGGAGTTAGCCACAACCCACCGGCCACCCTACTCTGCGAGAAGGCTACGCCAACGACTACGCTCAGGGTTCGGTTACCATCTGTTCTGTAACAGATATGTTTTCGCTAAACACGTACTTGAGAGTGCTAGCTACTGATAGAAGTGGATCGCGCCAAAAAACCTAAAGTAGCTTTCTCAGCAAGCTCATCGCTTCTCCTTGGGCGGGCGTAATCATCAGCGCTTCTTCGATGGTCAGCACTGGGCTCCACAGTATGGTTTCGCTGTAGTGCAGGCTGTGCAATAGATGGATGGTTTGGCGGATGGCCTCTGGTTTGCCAAGTAGGATGTGACGGATCGATTCACCCGGTGCGCTGCTGGCAGGGGTGAGCTGCGGCAGCGGTGAGGTCTGTAGGTTTGACAGCGTAGCAGTCGATTGCAGGTCGCCAATGGCAGGGTGATCTGCAAGGAAGGTTGTGGATTTCACGGGTTTTCTCCAGTTGTGTTTAGGGACTGCCCATCAATGAGGATCAATTGAGATCGTCAGAAATGAGCGGTGGAAGAAAGCCCCGCGAAAAATTAAGCCACCCCAACTTGCTAAAAGACATCGCAAAAGCTGGAGTGGCTGTGGCATGATGATCCACAACCTCCACAACTGACTAGACAGTCTTGGGGGCTAGCTGACGGCGACTGGTACCAACAGTCATCGTCAGCGACTTAAATTTTTCGGGGCGGGTGGGCTGCTAGTCCATTTGCCAATCAAGCGGGAAGCTGACACAACAAACGTCTCTAGAGCCGTAGCACTTACCCTATCGCCTTTGTTTTCAGCCTGTCAATCATCTAGTCATTGATTTGACAGAGAATCCTTACAATCTACGCCATCTCTGCTTGAGATCACTGGGCATAGCATTTCACCAAGATCGAGAAGACGCCTCGATCGAGAAGACGCCTCGATCGAGAAGACGCTTTCGCAAGCACAGACTTACATAGACAGCTTTGTTGTTCCTAGGCAGACAAATACAGTACCTATCCGGGTACTATGGTTCTGACTTTTTTCATACATAATAGGACTGTCGAACTTGTTTGACATCCACTAAACACTTGAATCAGTGCTGTACATACCAAACAAGTACACAAATCTATCTGTCTTATAACTTTCTTCCCTGCTAAACAACCAAGCGCTATGACAAATCAGTACCAAAAATTCGTTGAATTTCTTTTTGATAGAGATGAATCAGCAGGCGATTGGCGATTCGATTACGGACTGATTGAACCGGATTTGACAGGTGAAGAGATTGTTGAGTTCGTCCGCCGACTGCTAGAAAACTACGAAACCGATCTCTCTACTTATTCAGATTGGCAGCTTGGGATGGGCGTAGGCTACATTTTCAACAATAGCTGCTCTAACTTAGCGCTTGTCCTG
Organism: cf. Phormidesmis sp. LEGE 11477; assembly: GCF_015207105.1. Taxonomy (GTDB): domain Bacteria; phylum Cyanobacteriota; class Cyanobacteriia; order Phormidesmidales; family Phormidesmidaceae; genus Phormidesmis. The sequence goes on from NZ_JADEXO010000013.1 coordinate 26,215, forward strand.
CGCGACGGCCCCGTTGCCATCGAGAAGAGAGTTGCAGCTATCCGTGCGCTTAAGTCTTTCTTTGCAAACTGTCTAAACGAGAGATGCGTGGAGGCACTAGGTCACCTATCAGAAGCAGGCAACGAGCTAAATCACTTCTGCTACATGATTTGGGACATTACTCCCCTCACATACTGTGAACAAACGCCAAAGAAGAATACAATCTACTCTGCCTTAGCTGAGGTAATGAAGTATACGCTTTCACTAGACAATATTGCCTGCGTAGAGAGTGGGCTACATGGTCTTGGACACCTCGCGCTGTACTACGACAATGCTTCAGCAATCGTCAGAAAGTTCATCAATTCTCACAGCGTTATGGATAAGCACTTGATTGCCTATGCGAAACAAGCGGAGAAAGGCTGTGTGTTGTAAATTATTCTTGGTTTGAGACTGGCATGTATAGCACTGCGTGGACGTATACTCTTCGAGAAGGCACTAGCGAAGCCATGCCGAAGGCTATAGCCTACGTATAATTGTCTTGGTGCGCTTTCGCGTTGTATGACAAAGGCTATAGCCTTTCGTGATGTAGTAAGCAAAGTGCGGAAAGCTATAGCATTCTCGAAGTTGATGTAAAAGTCTATTGGCGCTTAACGTGACAGAGTGTCTTTTGATCAGGACGGTAGAGTGTGGATAGGATGCTGTGTACTGTTTGTGCGGTACGCGGTGTGGATAAGTCAAGGGAAAGATCAAACGCAAGATACCAAAGTGACGAGCTGAATCCGGCTAGCCTAATTAGTATGCTCGCGATCACGGCATCAGCAGGGTTATTGTCCTCGCCAGCCCTAGCCTCTTCAGGTATGGTCGAAACTAAGCCGACGGAGACAGTTATCGAGCAGATGGCTGCCTCTCCAACAAGTCTTTCTGATCCGAGACTTGAATCCGCTTACCTGATTCGGTCAGAGAATTCTGCTGATGATATTACTCCGACTGCTCCGCTACAGTCCGCGCCACCCATAGCTGCGGTTACGGTCGAAGAACTCTCTGACGTTTCGCCATCGGATTGGGCCTATCTCGCGCTTAAGCGGCTAGTAGAAGACTACGGCTGTGTAACGGGCTATCCTGACAGCACTTTTCGGGGCGATCGCACCATCACCCGCTACGAATTTGCTGCCCTGCTACAAGACTGTCTCTCTTTCATAACGGAGATGACTGGCCTATCCGCAGGAGATCTAGCAACCGTCCAGCGGCTACGGGACTCATTTAATCAAGAATTAGCAGACCTTGAGAACCGCGTGACGCAGCTAGAAACTGATGTAGCAGACCTAGCAGAAAATCAGTTTTCAGTCACGACTCGGCTGCGAGGGGAAGCTGTTTTCTCTCTAGAACAGACGCTAGGCGACGAGAAGGCGGATGGCAGCGGCGGCGATCTATCTAGTGATCTGAATTTTGGTAGTCGAATCCGACTGAATTTTGACACCAGCTTTACAGGTCAAGACCTGCTCAAAATCCGTCTAGATCAACTAGAGCCGGTTCGCCTCAACGCGCCCGTTACCGGCACTAACATGACCCGGCTATCATTCGATCGCCCTACCAGTGCTGGTGTTGATATTGGCAAGCTGTTCTATCGATTTCCGGTGGGCGATCGCCTCAGTCTACAGATTGACGCCACCCGAGGAGCCTACCAGGCCAATCTTTCTGATACCTTCAACCCTGGCTTTGCTAACCCCACCTCTGGAGCCGTCACGCGCTTTGGCCGATTCAACCCCATCTACTACCAAGGCGCACTCGGCACTGGCATCACCGGCATCTACGACTTCAACGACAAACTAGCCCTCTCTGCTGGCTATCTGGCCCGTGGCGGCGCATCGGACCCATCCATTGGCCTATTCGGTGGCGGGTACACAGCCCTAACCCAGTTGGACTACCGACCCGTTGAGCGTGTCCGTTTGGGTCTACTCTACGCCCGCTCTTTCTATCCGGCAGGAGAAGTCGCTGTAACGGCGGGCACCGGCAGCCGCTTGGCCAATGCGCCCTTCGGTGGTAACACGGCTACCGCTGCTAATCACATAGGCGTTCAGACTAGTGTCGGACTGGGCGATCGCGCTACGCTATCAGGCTGGGCTGGGCTCAGCCTAGCCAGCGCTCTAGCCGACAACGGCGCAGCCAGCGACGGTGACAACGCCACGCTGTTCAACTGGGCAGTTACCCTAGGGCTTCCTAATCTAGGCGGTCGGGGTAACTTTAGCGGTCTGCTAGTTGGACAGCCGTACCGTGTTTTGAACAATGACGGCGGCCCCGATGAGGACGATGCGGCTTGGCATTTGGAAGGGTTCTATCGCTATCAGCTAAGTCCGAACATCTCACTCATTCCTGGCGTCGTGGTGCTGCTCAATCCAGAAAACAACAACGATAACGACACAATTTTTCTGGGCAGCTTTCGGACCGTTTTCCGATTTTAATGAGAGTTTGAATGGATCATGGCGTCTCTGTAGCCCAAGTGTTCAAGTCTGATAGATTTAAAGTTACTGGCTTTAATCGCTTCCAAAGGGCATAGAGACCGACGAAGTTAACCTATTGGATTATCACCGACGATGGTCTACTTTGCGCTGCGAATATTTCCCCCCAAATTGACCTTTCTTGAACCGTACTGTTACAGAAGCAAACGCTCTCATAGTCACTTCTCAAATCTTTGTCGTAACATTTGTTCAAAAACTTGATGTTTTTTGCATCAAATATAAGTCAAGCGCTAGTAAAAGGCACTGTTTCCTATCGAGAATTACAGAGTAATAGCACATAGGAAAACTACGAACGACTTATAACATTCTACAAAAGCGACTGATGGCTATCCGTACTTTCTCTGACTAAACAAGCAATTATTCATCTTTCCTAGCCGATCGCTACAGAAAAACCGACTTCAGCTAGATTGAATTCTGCTACTAGGCTAAGTAATTAGACTGAGTTCTTGAAGAAGCCAGCAACTCTTTCGACTGCTTCAATGGACAAAGTTTCAAGATAGCTTGTGGAACGTAAACGCGCCGAAGAAGGCTTCGGTGGCGTCTCTCCAACCTGAGCAGCTTACCGCCTACGCCGCCTCTTCAAAGGGTCGCACATAAAGGTTCTCTTTCTATTCAAAGAGATTAAAGCGAGTTGGAAGAAATTTTTGAACAAGCTTGAGCTAAGCGTTGTATCTGGTATTGACTACCCCTTCGAGATGAAATTAACTCTGCCTCAATTTATGAACAGTCCTTCCATTCATCAGCTGATAGAGGAACAAGTCTTAAGAACGCCCGATGCGATCGCTGTTAGCTATCAAGATCGGCATTTGACCTATCACCAGCTAAACCAGCGAGCAAATCAGCTAGCTCACCATCTGCGATCGCAAGGTGTCAAAGCAGAGATGCTGGTAGGCGTATGCATCGAACGATCGTTAGAGATGGTGGTCACGCTGTTAGGTATCCTCAAGGCGGGAGGTGCCTACATCCCATTAGATCCCAACTATCCTCAAGCGCGACTGTCCCTAACTATCGAAGACGCGCAGCTTCCTTTCTTGGTCACTCAAAGCCATCTGAAAGATGTCGTCCCCCAAACAAGAGCCAAAACTGTTTTTGTTGATCAAGATTCACAACTCATCAGTCAGCAATCCGACCAGAATATAACGGGCTTAGTTGCAGATCACAACCTCGCCTATGTCCTCTATACCTCCGGCTCGACCGGTAGACCAAAAGGCGTAGCAATCGAGCATAGAAATGTCATTGCCCTGGTTGACTGGGCTAGTAGCTTTTTTACTGCTGAGCAGCTTAAAGGGGTGCTAGCCTCCACCTCGCTTTGCTTCGATCTATCTATTTTCGAGCTGTTTGTTACCCTAAGCTGCGGTGGCAGTGTGATCGTTGTTCAAAATGCACTAGAACTATCCAGCTCAACGCCATCAGCAGAAGTCACCTTAATCAACACAGTGCCGTCGGCAATCAACGAACTTTTAAAGGCAGACTGCATACCGCCTTCTGTGACCACGGTCAATCTAGCCGGTGAGCCTTTGCAAAATGCGCTGGTACAACAACTCTATGGACTGAGCCACATTGAGAAAATTTTCAATCTGTACGGCCCATCCGAAGATACGACTTATTCTACCGCTTGCTTGATGCCTCGCGGAACGAACGATATCCCCTCTATCGGTCAGCCCATTTCAAATACTCGTATCTATCTCCTCGATAGCAATATGAATCCTGTTCCCTCTGGGAATGAAGGTGAAATGTATATCAGTAGCCCAGGGCTAGCCCGAGGATATCTCAATCGCCCCGATTTGACTCGTCAAAAGTTTTTATCCAACCCGCTTAGCGCTGCTCCCGAATCGCGCCTTTATAAGACTGGCGATCTGGCATCCTATGACAGCAGCGGCAACTTAAAGTTTCTAGGACGGATTGATCATCAGGTCAAAATTCGCGGGTTCCGAATTGAGCTAGGTGAGATTGAATCTTGCTTGCTACAGCACTATGCAGTCAATCAGGTCATTGTTGTCGCTAGGGAAGCAAAAGAAGGTGAACAAGGCAACAAGCGCATTGTTGCTTATTTTGTTCCGAATACTCTCGCCAATAATCAAAACACGCTATCTAAGAATACTTTAGCCAGAGTACTCCGGGATTTTCTCAGTCAGAAACTGCCTGACTATATGATTCCTTCAGCCTTTATCTCACTAGAACACCTGCCCTTGACCCCGAACGGGAAAATTGACCGGCGAGCATTGCCTGTTCCTGTATGGACACGCTCAGCGCTAGGAGACTATGTTGCGCCGAAGACACTAACTGAAAGAAAGATCGTGGACATTTGGAGCGAACTTTTATCAGTTGAGGCAGAGAAAATAGGGATTCACGATGCCTTTGAGGAGCTAGGAGGAAATTCCTTACTGTCGGTTCAGGCAGTATCCGAAATAAACGAGAAGCTTAGGACGAATCTTTCACTAGGTGACTTTTTAAAGGAACCTACGGTAGACAGCCTTTCCAGGAGGATAGAAGCCATTGCTCACACCCAAGGAGCCGAGTCTCTAGCCTATGACCTAGAAAACGAAACCAATCTTGACCCTACAATTATTCCTCAGCCCGCTTTGAATGGCCCTATTCCTGAAATTCTATTGACTGGAGCCACCGGATTTCTAGGCGTGTTTCTACTCCACGAACTATTGCGAAAAACGCGAGCGGATGTCCACTGCTTAGTCAGAGCAACCAGTTTTGAAGAAGGCAAGGCTAAACTGTGGAACCAGCTCAAAGCACATTGTTTGTGGGAAGAAGGTTTGTGTGACAGGATTATTCCAATCATTGGAGATCTAGGCCAGCCTAACCTAGGGTTAACCACCGAAAAGTTTTTCCGTCTCTCCGAAAAAATCGACACCATCTATCACTGTGGGGCATGGGTGAACGTTGTCTACCCTTACGAGGCGCTTAGAGCTGCGAATGTAACGGGCACTGAAGAAATTTTGAAGTTAGCTTGCCAGAATCGTATTAAGCCCGTTCACTTCATTTCAACAGTAGACGTATATGCCTCTGACAAAGATATCGTCACGGGCAGTGAACAAGATGAGATTGGCCCTGTGAGTCGGCTATACAGCGGCTACGCTCAGAGTAAGTACGTTGCAGAAAAGCTAGTCGCTTCAGCGGGAAAAAGAGGACTACCCGTCGCCATTTATCGCCCTAGCAATATCTTAGGAACTTACAAAACAGGCATTCTCTCAGTTGATTCCTTTATCCCCAAGCTGCTTCAAGGATGCCTACAGATGGGCTGCACACCCGAAATAGAAGCGCTATTGAACATCATCACAGTTGACTATGCCAGTCAAGTCATTGTGAAACTCTCACAACAGCATGACTCATATGGTCAAGCTATGAATATCGTCAATCCGCACTCCATAACTTGGACTAAGCTATTGGATTTGATGGAAGGGCTAGGCTATTCGATGAAGCGACTTTCCTACGAATCTTGGTATGGGCATCTGCTCAAAATTAAGAAGCAAGGCTCCCAAAATGCAGTCATGCCTCTAGCAGCTCTCTTCTCAAATCGCCAATTCATTCGAAAATCGTTAGGTGCCTTCGATTTTGTCTGTGAAAACACCCAGCGTAGAATTACAGAGGCTGGCGTCGTCTGCCCTTCTTTTGACACACCCCAATTAGAGAATTATCTAGCGCACATGGCTTGTCTAGAGGGTTTACGTCCCCAGTCTTCCGCTAGAGAGTTGAAGAAAATAGCCAAGCACTAAAACTGTTCGACATCAGCCTTTGGGTACTCTACGCACAAGATTTGAACGACAGATACACCATGAAAGCTCAGCCACTTTCTTCTAAACCTAGTCACGTTCGTGGAGAGATCAAGAAATCACTCACACGGCAAACTCTGTACAAAACAGCGCTTAGCATTGGCGTTGTGATTATTGCTTCGACTGGTATAGGATACTTTCAGCTGATGTCTCGGATTACGTCCGAAACGCTCACTCAGCTAGAAAAATACACGCAGCTAAGGGCTTTGCGAGAAAGGGCAGTTTTTACGCTAGCAGAGGACAACCACATCATACTCAAGCAGTCCTTACTTGATCGCCTAGCCTCAGATCCAACTGACCCTCCCGAGGTGGCATTCGATCAGCTATTTGAAGTTTTAGAAGATGGAACCGTTCGCAATCGCTCGGAACGCTTTAATTTAGAAACCACACCAGGCGTTTTTCTGGGTAAAAACGTTGACGTCGATACCCGCATGAAGCATCGCGTTTTAACCTATTTCGATCTGCTGAGCAGCTACGGGCCGGCCTGGCGAAACCGTTTTGTCAATACATACATGCAAATTCCAGAAAATGGCATTGTTATCTACATGCCAACGTATCCCTGGGTAGAGAATGCCCCTTCAGATGAATCCTTTCGAGTGACGGATGACGAATCGTTCTTTATCACCGATGAAGAGCACAACCCACAGCGCGAGACAGTCTGGACTGGAATCTATTATGACCAGGTTGCTAAAGCCTGGATGGCCTCTGGTGTGACACCAGTAGATTTACAAGGTGAGCATATAGCCACGTTAGGACATGACATTCTCATTGATGAACTGCGAGAACGCACGCTAAGAGAAACGCTAGAAGGAACTTACAACATGATTTTTCGTTCAGATGGACGATTAGTTGTGCATCCTGAACTGATGGAAGAAATTCAAGATGGAAACGGTCAGTTCTCTATTGCTCAATCAGGAGATCCTCATTTACGCCGTATTTTTGAGCTGGTTACCCAACGGAGTAGCGGTGAAGTCGTTATTGACAATCCTGAGGGCGACGAATACCTAGCCGCGACAACAATCGACGAACCGGGCTGGTATTTGGTGACGGTCTATCCGAAAGCCCTAGTCAAGCAAAAAGCATTCGCATCGGCGCGTATCCTTCTACTCTTGGGAGTAGCTGCATTGTTTGTCGAGATTGTTTTAATCTCTTTAATCTTAAGAAGGCAGATTTCTAATCCCATAGTCAGATTGATGGAGGCGACTGAGAGCATTGCAGACGGCAATATGAATGTGGAAGTCGATGTAACTCGCCAAGACGAGCTAGGTAGACTTGCCTATTCATTCAATCGAATGGCTCAGCAGTTAAGAGAGTCTTTTGATAAGCTGGCAAAAACGAATGAAGAGCTAGAGGAAAGGGTTCGTCAGCGAACTTTCGAACTGTCTGAGTCTAAGGAATCTGCTGAAGTTGCCAACAGAGCAAAGAGCGAATTTTTAGCAAATATGAGTCATGAATTACGGACTCCTCTCAACGGCATTCTGGGCTATGCCCAAATATTAGAGCGGTCTGACACCCTAATCGGGGAACAGCGAAAGGGCGTCGGCGTCATCAATCGGTGCGGTTCTCACTTACTGATGCTGATTAATGACATCCTAGATCTTTCCAAGATTGAAGCGCAGAAAATGGAGCTGCACCCGACAGAATTTCACTTCCTTTCTTTTTTACAGGGCGTATCGGAAATCTGCCGAATTAAGGCGGAGCAAAAGCAGGTTTCTTTCTCTTATGAGATCGATGGTGAGGTTCCAGTCGGAATAGCCGCTGATGAAAAGAGGCTGCGGCAGGTGCTGATCAACCTTCTGGGTAATGCTATCAAATTTACAGACGAAGGATTGGTCAAACTAATCATCAAAAGCGATAAAACAGCGGAAGACACATCTGACTCGCAGCTGTATCGAATCCGGTTCCAAATCGAAGATACGGGCGTAGGCATGACCCCAGAACAAGTAGAGAAGATATTCTTGCCCTTTGAGCAGGTGGGCGATGGCCGCAAGCAGTCTGAAGGGACAGGGCTAGGGCTAGCGATTACGCACAGCATCATCGAGCTGATGAATAGCGAGCTGAAAGTAAAAAGTGAACTAGGGCAAGGAAGTACGTTTTGGTTCGATGCCGAGCTACTGGCTGCCCCAAATTGGGTGGAAGCCTCCGCAAGGCTGCCGCAAGGAAAGATTACTGGCTATAAAGGTGATTCGGTAACAATCCTCGCAGTAGACGATCACTGGGAGAACTTGTCTGTGCTGAGCAACTTGTTACAGCCGCTTGGATTCAAAGTCTTAGAGGCTCATAATGGGCAAGAGGGACTTGATAAAGCGATCGCACACCACCCAGACCTAATTATTGCAGATGTTGCTATGCCAGTTAAAGATGGCTATGAAATGATGAGAGAGCTGCGTCAGCAAGGAGCTAGCCTAGACTCCATTCCGGTGATTATCTCTTCTGCCAGTGTGTTTGATTCTGATCGTCATGAAAGCTTTGTTGCAGGGGCAAACGAATTTCTTCCTAAGCCCATCCAAACCGAAAGCCTTCTAGAGGCGCTGAGTAAGCTGCTGAATTTAGAATGGCATTACGATGGCGTATCGGTTGCTTCGTCCCCTCAAAAGCCAGCAGAGATATTGTCGACTACAGACTTTGTCATCCCTCCGCTTAGTGACTTAGATCCGCTCTATGAGTTTGCCCGACGCGGCCTAATCAACGACTTGATCAAGGCTCTAGAACAGCTTCAAGCGAAAGAAGCCAATTACTCCGCGTTTTCTCAGCACTTGCTTTCCCTAGCAAGAGGCTTTAGGACCAAAGCTATTCGAGATTTCTTAGAGAAATATATGGATGCTGAGGCTGCAACAGAGACCTCAGGAGCACCATCGACATAGATGATCTTTATGGTGAAGTGATGGTCGATATTAGCGTCATTGTGCCAAATTTTTCAAACAGATATACATCATTAGACCAAAAGAAGGATTCTTTAAAATGCTGTTAGAAACAGAGCCACAGGATATTTTAATTGTTGATGACAACCCAACTAATTTAGAAGTCCTTTCTGAATCGCTGAACCACGAGGGCTTTAGAATAGCGGTTGCGCTAGATGGAGAGAGCGCTTTGGAGCAGATAGCCTATCACAAGCCAGAGCTAATTCTATTAGACGTTATGATGCCTGGAATTGATGGTTTTGAAACCTGCCGGCGGCTCAAGGAAGACCCGAGTACCTATGACATTCCAGTCATATTCATGACTGCGCTCTCCGATACTGAAAATAAGGTCAAGGGACTATCTCTGGGCGCTATTGACTACATAACAAAGCCTTTTCAGCAGGAGGAAGTGTTAGCAAGAGTTAAGATTCACTTACAAGTACAGAACCTAGCTCGAACTTTACAGAGCAAAAACAATCTGTTGAAGGACGAGATTGCCTTGCGAGAGAACGAAATCACCTTGCGTAGGGAAACAGAAGCCAAGCTACTTGAGGCTAATACGGCGCTTGAAAGTTTCAATCAGCAGTTAGAACAGCGCGTGGCTGATCGCACCGAAAAATTGTCTAAAGCCCTACAGGATTTGCAGCTCACCCAAGTGCGGCTAATTCAGCAAGAAAAACTATCAGCTTTAGGTCAGCTAGTTGCAGGCATTGCCCATGAAATCAACAATCCCGTAAATTTCATTCATGGCAACATCATCCATGCAAACGAATATACAGAAGATCTGCTCAATTTAGTTCGTTTGTATCGCCAGTGCTACCCTCAGCCAGAGCCTGAGATTTGCACAGAATTAGAGGCTATCGATGTAGATTTTCTGGCCGAAGACCTACCTAAGCTGATTCGCTCTATGGAGATTGGGACGAATCGCATTCGTGACATAGTGCTCAGCCTACGCAACTTTTCGCGATTGGATGAGGCTGAAGTTAAAGCGGTAGATATTCATGAAGGCATAGACAGTACCTTACTCATCCTAGAAAGTCGACTGAAATCTCAATCTGAGCGCCCTAATATTACAGTCGTGAAGGACTATGGCTCTTTACCAGCAGTCAAATGTTATCCAGGGCAGCTGAACCAGGTCTGCATGAACATTCTAAGCAATGCCATTGACGCCCTTGAGGAACAGGCTCGAAAAAGTACCGACAGCGACTGGAATCCGACAATTACTATTAAAACTGAGCTAGTTAGAGATGACAGCGTCAGTATTCATATCGTCGATAATGGTCCTGGCATTCCAGACGTCTTGCGAGAAAAGATTTTTGATCCATTTTTTACAACAAAGCCTGCGGGTAAAGGCACTGGGTTAGGCATGTCTATTAGTCATGAGATTGTTGTTGGCAAGCATCAAGGTATGCTTACCTGTAGTCCTATAATCCCTCAAGGAACCCGGTTTACAATTACTATTCCAATGTTTCAAAACGTACCTGACTAGGCCATAGTATGCCAGGGCGATCGCGTTTTGATACCTGCTAGTTTACCTATTGTGCTCAGTAGAAAAGCCATTTAGCTTAGAGCTGCCTGATGACGCGGCATGGACTGCCTACAGCTAGCACATTCGCTGGCAAATCGTGCGTGACCACGCTACCCGCGCCTACAACCGTATTTTCGCCAATGCTGACGCCGGGGCACACAACAGCTCTGCCACCCAGCCAAACCCCATCTCCGACCGAGACTGGCAGCGCGTATTCTAGCCCCGATCGACGTATTTTTGCTTCTAAAGGATGGGTTCCGGTGTAGATATGGACGCCGGGTGCAACCTGAACCTCATTACCAATGGTAATCAGGTTGCAGTCGAGTAAAACGCAATCGTAGTTGATGAACGTTCGGCTGCCGATCGTGATATTGAATCCATAGTCACAGCGCAGCGAAGGCTTGATTACGGTTTCTTCACCCAGCCCGTTGAACAATTCTGTTAGCAAGGTGCGGCGTTCTGTCTCTGCAGTGGCAGCGGTCATATTGAATCTAGTCAGAAGATCCTGCGATCGCAAATGAGCTGCCCACAATTCGGGATCGCTAGCAATGTATAGCTCGCCTGCTAGCATCTTAGATTTTTGACTATCTGCTGATGACATAGGAACTAGGGCCGTAAGAAATAGCTTTGAGCTTGAAAACTCGTTTATAGAAGGTCTGCTAGGAATTACTCCTAACCGTACCTACAATACAGAACGACCTCTCTGCCGCGCTGTACACTGTTGTTTCTCTTCAACCTTGCAAACATCAGCAGTAGATATTGAGAGGATAAACAATGAGCGGACTTGGCGGACTAAACAAATCTCCTAACGGCGTCGTACTTGGTATGGTGCAGGCACAGCTTCCTACGGTTGTCACCCCAGAAGATCTTGCCGCTCAAACCCAAGTCATCTGCGACATAGTGGCCAAAGCTCGGCGCAACATGCCCACGATGGACCTAGTGGTCTTCCCTGAATACTCGCTACACGGTCTGTCGATGGACACCAACCCAGATATCATGTGTCGCCTAGACGGCCCCGAGGTCGATGCCTTTCGCCAAGCCTGCATCCAAAACCAAATCTGGGGCTGCTTTTCCATTATGGAATTTAACCCTAATGGCAACCCTTACAACAGCGGTCTAATCATTGACGACAAAGGTGAACTCCAGCTCTATTACCGCAAGCTTCATCCCTGGGTTCCTGTCGAGCCCTGGGAGCCTGGGAACATCGGCATTCCAGTCTGCAACGGCCCCAACGGCAGCAAAATCGCCTTAATCATCTGTCATGACGGCATGTTTCCTGAAATGGCCCGTGAATGCGCCTATAAAGGAGCCGACATCATGCTTCGCACCGCTGGCTACACCGCCCCTATCCGCCATAGCTGGCAAATTACCAATCAGTCCAATGCCTTCTGCAATCTGATGGTCACTGCCTCTGTATGCATGTGCGGCACCGATGGCACCTTCGACTCTATGGGCGAGGGCATGATTGTCAACTTTGACGGTCAGCCTTTGGTGATGGGCAGTCACCGGCCTGACGAGATCATTACCGCTGAAGTCCGCCCCGATTTGGTTCGTGAAGCTCGTCAGCACTGGAGCGTAGAGAACAATATCTATCAGTTTGGCCATCGCGGCTATACCGCTGTTAAAGGCGGCGCTCAAGACTGTCCCTACACCTATATGAAAGATATGGTAGACGGCAACTATCGCCTGCCGTGGGAAGATGAGGTGGTGTATACAGATGGCACCTCTTGCGGATTCGAGCCCCCGACTAGAGAATATCAGGGTGAAGAACTGCCTTCAACGGTTATGAAAAACGCAGTAAGCTAGCAAGGTAGTTTTTTGGCAGTCCTCAGGCGATATTGAACCGCTTGAGGACCGTCTCTAGTCATGGTCGATTCTCTACGCAGCCCTCTACCTCCCGGTGAGTTTGGTCTTCCTTTCATCGGCAAAACGCTCAATTTCTTCACCGATCCTGATTTTGCTAGCAAGCAGCACGCCAAGTACGGCCCACTGTTCAAAACGCGCTTGCTGAATAAGCCGACTGTGTTTATGAAGGGGCCAGAGGCGATTCGATTTTTGTTTGGGCAAGAAGGCGATCGCATCACCGTCACCTGGCCGCCTAGCGTCGAGGCCCTACTAGGCCCGCTTTCACTAGCGCTGCAAACGGGCGGCGTTCATGCTGGGCGTCGTCGCCTGATGGCCCAAGCTTTTCAGCCAAGAGCGCTAGAAGGCTACATCGACACGATGGTATCTATTAGCGATCGCTACTTTCAGCAGTGGGCTCAGACCTCAGCTCAGAACGGTAGCCTGACTTGGTATCCGCAGCTACGCCGCTATACCTTCGATATTGCCTGCAAGCTGCTGGTCGGTTTGGATAATGCTTCAGAAACGGAACTCGGCGATCTGTTTGAAGTTTGGGGTGCAGGCTTGTTTTCACTGCCAGTGAATCTACCCCTGACAGCTTTTGGCAAAGCAAAGCGGAGTCGCGATCGCCTGCTAGTAGCACTGGAGAAATTGATCCGCGATCGCAAACAATCCACGCGCTCACCTGCCACCCCAGATGCCTTGGAGCTATTGCTAACCGCTAAAGACGACGACGGCAACTCACTCACTGTTGAAGAACTCAAAGATCAGGTACTGCTGTTGCTGTTTGCTGGACACGAGACACTGACCTCTGCGCTCACCTCTTTTTGTCTACTAATGGCACAAAATCCAGAGATCAGAGCAAAAGCTGAAGCAGAACAGAGCGATCTAGAAGACAAAAGACTCACGCTAGAAACGCTCAAGCAAATGACCTATCTAGAACAGATATTGCAAGAGACATTGCGGATGGTGCCCCCTGTTGGTGGTGCCTTCCGACAAGTGCTGAAAACCTGTGAGTTTGGCGGCTATCAAATTCCAGCCGGATGGATGGTGCTCTACCAGATCAAACAAACTCATCGAGACTCGGACGTCTATACCCAACCCAAGAAATTTGATCCAGAGCGATTCAATCTAGAACAGTCCGAGCAAAAGCGTAAACCGTTTAGCTACGTGCCATTTGGCGGCGGCATCCGCGAGTGTTTAGGCAAGGAATTCGCTCGTCTAGAAATGAAGATCTTTGCCGCCAAGCTGCTGCGCGATCATCGCTGGGAGCTGTTGCCTGACCAAAACTTAGATTTCACCATCGCCCCGACGCCCATTCCCAAAGACGGTCTGAAGGTGAAATTCTTTTAAGTACTAAGGTTCTATCGCTGGTTCTATTGCTCGCTAATGGAATGAGTTCAATGGTCAAGGCTATAGTAAAAGAAGCCGTATGCACTGTCCTGAGTTAGCTCTATTGGCCATTTGCCATATCTTTCCCCATGATTCCAAACAGCGTGAAGTCACAGCTATTAGCACTGAGTGCAGCCGAGAAGGCTCTGATTATTGAACTGCTATCTGAAAGTATCACTAACACTTGGAATGGAATAGAAAAAACGCCGGGTGTGTGTGGTGGAGATGCCTGTATTAAAAGTACGCGAATTCCGGTTTGGATACTGGTTCAGTCTAGAGGCTTGGGGAGTAGTGAGGTAGATATTTTGCGAGATTATCCTACTCTTAGTGCCAACGATCTAGTGAATGCCTGGGCTTATGCAGACAATCATTTAGAGGAGATAGAACAGGCAATATGCGATAACAATGAGGCGTAAAGCATGAGTGCTTTTTATGCCGATGAGCAATTTCCTTTGAGAACGACACGACATCTAAGAAACTTGGGCCATGATGTTCAAACAGTACAGGATGCAGGTAAAGATAATCGACAAATTCCCGATAACGAGGTGCTAGCGTTTGCTACTCAGCAAAAAGGGCTATTTTGACGCTCAATAGGCGTGATTTTATTCGTCTACATAAAGAAACCCCAGAGCATGCCGGAATTGTCGTTTCTAAGGACGCTGCCGATAAAGTCGAACTAGCAGAGCGCATTCATCGCGTCGTTGAATTTGAGGCTCCTCTCTTTGGGAAGCTAGTGCGTGTCACGAAAGCTGACTAGTCAGAAAGTTCTGCATCACCTGCCATCCCCGCTCTGCTGCTCTGGGCACAAAGAACATTCCCGCTGCTTTCGCCTGCGCCTTGGGATTGGTAAATGCATGAGCCGTGTGCCCGTACATATGAACCTGCCAGTCCGCGCCTTTTTGCGTCAGCTCATCGGTTAGCGCTACCGTATCTTCGCGGGGCGAGAGCGGATCTTCCCAGCCGTGCAAAACCAGCACCGCCGCTGAAATCTGCTCAGCTCCGGTTGGCGGCGGATCGTAGATGCCATGAAAACTCACCACGCCTTTTACATCCGCGCCAGTTCGAGCTAAGTCCAACACGCATTTTCCGCCAAAGCAAAACCCGATTGCCGCAACCTGAGCTGTATCTACCTGGGGCAGCTCTCTGATTGTCTTTAGCGCCAGCGTCATCCGCGCCGCCAGCAATTCTCTATCTTCATTGAGCACGGCCATCAGTTCCCCGGCCTCTGCTGGCGAAGTCGCCCGTTTTCCTTGCCCATACACATCAATGGCAAATCCCACATAGCCAAGTTCCGCTAGCAGCTCTGCCTTTTGCGTTTCAAAGGCTGACTGTCCCACGAAAGTAGAGGTGACCATCACCCCCGGCCTGGGTTCGCTGCGGGCGTCATCCCAGCTCACCGTGCCTTCGAAGGCGTTGCCTAGCTCGTCTTTGTATACCAGTGGCTCTGTTACAATCACAGTGCTTTACTCTTCTAGGAAAAATATTATCAGCTAAAGACCTACAGATAGCCGTTTTAGCCGCGATTAGTCTCGTATATCTTAAGTCTTATGCCTGCTGTTTACGACAAGGAATTACGACAGGAAATTGACAATATGCTTCGCCGTTGTTTCAGCCTGTTCTAGATGAGGCACATGGCCGCAGTTTTCTATCCAGATCAGTTTGCCATTGCTCAAGGTTTGCTCGAATCGAGCGGCGTCTTTAGTGCCTAAAATCTGGTCTTGTCTGCCCCAGAGCACCAAAGTTTCCTGGCTAACCTGCGCGATCTTATCTTTCAAGAAGTTATAGCCGCCACTTTTCGTGAAAGAAATTAGCCCCTTCGCCCAGTCCGGCATCTGCACGTGCAAAGAGGCACAGATCTCGGCATCTGGGGTCACAAATGCCCTGTTGTAGTAAGCCCGTTCGCTAATCTTGCGCCGAACCCACGCGCTCCGCAAAAAATCGGTGGCCCATTTGTCTAGCGGCGGCACCATCAGCCTACCTGGCCCCGAAGATGCGGCGAATCCAACCGCATCGATTAGCACCAGCTTCGTCACCTGTTCTGGATAGCTAGTGGCAAAATCGATCGCGACTCCACCTCCCATAGACGCGCCGACTAGCACCACGGGCGCTTTGATCACTTGCTCACAAAATGCCTTTAGATGCTGTTTGATCAAAGCCGGATTGACGCTGTCTAGCACTGTGCGATCGCCAAACCCAAACCCAGCCAAATCCATCGCATACACCTGACAAGATTTTGCCAGCAAAGGCACCAGTCGCCGAAACTCTAGTAGCGAACTGTCGAACCCAGGCAGTAGCAAAACGGGCGTGCCTGTACCCTGACGCACATAGCTAGTCGTCAGTAGCCCAGTCGGTAGAGACCCGGTGGATAGCTCTATAGGCACCCACTGAATTTGCTGTGCGATCGCTACCGAAGTGTCTTCCGTCAGTCCTGCTGCCGCCTCAGGCAATCTCATCTATAAAATTTCTCCGGTCGCTTCTCGCTCGGGCCTTCTCATCATCTCCGCACTGGGCAGCAGCTTTCTCTTTCTCTTCTCTGCATAGAAGCTCGCTACAATCCCTAGCAGCATCCACCATAGCGTACTGATTTGTGGCCTGTACCACACCGTGTCAAATGTCCCTTGAACCAGTAGCCCGGCCATCGCTGCGATCGCTCCCATCAGCCAATAGCCATCTTCTTCTAACGTTTCTCGCAGTCGGCCTAGCTGTGACCACCCCTGCTGAAACGCCAAAATCAGCATCCACAGTAAGGCCAGCCCAGCCACAATTCCTCCTTCCACTAGCGTTTCAAAATAGATCGAATACGCACTGAGCGCTGTATAGCCCGTCCGCTGATATAGCGGATAGACCTGATTAAACGCCTCGTTCCCCGGCCCAATCCCAACCAGCGGCCTGGCCCGAATCATATCGAACACCGCCGCATACACATTCAGCCGAAAATTATTGCTGCTATCACCACGCATCGCAAAGATACTCACCACTCGCTCGCGCACCTGCGGCACTACCACTACCGCCGCCACTACCACCACGGCTGAACCCACTAGCAAAAGCGGCAGCGCCCACCGTCGCCAAAACGGAGAAAACCAAGAATTTCCCCAAAAAACGAGCAGCACCATCATCACAAACGCGATCGCCAAAAAGCCCAGCCAGCCGCCCCGACTCAGCGTCAGCACCAGACAGCTACTGCTCACTAGCGTCACGATCGCCGCCAATAGCTTCGGCAGCCAGCGCTGCCAGGCAAACATCGCCATCGCGCCAAAGCCAATAGCAGGCATTAGATACCCCGCCAGTAGATTCGGGTTTTTGAGATAGCTATAGACCCGCGTCGCCCCTGACAGATTCGATTCGGGATCGACCCAGGTGGCCAGTGCCTCAGCCCCAAAGAACCACTGCCTGAGCCCATAGGCAGAGACAATCGTCGCCGTTGCCAAATACACCAGAACCAGCCCAGAGCGCAGCTCTTTAATTCGCAAGATCCGAGCCGTCAGCATAAACAGCAGCACATTCAGCGTCAGCTTGATCAGCCCTGAGAGCGCCGCGCCTTTGACTGGGGATAGCGCCGTTGCCAGCACCATCGCCCCCCAATAGGCCACCACCGCAATATGCAAAGGCGTCAGCCAGCCTTCGGCCTGATCGCTCACTGTCAGCAAAAACCATAGCCCAGCAGAGGCCAGCAAAAGCCAGCCAATCAGCGTGGTCGATACGTAGGGAGCCAGCGCAATCATGGCCGCGACAAACACCCAGGCAATGCCGTCGCCCCAAGCCAGCAGCCAACTACCGTGCCGCCAGTCTCGCAGCGGCGACAGCAGCCGATGCAAATAGCTCACCTCTCGCCACTGATGGAAGGCAAACCGATCCAATGTCAGCCCAGACGTAATGGGCCTAGCAGCACGGGAAAAATTAATGCCAAACATAAAGACACCAAGTCTGATGATTCAAGGCCCGTGTATCGTATCAAAGTCTGAGGCAATTATTCGTCTGGGGTCCGCTTATGAACACCTGTATGGATCTGCTCGTTTATCTGTCCTTGGTTGGTAGGGGGGTTAGTAGGGTTGGGCGGATCTGCCAAACCAGTGCGCTTCATGAAGAAGATGACTCCAATAGCCACGACAAAACCTAGTGTCAGTCCGGCTAGTAGTAGCCCTATCATGAGATTGCGTAGCCGCTGTATGTCCCGTTTTATATGAGGGGAAGGGCTACGAGGAGACCCTTCTTGCAAAGAATCAAGCCCTGCATCACCAACAGCTTCTTGCTCGATATCGTTTGCATCGGGCAATGGATTTTGCCTAGGATCGTGGAAGGGGGAATTTGTCACAGAGAACAGTTTTTGTGTGGGCAGCCATGTCAACGTTGCCGTGTCTAACTGGCAGCGCCGAATATCCATGATATCTAAGTATATTGATGTCGAGCTAGCGTATGAAGTTAATACTGTGCGATTTCTTTGAAACAGCTATTAAACCTAACATCTAATCTACTGACTCGCTCCACAAGTCGCTGTTTTGCCGGATGCTAGACCAGTCACCGTTACCTAGTATCAAGTGATCTAGCAAAGGAATTCCTAGTAGCTCTGAGCCTTTGAGCAGTTGACGAGTCAAGGCGATATCTTCGCTGCTAGGCGCTAGAGCACCTGAAGGATGATTATGAGCTACAATCACCCGAGTCGCCCCTCGCTTGATTACTTCACGAAAGATGTCTCTGGGGTGGGCGATAGTTTCTGTTGCGGTGCCAACGCTAATGACTTTGCTGCCAATGATGCGATGTTTGACGTCTAGCAGCAGCACTGCAAATCTCTCTTGCGATTGCCACATCAGCTCATGGCCTAGCGCCGCTGCGGCAACAGATGGGTCGTCGACCACAGTCAGGCTCGGGGGCTGACTTTGCAAGACTCTTTTTCCTAGCTCTATGGCCGCAAGAATAGTGGCCGCTTTAGCGGGGCCCACCCCAGAAATTTTCATCAGTTCTTCAGCGGTGATGTCTCGCAGCGTCGGTAGCCCGTCACCTTCTGGGCGTTCCTTGCCCAGCTCTTGTAGTAGAAAATGCCCTAGTCCAACTGCCGAAAGCTTGCCTGGGCCCTGACCTGTGCCTAGCAGAATGGCGATGAGCTCGGCGGCGGACAGGCGTTTGGCACCGTGGGCTAGCAATCGTTCGCGAGGTCGTTCGGTGCTTGGCATATCAGCAACGCGCAGAGAGTAAGCCATGATTGGATCAGGAAAATAACTTGCCTTTAGTGAGCCCAAAAGCAGGCTAAATAGAAGTGAGCCAGATAGAAGTAGGCCAGACAAAGGCAAGAGAACGCGAGGTAAGAGAACATAGAGCACAACAGGCGGATTATCGTAAGCTAGGAAAATGGATTGAAGAGGTTGCCCGATGTCTATAGAAGCCCTGTACGGAATGTCTGAAGCGGCGATCGCACACAGGCTAAAGGCCGCCCGTCAATCACTAGTCGGGGCGACGCTCAGTCCAGATGCCGCCGCTTTAGACGAGCCGCAGCGTCAAGCTATTCGCGCTGACCTGCTATGGCTCAACGAGATTAGCGAATATCAGACTCTAGGAATCTGCGCGGGTACGATTGCTGCCGCCGAAGCTGCTTTAAAGGGCTACGTTGCAGCCCTAAGTCAGCCGATTAATGTAGATTTGCCTGATCAAACAGGGGCAGTGTTCTTAAAGTTCAACACGCTCAAGAATGCTTGGTATGTCGATGACTACATCGGTAGCGCTCGTGGTGTGTTGATCACCTATCACACCTCCGAGCCAGAGCTAGCAGAGGTGAATGGCACCTATGGATACTTTCCACTTGATTTGTTCTAGCCAGTTCTAAGCTCAGTTCTGAAATAGTGAGAATTCCAGGCGACAAAATGTCCTAAGGGTTTAAGACGACCTTGATACAGTTGTCCTTTTTGTCCCTAAATGTCTTGTATCCTGCTGGTGCATCTTCCTCAATCGGGCCAACGTCTGCGAAGGAAACTCTCACATATTCAGCCTGCCCGCCCGCGTAGCCGCCTAGCAAATGAGAGTAGCCGTAGAGCCCTGCGGGGGAATGCCCATAGAACTTTTCAGCCATCCAGGCGTTGGGGTTGGAGTTGTCGCACAGTGACCACAGATCGCGATTGCAAAAGAAACAGCTACCGCAGGAATGGGAATATAGCCATCATAAAGGTGTAGATCCGAGCCGCAGATCGCGGTAGAGGTCACTTTAAATAATCGCATCTCTCGGATTTAATATTGTCGGATTGGGTACGGTATCTACTCGGACATCTTCTTTGCCATGCCAGCAAACTGCTTTCGTAAGTTGTTCCTGTTCAAGTGATGGTCTAACGTTTTGATAGGCTCGTAACAGCTTTAGCTACCCTGTGGCTGTCCTTCTACGGTGGCAATCTCGCCGGCTTCCATCAGCTGCTTAAACTTGTTGAGCGCGTCGCCTACCTGCTGCTCGGGCTCTTCGCCAAATAGCTTGGCAATTGCCGCTGTTAGTGCGCCGCCCGGTGAACTGTACTCCAGCACGACTTTGACCTCTGTACCGCGATCGCCAGGTGCTGGCTTGAACCTGACAAATCGCTCGCTTATGCTGCTCATCCTCGAACGTTTGACAGTTGCCTTCATCTTCACTTAGGAAGAAGTCTCAGGATGAGTTCTGTAGCTGGGTAGTCGGCTGTAGTCATCTGAATGCAGGCGTTCTGTCATTAAATATATTCTATACCGCGCATCTGTTACGTTCATCTATCGCGTCTATGTAGATTAATAAAGGGCTGTTTTTCCGGGGCTGTGCGGCAGTGTAGAACAAGTTAGGTTTTTGTTTTTTTAGCTAGCTTTTTTGGCTGTGTAGAGAGCTTAAGAGTGCTTACAATCAATTTCAATCTGCAGACAGAAGTTGAAGCTAGCGAAACGTCGTTATGTTTTGGTAGGCAAATGTCAGGCGATCGCAGCTTACAAAGATTAGGAGAAGCAGTATGAAAGTGGCTTTAGTCACGGGTGGTTCGGAGGGAATCGGCAGAGCGATCGCAGCTCGGTTTGCCCAAGCAGATTATCAAGTGGTTATCGCTGCGCGTGATGCTGCTAAGCTAACAACTGCCGCCAGCGAGCTTAAAACGCAGTTCGCTACGCCGGTCGTGCCCATACCCACAGACGTGCGCGATCCAGAGCAGGTGCAGGACTTGATTCAACAGATCATGACGGACTTTGGTCAGCTAGACGTGCTGGTGAATAATGCGGGGCTGTATAGCTCGGGTCCCACTGAAGAGTTTACTTTAGAAGACTGGCACCAGGTGATTGATACGAATTTGTGGGGATATATTCACACTATTCATGCCGCATTGCCCCACATGATTGCCAAAAAAAGCGGGGCGATTATGAACATCTGTTCGATTGCTGGCAAAATGCCAATGCCCTATCTCACGCTTTATACAACCAGCAAGTTCGCGATTTCTGGTCTTAGTCAAGCACTTAGCGCAGAACTTGCGCCGAAAGGCGTTCAGGTGTGCGCTATCTATCCCAATATCATTCAGACTAACTTTCCAGAGAAAGCGGTTATGCAAGGAAAAGATCTTGTAGACCAAAAAGCTCGCTACGAGCAGCTAGAACAAACGCTGTCGATGCCTTTTATTGAACAGCCTGAAGACGTTGCCGATGCCGTTTGGAGCGCGCTAGAGCGTAATGAGAGCGAACATATTTTTGGGAGTGCAAAGCTAATGGGTGGTTTACACGCTTTGGTACCGGGTTTAACTCAGCGAATGCTGAGAACTATCTTCAAGAATAAAGACGAAGGATCAAAGATTTGATTGATATTCACATATAGGCATTGATAGGCATTTATGAGAGGTTAATATTTCTTTTTCTGTAGGGCAATGAGATTTGTCTCTATCCTCTTAATAAGGTTACAAGTCAAAGTGCTTTTTCCATCAGATGGCGTTCAGCGAGAAGGTGAACATTGTCTGATGAAAGCTCGTATCTCAAAGCAACAAGAAGATTGAATACGTTCGTTCAGAAAATTCCTGATCGCGAGGTTCAATCTTTCTGTCGTAGCCTGCTCAATAGCCGCCTTTATGTAGTGACCAAGCCATTTTCTAGCGCATAGCGAACTAGCTCCGTGCGGCTGTTCGTCCCTGTTTTGCCAAATAATCGGCTGACGTACTTTTCGACATTGCGGACGGTTGTCCCAAGGCGACTGGCGATCTCTTTATTCATCAGCCCTTCGGCGACTAAATTGAGCACGTCTTGCTCACGAGGGGTAAAGTCAATTTTGATGCCGCTGTTATTTTGCTTGATCATGCTGCCGCGCTGAGTCAGCAGGGCTTTGATCTCTTCAATCTGGCGAGCCATTGTGGCAATATCTGGCGTAGCAGAAGCGTCTGGAGCCTGGGCAGCGCGACGATCGATCAAGCTGGTGACAATCGCAACGAGTTCTTCAGGATCGAAAGGCTTCGGTAAATAGGCATCGGCTCCGGCCTGATAGCCTTGAATGCGATCGCTCGTCATCCCTCTAGCTGTCAAAAACACTACTGGCAGAGCCTGAAACCGGACGTCTTCTCTGACCTGCTTCAGAAACTGATAGCCGTCTACTTGAGGCATCATAATATCCGAGATCAGCACGTTGGGAATTTCTTGCTGCAATAGCTCCCAGCCCTCTTTGGCATTGCTGGCGACTCGGACTTGAAAATCGCTATCTTCTAAATACGCCTGCACTGACTCGCGCAGCCCTGGCTCGTCATCAACAAGCAAAATTTTACTAGGAGTCTCTGTCATAGGTCTTTTGGGTGCAAGGCTTTAGTGCAAATAGAGTTCTATCTTGGTAAGAATAGAGTTCTATTGTGAATAATATAGCGTTTCTTGGAGGCATACTCATCAAAGAAGGCTATGCCTACGCGAAACGTGAGTTACTTCGGGGGGACACATTATTCTAGAGGCTGAGGGCTAGACGTTAGAGGAATATGCATCACGAACTCTGAGCCCTGGCCCAGTGACGAGCTAAACTCTAAGCTGCCGCCGTGTCTTTCGGTGATGATTTGATAGGCGGTAGAGAGCCCTAACCCGATACCTCGACCAACAGGTCTAGTTGTGAAGAAGGGATCAAAGATATCTTCCTTGATCTTTTCGGAAATACCTACACCATTATCACTGATGCAGATAGCCACCTGACTGGATGATGTTAGCTTTGTAGTGACTCGAATAATTCCTCGAAACTCGATTTTCTGGAATCTAGCTCTTTGCAAATGTGTAGTTTGAGAATTAGTTCTTTGGAAATGTGTGCTCTGACTAGCGCTCTGGTGTTTGCTTTCGAGCTGAAGTTTCTCTTTTATAGCTGCGATCGCATTATACAAAAGATTAATGAATGCTTGATTTAGCTCTCCTGGATAGCAGGTAACATCTGGAATATCACCGTATTGTTCAATAATCTGAATATCTGCTCCCTTCCCTTCTCTGTATAGGTTGTCTTGAAACAACAATAGGATACTGCTGAGGTTCTCGTTGAGATTAATTGATTTATAGCTAGACTCGTCTAGTCGAGAAAAAGTTCGCAGTGATCGCACTATCTTTTCGATTCGCTCAACGCCAGCATGCATAGATTTGAACAATACAGGCAGATCCTTTGCCACATAATCAAAATCAGCCTTCTCTAGTATCGTCTGGATCTTCGCCGAAGACTTGATATTATTTTGGTCGCAGTGCTCTCGATAGAGCCTAACTAGCTCAAACGGTATCTGAGCATAGTCATACGCATGAGTTAGATTGCCCTTGATAAAAGAAATAGGATTGTTGAGCTCATGTGCTACCCCGCCTACTAGCCTACCTAGCGCAGACATCTTCGCACTATGAATCAGGTCGGCCTGAGTCTGTTTTAAGTCAGCTAACGCTTTTTTTAATTCTTCGGCCTGTAGTGCTAACCTTGCCGTTCGATTTTCTACGCGCAGCTCTAACTCTGCATTAAGCGCCTCAATCGCCTTAATCGCCTGCTGTCTTTCTAGCTCCGCGCTTGCTCTAGTAGCAAAAAGCTTAAGCAAATCCTCGTACAGCTTGCGCTCCAGGATAGGAGAGCTATCTAAAAGCGCTAGGTTGCCTAGAATCTTACCTTGATGATTTCGCAGTGATACGCCTACATAGCTCTCAGCTTCTAGCAGCGGCAAAGCAGGCTGATGCGGAAATTTCTGCTGTACACCATATTCACAGTAGTAAATGTCTTGGTCTAATACTACGCCACAAGGACCGGGCGCAGGGTCATAGGTAATACTAGGTGCGATCTCTCCATCTCGCCAAAAGGCGAGTGTGCGAAGCTGACCATTCTCTAGCAGTTCAGTGAGTAAACAGTGCCGCACATGCAAAGCCTGGGCCAAATTACGAACTAGCCCTTCAAAGAAGCTCTGGCCGGTGGAGGCTGCTGTATCTCTAACGATGAGTTCTATAACAGCTTCGGCTGATAGGATATCAGAAGCCACACGGACATCCTCGTTTGAGACTTCTAGCATAAATACAATTCCTCAAATGCGTCAGCACGGCCATTTGAATGCTTAAGCATATATAAAATAACTGCCCTTAAAATGCCCGACTCTAAAAGTAATCGATCTGTAGCAATTCGTACTTAGCTGAAGCCACGTATAGAAGCTGTAGTCCTGGTTGCGTATAGGGCTAGGTGCATAGCAAATGATGCCTCGCACCTGATACTTGGCCCAGGGTGTCTGGATATTAGCGGCTGTAACCGCTAATATTAAAAAATCTACTAAACTCCGATCGGAATACCGGGGATTGTGGCAGAATTACGGATGCGAAAGCTGACAATTAGCAACACTACATTCAGGTAATTGAGTAGGTAACTTAAATCATGACACTTCAACTAGGCGACGTAGCGCCAGATTTTACTCAGAAGTCCTCTATGGGCGATATCAACTTTCACGAGTGGGCAGGCGATAGCTGGGTTGTCCTTTTCTCCCACCCGGCTGACTATACGCCCGTTTGCACCACTGAACTGGGCCTAGTCGGCTCTTTGCAAGACGAGTTCAAAAAGCGTAATGTCAAGACGATTGCGCTCAGCGTAGATGGCGTAGAATCACACCAGGGCTGGATCAAAGATATTGACGAAACGCAGAATACCAGCGTCAACTATCCTATCCTGGCCGACGACGACAAGAAGGTGGCTACGCTGTATGGCATGCTGCAGCCAAATTCCGATGCGGGTAACACACTGACTGTCCGCTCTGTATTTGTAATTGACCCAAACAAGAAGATCCGATTGACCATCACATATCCAGCTAGCACGGGTCGCAACTTCGACGAGATTTTACGAGTGATCGATTCCTTGCAGCTCACCGACTACCACAAGGTTGCCACCCCCGGCAACTGGAAAGACGGCGGCGACTGCGTTGTTGTCCCTTCTATCTCTACAGAAGATGCCAAAAAACAGTTTCCTAAAGGTGTGACTGAAGTAAAACCCTATCTGCGGATGACCCCACAGCCTAATAAGTAGATGGCTGCTCGGATCTGATGCAGATATCGGATTGGGTTTAGATAAAAGTGAACGCGCTGCTGAGCTAGTGGCGCGTTTTTTGTCCTAGCTTTGATTTTGTTCAGACTACTTATTTAGACTACAGCTTGATTGGATTATGAGTGTTCAAAGGGTACTAGGGTATCTATTGGGATTTTGTTTGTTGATAGCTGCGATCGCCTGTGGATTCAGTCAATTTCCGCAGTGGACTGTCTTGCTATTAGGCGTGCTGTTTACAGCCGCGTACATCAACAACAAATGGTCAATCTGGAAGGAGCTAGTCCAGCGAGACTTGTCTAGCGATCGCCGCTTCCGCCTGCGAAATTTCTATCAGGCACTAGGTGCAACTTACTTGATTGAAACGGCGATTGTCTTTGCTTTCTACTGGCTAGGCCGTGGCGTTTCTGGGCTGCTGTAGCTGACTTAGCCTCATCTGAAATCGCAAATACAGCGGTTCTCGGATGTATTTAGGAACTAGCATTTTTCTAAACTAGGCCGCTGACAGTAGCCGACCGTCCTCCATATGAAGAATGCGATCGGCAACGTCTAGAATTCGATCGTCGTGGGTCACTAACAAAACGATGCTGCCTCGTTCTTTTGCTAAGCGATACATAATGTCCACTACATCTCGACCTGACTGTCTATCTAAAGAGGCTGTCGGTTCATCTGCTAATACAATCTTGGGATAGCTAGCCAATGCTCTCGCGATCCCAACCCGCTGCTTTTGCCCACCTGAGAGCTTATTGATGGGATAGTCGATGCGATCGCCTAGTCCAACTTCTGTCAATGTGTCAATAGCAAGCTGATCGATATCCTGATGCGTTTGGTGTAGATAGTCTGAATGCAGCTCTAGAGACATTCGCACATTCTGCTTAGCCGTTAGAAAGGTGAGTAGATTATGAGCTTGGAAAACGTAGCCAATCTGCTGCCGCACGGCTATCATAGCTGGCTTACTCGCCTTTTTCATCTCTTTTCCTAGTAGCTTCAAGCTGCCTGCTTGAACCGAACGCAAGCCTCCGATCAGCGTTAGCAGGGTTGTTTTCCCCGAGCCTGACGGACCGGATATGATGACTATTTCACCCGCGAAAATAGACAGGTCAATGTCAGATAATACTCGTTTTCTAAGCTCGCTGCTACCGAAATAGTGACTGAGCTGCTTTGCCTTAATTAACGGTGTCTCAGCGTTGTCCAGGCAATGATTTTGAGCAAATTGAGTATCAGACGATAGCATAGCAACTAGGAGATGAATATTCTGATTTTGAACTATTCGATTTTGAACTATTCGATTTTGAACTGTTCGATTTTGAACTAGAAGATATCGGCAGGATCGGCGGCCTGCAGTTTGCGCGTCGCTACGACACCCGCGCCGACGCACATAACAATCGTTAAGAACAGCACCATCATCGCCCGGCTTGCTTTCATGCCAATGGGAAGCAATGTCGCCGAGCGAAAGAGAGAATATAGCCCGCTAGCTAGTAAGAACCCTGGTAAAAAACCGAGGATAGCTAGCATAATGGCTTCTTGCGTGATCAGCATGATGAAGTATCTATCGCTGTAGCCAATTGCCTTTAAAGTTGCGTATTCGGGTAGATGATCTGCTACCTCTGTGTAGAGAATTTGATAAACAATAACAGCGCCGACCAAAAAACCGACCACTACCCCCAATCCAAATGTAAAACCAATTGCCGAGCCAGTCTCCCAGTAAAGGCGCTCGCGAGTAGCAAACTCTTCTAGGGTCAAAACTAGCAAGTCATCTGACAGTACAGATCTCAAGCTCTCTTGGACATCTGCAATAGTTGTTTTATCAGCAACTTGGATAATACCCACATCAATCTCCCCAGCCGAACGCTGAGGAAATAGCCGTAAGAACGTGGAGTCGCTGGTGACTATGTTGCCTTCTGCCGAAAAAGAAGATCCTAAGAGAAAAAGACCTACAATCTCGATTTCTAAATCATTTACCTGAACAGACAGCTGAGGATTCGTTTCTAATAGACCAGCTACATCTCCTAACTGAGATAGACCGCCGCGATCGTACAAAGCCCGATTCAAAAGCTTAAGCTGATCCAACTGTTGAGTAACCTCAGGGGCGTCGAAGGCAGGGCGCTGGGGGTCGATACCGTAAACAAAAATTTGTCGGCTAGCGCGGTTGTCGGGGTTACGCCACGCCGCCTGGCCAATATAGAGCGGACTGATAGCGTCGACGCCGCGCACGCCCGCTGCTCGATAAAGTTCATTTCGGGGAAACGTTTTGACCGAGGCTAAGTTGTCTGACAGTTGATTGACTAGAAAGATATCTCCTTCCAAGCTGGTATAAGGGCTCACTTGAGAATCAAACAGCGCATCTCTAACGCCTAGCTGAAAGAACATCAAAAAGTCAGCAAAGCCGATGCCCGCGATTGCCGCTAAAAGACGAGCTTTTCGTGAACTCATCTGTAGCCAGGCCAATGGAGTTGTGCGAAAGAATCTGCCGAACATAGCTCATCCAAATGAGAGATTAGAGGGACAACTGCGGCTGAGCAGCTGAGCGGTTAATTAGAAAGCCAACCGTCACCTGTAAGTTAGTGAGATTGGCCACTTGCTGACTGTCCTCAGGGCTGAGGTGAACCCTAACTTGAACAACTTTCTGGTCAAGGTTTTCGCCGGGTTCACCGCTGGTGACTTCCTGCGGTAAAACCTGCCATCCAATTTGCGCTACGACAGCGTCTAGCGGCTCTGTTAATGATTCACTGGTTATAGTGGCCGGTTGACCGCTATAGATTCTGCGGATATCGGTTTGGTAGACTTCGGCGATCACCTGCATTTGATCGGTTTGACCGATTGCCGCAATTCCAGCTTCGGCGACTACCTCCCCAGGTTGAACAAATAGATCGAGTACCCGCCCGGCAATGGGAGTGCGAACGTAGGCACTCGCTAGATCTCCTTCTCTTCGCTTGACTGCCGCAGCTGCCTGCGCCACTAAAGCTTGAGCGGCCTCTACATCGACAGGCCGCACCTCAGAAATCCTATTGAGGTTAGCCTTGGCTTGGCTGATTTGCGCTTGAACAGTTTCTATTTGCCTGACTTTCTCAGCTCTGGCCTCGTCGAGCCGGGCCTGGGCTGTTTCTGATACTAACTGTCTTCGTTCTAGCTCTGATTCAGAGGTTGCCCCTGACCGATAGAGCGATAAGTAGCGCGTATACTCTGCAGCAGCAGTTTTCACCTCTGCCTGGTAGCGGTTAATAGTAGCTGCGTTGGTAGCCGTATCACCAGCTAGCTGCCGCTGCAGGCGTGAAACTTCAGCTTGCTGGGCCGCGATCTCACCCGGCTGGGCTCCGGCTTTGATTCGCCCTAGTTCAGCTTGAGCGACATCGACTTCAGCCTGGGCTTCTAGCAGGTCATTTTGTAAGCGATCGCGCGATTCCATCACCGCAATCACCTGTTTTGCTTCGACCTGATCTCCCCGCTGAATCAGCAGCTCTGCTACCCGGTCATTTGCTAAGGGGGCCGGGACGGAAACGTCAATCACCTCTGTAATCGGCTCTAGCCGTCCAAGGGCGGTGACTTGCTGCAAAGCCGACTGGGTGGGAGATTCCACAGCGACGAAGTCGCTGGTCTGTCTAGATTGAGAGACGCTTACCGCTGTGAGCGCGGTCGCTATTGGTGTGGCGATCGCCATCCCGATCAAAAGCCAGCGGTGGGTAGGTTTGAACAGCATTTGAAAATTCATAAGAGTCGCTTACCAACGGGCAGCATCATTACCTCGGTTGTCCTTACGAGTCGGACAGTCCCTCTTGCACACGAATCACCGATAATTCGACAGGGTCAACCACTGCCGACTAGTGCCGGGTACTCGCTGCTCTCTAGGGGCTGAGTCGATGGCTGGAGTCCCCAACCTTGGGCATAGTATTTCTGCCTAAGCTTACGGAAAGTCAAATCTAGAGCGTCTGCGGCCACATGCTGCTCTTCAGAAATACGCGGCATCACCTGCGAGGGAATCGTTTCAACCACTTCTGTATCTTCATAAGCCAGCTGATAGTCGAGCTTTCTCACCCATCTATCTAAAATAGGCAGCGGCGCAATGTTGCGATATAAAGTCCGCTTAGCACAGGTGGTGTGATCGTCTATCGGTACAAAGGCAACTAAAATGCCGAATCGAATGTCTTTGTCATTGCCCTTGCCAATGCTGATTTCTGCCAACGTCACGTTAGGCAGGTAAAAACTAAGTCGGGTAGTAAGATCAGGGCGACCTCCTAAAACGGTGTTTAAGATGCTTTTAGAACTGCCTAATGAGCTATACGTCACCGAAGCAACAGCGCTCCAGTCATCAGCTTCAACCGGATACCGGATTGCCTTATCAAGAGGAATTCGCTGACCAAATGACTTGCGGTGGATGGCAATCACATGGGCAAAATCGATATTAGCCTGCATCAAGCGAGCATAGTTAGCGTGCTCAAGTCCCTCATGACGTACGGGATGGAGGGTAGAAAGATAGGCCGGGAAAGTGGGCAGCGGTGGGCGATCGCCAGCGGGCAAATCACCATAAAATAGCCAGATATAGCCATATTTTTCTTGTACAGGAAAGGTTTCAAGGCGCGCTCTAGGGGGAACTGGAACCTCGGGGCCATTAGCCGGAATGAGCGTACATTGCCCATCTGCCTGGAAACTCCAGCCATGGTATGGACAGTGAATACAGCCATTCTCGACTCGCCCCAAAGACAGAGCCGCCCCCCGGTGGGGACACTGATCTTTGAAAGCGACGACTTGGCCCTGCTGGCGGTAAAGTACAAATTTCTGGTGCAGAATTTTCACTTGCTTGGGTCGATCGGTTACCGCTGCGCTAAATTCACAGGCGTACCAAAAGTTCTTTAACATGGAAACTCCTAAAATCTTTGAGGCAATCTGTATAGCAAAGTAAGGATGCAGACCAGAGAAATCAAATCGAGGAACCGGCCTTAGCATCCACAACCAGCTGATCGGTTACCGCCACCTCAAGTTGATCGTTCAGGCGATCGGTGATCTGAGCAGGTTGAGAGCTGGGCTTTGTTCCCCATCCGAGCGCGATGCATTGCTGGCGAAGCTTACGATAGGCTAGGGGAAGGGCATCTGCTGGCGTATGGACTTCTTCGGAAAAACTATCGGGAATCACGGGTGGATATTGTGATTCGCTCACCGCTCTGTCTTCTTCGCAGACTTTGTAGTGAAATTTCACAAATAGCGGATCGATCCACCGCTGCATCCACCGCTGTATAAAGACATTGCGAAACTGCATCCGTTTGCTAATAGTTGTTGTATCGTCTACGGGTAGATGAATGGCATAGTTCACCATCTTGCCTCGCACAAAGTCGCTTTCCACAATCGTAATGTTGGGCATGTAGAAAGTTGTTCGGGCGTTGAGGGTTGTGCGCGAAGGGCGAAAGAAGAGTTTGAATATTCCTTTAGGCTTGGTGTAGTTGGCGTACTGAAGCTTGGCGCTAAGGCCCCAAGGACGAGATTCTACCTGATAGGGGGCGACTCGAGGATCTTCGGCGAATCCGGCTCCAAAGGAATTAGCATGCACGGTTGCCATATGGGCTGGACACAGTGCGTTTTCAATAACTCGGGTATAGTGAGCATTAAACTTGACCGATACAGAGATGGAGTGAAAGCTCGGATCGTCATACTCTGGCAGGGGGGGGATCGGTGGCCGCCGAGCTTCAGGAAGATCGCCGTAGAAGATCCAGATAAACCCATACTTTTCTTGCACAGGATAGGTGGCTACCTGCGCTTTGGGCGGAAGCGATCCGGCTGGTCCGTTGGCCGGAATGTCTGTACACTGGCCGTCTGAGCGAAACTTCCAACCGTGGTAAGGACAGCGGATACAGTTGTCTTCGACCCAACCGAGTGAGAGCGCGGCTCCCCGATGAGGACACTGGTCTTTTAATGCCACAATCTGCTCTTGGCGATCGCGGTATAGAACAAAGTTTTGTCCTAGCATCTTAATTGACTTGGGCTTGTGTACGATTGCTGAGCTAAATTCGCAAGCATACCAGAAATTCTTTAGCATAGTGAACTCTAAGACGTGGGTTAGGTGAAAAGCTAGCGCTGTGGTTTGGTTAGACCGATGCAGGAGTTTTTAACTTCTGTTCAACTGACTTACTCTGTTCGTCTGCTTCAATCTCTAGATCGAACAGGCGTTGTACAGTTTCAATCGTGAGAGGGTAGGATGTTTGATTTCGCTGCGTACGCAGATGCACCATCGGATCGTGCAAGATCTTGTTGACGATTCTTCGAGTTAGCGTCTCAATAATCTCTTTTTGGTCAAATTCAGTGCCTAGTCGAGATAGGGCTTTGCGAACTTCCTGATCGCGAATGCTTTCGACCTTTTCTCTCAGGCAGCTAATGGTAGAAACAGTTTCTAGCGATCGCACCCATCCGCGAAACGTATCAATTTCGGCATTGATCAAAGCGTTTGCTTCTAGCGCCGCCTGCCGCCTATTTTCCTGGTTTTGATCCAAAACAACTGTTAGATCGTCTACGTTGAAAACCTGAACTCCGCTCAGCTCACTGGTATTAGAATCGACGTTGCGAGGCACGGAAATATCAATTAGCATCAGCGACTGATAGGGTGCTAGAGCTGCCGCTAGCTGGTCTCGCTCGATCAGGGGATGGGTCGCGGCAGTGCTGGTAAAGACTAGATCTGACTTTGCGATGACAGACATCATCTCTGTTGCAGGGTAGCAGGTGACTTGAGTTTTGTGAACTTCTCTGGCAAGTGCTTTTGCCCGGTCTAATGAGCGGTTGACTATAGCTAGTTGGGTAACGCCTTTAGCCGATAAATGCCTGATCAAAAGTCTGGCCATCTTGCCTGCTCCTACAACCGCAATCTGGCTGCTTGCCAGATTGTTGATCTTAGTAGAGGCTAGCTCGACTGCTGCGGCGCTGATAGAGATCGCCCCTTGACTGATGGATGTCTCGGTTCTTACCCGTTTCGCGACCGTGATCGCCTGTTTAAACAGCTGATTTAGAATCTGTTTGGCACCTTTGGTTTTCTGGCTCAGCCTGTAGGCGTGCTTAACCTGCGACAGAATTTGGCCTTCACCTAGTACCAAACTGTCGAGCCCCGCCGCCACCCTCATCAAATGACGAACTGCTGCTTGCTGCTGTTGTACAAACAAATGTTCGTTGAGTTCGGGCGCGGATAATCTGCTCTGTTTACAAAGAAAATCAATAACTTCCTCTGTTCCTTGCTCAACTGTATAGACCGCAACGTATACCTCTAGCCGATTGCAGGTGCTGAGAATGGCGGCCTCTTGAATATGAGGACCGCAGCACAGCTCAGAGATAGCCGCTTCGATTTGAAGACTAGAAATACTGAGTCGTTCACGAACCTCTACTGGTGCAGTCTTATGACTGAGACCAACCATTACAATGTTCATGCTCGTCCTGATTGATGCATTGTTACTCATAGTGAATAGATGTGATAGAAGAAGGCGATCGCGCCGCTATAGGGCTCAGACCAAACTGTACGAAAATTCGCTCAATAGCCAAGCTACTAAAAGTGCAAATGCCGTCACTGTCAGGGCTTTAGCAGGCAGCCCTGAAGCCTTTGGTGTGGGCTCCCCCATAGCTGCTATCTGCTCTTTTGGCACGCTGCTATCTTGTATGCTGTCATCTGGCGAACCGTTAATTGGCACAGTAGGCGCAGCGGCTTCAGGCGTGGCTGCTTTTGATGGGAGCATGGGAGAGCACGTATTCTCCTCGTACTCGATAAAGCCAGGATTAAAAATGCCTTGAGGGTCGTACCGGCGCTTCATGTCATTGAGGGTTGACCAGTAATCTCCGAATTGCTGTTTCCACTGTTTACGATTAAAGTCTATCCAGCTCACTAGATAGCGTTTGCCTCCTAGCTTGAACCCTAGATCGCTGAGCTGTTCTAACTGCTTCAGCACGGGCTCTAGGCGAGCTTTCGGCACGGTAGGATACATGCCAAATCCAAGGATTAGCTCTTCTTGAGGCACGGCAAACATGGGCCGATGCAGGTGACGAGAGAGCAAACTGAATGAGCCAATCGGGGTAGCGCGAAAATCAATGAACGAAGGTACTTGTGCTAAGGCTGTTTCAATAAACTCTTGGGCAGCAGAAGCGGGCAGCATGACATCTAACCAGGGGTTGGCCGTCTCTACTGGACGCGGCACCTGCATCAAGGGTTGAACATACGCTTCAAATGCTGCATCTTCTGTGTGAACATGACGATAGAAATTCAAACTAGATAGAAAGGCGGTCTCATCTAAATCGCTAACTTGTTCTAGTTCGAGAGTCGCCTGAATGCGATAGAACCATTGGACAATGGGGCGAGGGCCATTTTCTGTTCTAGAAAACCCAAGAACGCAGGGCGAAAACACAGTCAGTAGAGAATCAACAAGTTCTGATTGGACTATCTTCTGCTGATCTTTTAGCAGCACGGACAGATCGTCGTAGCACAGAAAGTAGGTTCGAGTATGAGGGCGATAGCGCCTTAACCGATGCTGCACTTGGGTGATAATGCCAAACTGTCCGTAGCCACATAGCACGTGGTCAAACAGCTCACGATTTTGCTCAGGTGAGCACCAAAGAATATCTCCTGTAGAAGTTACTACCTCTAGCGCTAGGCAGTTATCCGCCTGGGAACCATATCGAAAAGAGCTTTGTCCTAACCCAGCCGCCGCATGGGTCCCGCCTAGGGTTACATCAAGATTGTTCGTCAAAACGGGAGGAATCACACCTTTTGGCAGCGCCGCATCTACAACCTGCTGCCACGTAGTGCCCGCATCCGCTCTAAACCACAGCTCGTCTTGATTTAGCTCGTGTAGTTGATTTAGGCTTCTCATATCTAGAAGAATGCCATCTTGACTGAGGGCCTGACCATTGAGAGAATGGCCAGCGGCGCGGGTAGAAACGTGAAGACCTTGGGCGATCGCATATTTCACCACAGCAGCTATGTCCGCAGCGCTGTTTGGCCGTACAACAACTCGAGGTCGCTTATGCACAGCTCCTCCAAAGTCGCCAGAGACTGCCTCTAGCGCTTCTGCTGCATCGGTGACATCGCCAGCTATCAGCGGCTGTAAATCTGAAACTAGACTATTCATATTTCTATCTTCTGTTAGTTGTTAGCTTAGTTGGCTTAATTTAGTGAGTTGACTTAATTTAGTGATCGATTAGCTATTGATTCAAATGACAGTTCAAAGAAGTTTGTTGTTTTTGGCGCGATCGCTAGATATACAAACGCCCTCTTCTTCACCTAAGCGCTTACCTAAGTGTTCGCCTATTTCACGGCTTGTAGAGCTTCATTTTGAGCATTCTGAAACCAATTCGTACAATAGTGGGTCCGAGACGGGCAAATTGGCCTAGGGCGTTTGCTAGGTTGCGTTTTTCCGCTGTACACTGAGTGACAAGTGGCGTTCGAGCGGCTCTTTCATACTTAAAGACACACACGCAATTCCCTTCTGCTTTTTTACTGAGGATTTCCGCCTTTAAGCCTGGAAAAGCTCTTCTAGCCGCTTCTTGTTCCATTTCACAAAACAGAGTACAGGGCGTATCAAACCCATATTCTTCAGCCAAGCCTATAAACGGACAAACTCGTTGAATTTCTAGCGCGGCGTCTGTATTGTGTTGTGAAACATCAACAACTTCAGTCTTGAACCCCATAAGTCCTAGCAGCGGAATTGCTTTCTGGAATCCTTTCGCTAGGCTGTTATCGTCGATAAACGCTCCCATTAAAGCTTTCTGCTGCGCGGGGTAGTGTTTCAGCATTGCCTCGTAGGCCGCGTCATCTCCTAGCTCTGCGGCTAACTTCTGATATCGAACAAATCGTTTCCTAAATAAATTGTTTGCTTTCGACTCGTCGAGCTGAAGAATATCTGCCATTTGCAGATCGCCTTGCCCTCGTTTTTCTATATCGTTCATTTTATCGCTTAGTAGATATATGTTCGTAGTTAGGCTTCCAAAAGTGTTAGAGGCTAGCGCTCAGAGTAGAAATAATTGTTGCTAGGGTAAGGTATCTAAGGCAGTTGACATAGACCAAAATAGTTTCTACTTCCCGCTGAGAACCCAGGCAAGTGAAATCTTTTACCCGATTGAAGTTTGAATCTGTTTCCAGGCTAAATAGCGATTTTTGGTTAATCCGAAATCTTCGAGCCGAACTCTTAGACTGTGCTCGTTTTCTCGCTAACAAAAATAGTGCTTTCATGGGAATACCGCTGTTTGTAATAGATATCTACCGTTCGTCGTGGGAAGTGGCTATTTGCAGGACAATATCAAGTAAATTGTCTTCAAACCCAGGCGCGAGGCTGCTGTAAAACCTGCTTGAGGGCAGCTTCTGCACTGCCAGATGCCGGCTGGTCATCATAGGTCCAAGCAGCAGCCGGAGGCATACAGTTAAAAACACTTTGTGGTGTCACCATGCCGCTCGCTAGGCCAAACCGAGCGCCCCGGTCTGAGGTCAAGATAAATTCGACATAGCGCCCCCTTACCAAACGTTGCCATTGTTTGTTGGTATCGGTGAAATCTGCATCCTTTCGCCGTGCAACAATAGGTAGATAAGCTTGAGGAAATGCCTTGGTACAGGCTTCTACAAATTCAAGCAGTTCCTCAGCGGAAAGATCATTTAGCTGATCGAAGAAAATACCGCCGACACCCCGGCTTTCACCGCGATGTGAAATATGAAAGTACTGGTCACACCACTGCTTAAAGCGGGGGTAGTAGGTGGTGTCATGCTGGTCACATACCTGCTTATGCGTCTGATGAAAATGCTTGGCATCCTCTTCGAATAGGTAAGCTGGCGTTAGATCTGCCCCTCCACCAAACCACCAGTATTGAGGCTGATCGCGCTTACCAATTTGAAAATAGCGATAGTTGCAGTGGGCAATTGGCACCATCGGATTATAGGGATGAATCACAAAGCTTGTACCTGTTGCAAAGAAAGGTGTGCCCGCCTTGTTCTCTTCTTTGTCTGCCTCTTTGGTAGTTAAGGCTCCTGCCTTTTGAAACGTGACTCCGGGCGGCAGTTCACCGTTGATAGCAACGAAGTTTACGCCGATCTTCTCGAAAACGCTGCCGTTTTGCAACGAGCGATCGATGTAAATGGCATCGCTACTGTTCTCTCCAGTCACCCAATTACCATTATCACGAGCCCAGCGTTGTTCGCTAAACAATTGACCATCTAACTGCTCGATAGAGCCGCAGGTATGATCGAACATGTGTTTAAAGACGGCTTCAGTCTTTTTCAAAAAGGTTTCGTGTTTCTGAGTTTGTTCTAGTGCTTGAGGCATTGTGACTCCTATAAAGCTCGATAGATGTTTGTCTGTTGACTGCGTAGTGCTCTAGCTAGATAGACCTTTTTAGCTTCTGCAGACAACAGGAACGCTAGAAGACTTTAGCCAGCTCAGATAAGCGACACATTAGAATTGTTCGGATCAAGTGGGTCTAGAGTAATCCTGAGGCGATAGATAGCAACTAGATCGCTTTTGAAAACAATCCTGTTCCTAGGACAGTATCTGCTGGAGTGATAAATCCAACTGGGTCATCATTGCCAGCATTGGCGAGTACTCGTCACTACCTGCTTCGCCTAAATCGCTACACGAAGCTGAAGCTGCCGCTATCCAAGCTGAGAGTGGAAACTTCTACATTCGCTAGCACTGCGATCAGATCGTTGTTAAAGAACAGACCCGTACCTTGAGGTACGCCTTCAGGCGCTATCCCTAGCTGGTAATTGCCGGCATCTGCTAGTAGTTCGATAGTGTCTTTCTTAATCTCAAAGTCAGTAATCAAGGCATAGTCAGCGTTACTACTAGCGGCGTAGAATACCTGGTCGCCAAAGATAGGATTGCGAAGGCCCAGTACGAAGGTGTCTTTGCCTCGACCGCCTGTTAAGGTGTCTTGCTCAAAGTCATCTACAAAGCCGCCATAAGGATTGAAACCCAATAGGCGGTCACGGCCACCACCGCCGTCGAGAAGATCGTTGCCAGTACCGCCAACTAGTTCATCATGGCCAGCACCGCCATAGACTTCATCGTCACCAATGTTGCCAATGACTAGATCGTGACCGTTGCCACCAAAGAGCACATCATCGTCGGCATCTCCATTCATTAGGTCATTACCGCCACCGCCAAAGAGTACGTCGTTACCGGCTCCAGCAAACATCTGGTCATTATCTCGTCCTCCATCTAGAAAGTCATCCCCTTTGCCGCCGTTGAGCACGTCGAAGCCCTTACCGCCAAAGATTTGGTCATCACCAGACTGTCCGATGAGATAGTCGTCGCCTTGTTCTCCATCTATTAAATCGTTACCGAATCCGCCGAAGACCAAATCATCACCCAAACCGCCGAAGAGTTGATCGTCGCCCGGAAAGCCAACTAGATCACCGTCATCGATGTCTAAGTCACCGTACAGTTGGTCTCGGCCCTCACCGCCATAGAGCGTGTCATTGCCCAATCCACCAGTGATGTTATCGTCGCCCGCTCCGCCGAAGGCAATATCGTCACCAGATACGGTGAAGATGCTGTCGGTGCCTGCCCCGCCGTCGATCACATCGTCTCCTAAGCCAGTGACCAACACATCGTCCCCCGATGTGGGAAATGGAGTAGGCGCTTTTGTAGTAGGTTGCTTTTTCATAATAATTCTTCTTAATAGTGACAACGCTGTAAAGCGCAGATTTCAACGTATCCAAATCAAAGAACCTTCAGTATCAACAGGCAGCTATCTCACGTATTCCAGTTCGGAGATCAAGCTGTCCTCTAAATCTCTTTTGAAGCGATTTGGGTACGTCAACAACCTATCTTCTACTGGCTGATGTTCGTAAGTACCCACATGGGTACTAAGCGGTTTGTGTGAGTGCGATCGCATCCAATAGAGCAGGTTACCAAGGATGCTCATACGATGATTCTTAAGCATCAACGCTGCCAACAGTTGGATATTTCTGTATAACGAGAAACGAATTATTTTAGAGATAGCTATGTCGATCGATTGATCAAAAAGTCGAGCTGAAGATTCTCACCTTGTAGCAATGGCTATAATCTTCTACTTAGTGACTACTATCTTGAGCTTTGTAGTATCTTTGC
Source organism: cf. Phormidesmis sp. LEGE 11477 (assembly GCF_015207105.1). Classification (GTDB taxonomy): domain Bacteria; phylum Cyanobacteriota; class Cyanobacteriia; order Phormidesmidales; family Phormidesmidaceae; genus Phormidesmis. Next base: position 64,676 of record NZ_JADEXO010000013.1, read on the forward strand.
TACTGATGAGAGAATTCACAAGAGAGAAATACATCGTGCCAGTATCAGCTGCGAGTCCGGCACTAACTATTTAGGAAGATCCGCTTGTGTTTATTGTGACCGCTCATCCTGCAGTTCTGATTCTCTAGATCAACAGTCCAAAAGGCGACGCCTGCTACGGTTAATACAACTAGAACACGGAAATAGTAACCGTTGAACGCTATGCTGATTTGTTGGTATTCCACATCACCTACTAACCTTAGAAATGAACTTTGATGCGTACGATCCTCAAGACCTCTATGATGAGTACTTTGCTGAGGCGGGGAAGCTGCGCCCTGACCTAGCGCCTATTTTGGAATGGTTTCAGTCGCTACCGTCTCAAGATATGAGCCAGGTAAAGGCAAAGCTAGAAGACGTTCTAGAAGAGCTAGGAGCTACTTTTAGCCTCGATGATGAAGAGCGGGTGCTGCCTTTTGATCCGGTCCCTCGGGTGATTACGGCTGAGGAATGGCAGGAGTTGACGGCTGGCCTTAGGCAGCGGGTCACCGCGCTGAATCTGTTTTGTGCCGATGTGTATAGCGACCAGCGCATTATCGCCGAGGGCGTAATTCCGCGCGATGTGATTGAGTCGGCTTTGCGATTTCGGCCAGAGTGCATGGGAATGAAGCCACCCAAAGGCATTTGGTGTCATATCAGCGGCATTGACTTAGTTCGCAATAGTGAGGGCAACTGGTGCGTGCTAGAAGATAATTTGCGCGTCCCTTCAGGGATTGCCTATGTGCTAAAAAACCGTTTGGCAATGGAGCGAGTGCTGCCAGAGCTGATGGCAAAGTTTGATCCTAGGCCCGTAGCGGACTATGCTAAGCAGCTCAAATCGGTTATGGATTCGGTAGTAGATTCTGTGGCGGCCAATACCAATAGTCCTGAATCTAACCGCCATATGGCTGTACTAACGCCAGGTACACACAGCTCTGCCTATTTTGAACATCAGCTTTTGGCAGAGCAGATGGGGATCGCGCTGGTTAGCCCAGAAGATGTGCTGATGTCAGAGGGCTATCTTTGCTATCGCACTGACGACGGCCCTCAACGGTTAGATGTGGTGTATCGGCGCGGCGATACGGAGATGTTTGCCGACCTGGATCTAGGAGAAGACTATCCCGATAGCGCGGCTACACTAATCGATCTGTGTCAGCAAGGAAAGCTGGCGATCGCGAACGCTATTGGTGCAGGCATTGGCGATGACAAGGTAATCTACGCCTATGTGCCAGAGATGATTCGCTTTTACCTAGATGAGGAGCCGCTGCTGCCGAATGTGCCGACCTATCTATGCTGGCGAGAGCGCGATCGCGACTACGTGCTAGACCATCTAGAAGAACTAGTGGTCAAAGCAGCCAGCGCCGAGGGCGGCGATGACATGCTAGTCGGCATTAATTCCACCGCTGAAGAACGGCAGGCATTTGCCCAAAAGATTCGAGAAAAGCCCAGGGAATATATGGCCCAGCCGACCGTATATCTTTCACAGATTCCGACGGTTGTAGAAGGTGGCATCGAGGGACGACACACGGACTTGCGTCCCTATGTGCTGCACAAAGGTGACGAGATTTATGTGCATCCGGGCGGACTGACACGAGTAGCGCTAGAAAAAGGAAAGCTGGTTGTGAACTCATCGCAGGGTGGCGGCGCTAAAGATACCTGGGTGCTGAAATAGTGGGAGTCTGTGGCGCTCGAATAGGGGTTTAGTTCTATCACTTCTACTGTATCTGCTTTGAGATCCGTCTTTTTAGTAGTTCCAAGAGTCTTTCGTCATCTTGGCTCTGCAAGGCGCGGCGGGGAATGACGCTAAGATCGCGCGCTCCGTGGTATAGCAGATAGAATTCCTGGTCGCGCTGCCAGGAGTGATAGAACGACCACTTTACTTCTGAATCAATCTCATCTGTTTGAAACCGGATGGCGTCTTCTCGAAAGCGCAGGCGATATTCTGACTTGAGCTTTGGCTGCGAACGATAGATGAACTGAGGCAGCAACAACAGTGAGTAAATGGTTAGTGCTAGTAGGCAAACGCTAAGAATAATTAGCAGCCATGCAAAAAATGGGATGCCGATCGATTGCAAAAGATAGAGACCAAGCGCGAGCATTAAAACACTGACTACACCATCGCGCCAGAGAGCAAGCTTGGTTTTGTAGTAGCGCCGAATTGCTCGGATGTATTCACTGCGCCGAATAGTGAAAGTGACGTCAACAAAATCTGCCAAGCCGGATTGTCCTCCCAAGCTTTGAAGGAGATCTTCAAGGGTGAATGGTTATCAGTATCATAAAAAGGTCGCTCAAAATCAATCAACGACTATGGAATCTCAGAAGGCTACCCAGGCCGATGTCCCCAGTTGCGAAACGCCTCTAGTTCATCTAGATAACGTGCGGCAGGTGCAGCCAGAGGTTTTAGAAACTGAGAAAGCCCAGCGGATGGCCGCATTTTTTGGGGCGCTTTCTGATCCACATCGACTGAAGCTGCTCTCAGCCCTCGCTCGGCAAGAGCTGTGCGTTTGTGACCTGGCCGCTGCGGTGAAAATGGGCGAATCGGCGGTTTCTCATCAGCTACGGGTATTGCGATCGCACGGCCTAGTCAAGTATCGCCGCCAGGGCCGCAATGTCTGCTACAGCCTAGCTGACGGACATATTGCCACCTTATACAAAGAAGTCGCTGAACACCTAGATGAGTAAATACTGATGGGGAAGAGCGCTAATAGTCTAGCGCTTGTGCTGTAATATCTGAATAACCTTTCATATATTCAGATATAAGCGATTCAGGGAGTGCTATGACAAAATCCGTTTCTTCTAGTAGCTGTTGTGATCATTCTCATGGCCATCGCCATAGCCTAGACAGGGTTGATTGGCGAGCAGAGCTGACGCCAGCTGCGATCGCCATTGTGCTTTTCATCTTCGGCATCGCGTTCAAGCAATCGCTGCATAATACCCCCTATGCCATAGCCGAATACGCTGTTTTCCTCCCGGCCTACCTGCTTAGCGGCTGGAGCGTGCTGACTACGGCTGGCCGTAATATCCTGCGAGGGCGCGTCTTTGATGAGAATTTTTTGATGACGATTGCAACGCTAGGAGCGATCGCAATTCATGAGCTGCCAGAGGCGGTCGGCGTCATGCTGTTTTTTCAGGTGGGCGAGCTGTTTCAGGGCTATGCTGTGGGGCGATCGCGTCAGTCTATCAAAGCGCTTCTAGAAGTACAGCCTAATACCGCCAACCTCAAAGTTGATGGCGAACTGCGGGCGGTCTCTCCTGAGTCGGTAGAGATTGGCGATGTGGTGGTAGTGCGCCCCGGCGAGAAAGTGCCGCTCGACGGCGAGATTCTGTCTGGCAAGTCTCAAGTAGACACCTCGGCGCTGACTGGGGAATCTGTTCCTCGCAGCGTCAGCGTCGGTGAAACCGTGTTAGCTGGCATGATTAACCAGTCGGGTCTGCTGGCGCTGAGAGTGACTAAGCCTTTCCACGAATCTTCTATCGCTAGGATTCTAGAACTCGTCGAGAATGCCAGCAGTAAAAAAGCACAGACCGAGCGATTTATTACCCGCTTTGCCCGCTACTATACGCCGATTGTGGTGGTACTTTCTTTGGCAGTGGCTATCTTGCCACCGCTGTTGGTGCCAGGGGCGACCCAAGCTGAATGGATTTATCGCGCGCTGGTACTGTTGGTGATTTCTTGTCCTTGTGGTCTGGTAATCAGCATTCCGCTGGGCTATTTTGGCGGCATCGGCGGCGCGGCCAAACGCGGCATTCTAATTAAAGGTTCCACGTTCGTAGACGCACTGGCTCAGGTGAAAACGGTGGTATTTGACAAGACCGGCACGTTGACCAAAGGGAACTTCCTTGTGAGTGAAGTGGTCACACAAAATGGACTGAGCGAACATCAGCTATTGAAACTTGCGGCTCAAGTAGAAGCCCAGTCCAATCACCCGGTGGCGCAATCGATTCGAGCCGCTTACGGTCAGTCTGTAGGCCAGAAGGGAGGCCAGAAGGGAGATCAAAATAGGCTGCAGCCCTCTAGGGCAAAAGACTTTGGAATACAAGCGTATGAGGAAATTGCGGGCCAAGGCATTCGCGCTCGTCTAGGCAGTCAAACGGTACTTGCTGGCAACGATCGGCTGCTGCATAGAGAAAATATTCCGCATGATGTATGTCATGTGGACGGAACGGTGGCGCATTTAGCCATTGATGGCAGCTATGCGGGACGAATCGTTATTGCTGACGAGCTAAAAGAAGAATCGGCAGCGGCCATTAGCGCTTTAAAGAAACAGAATATCTGGACTGTGATGCTCACAGGTGACAGTCAGTTTGCTGCAGATACGGTAGCTCAGCAGCTAGGTCTCGATGACTACCGGGCTGAACTACTGCCAGAAGATAAAGTGGATGTTCTAGAAACGTTTTTGTCCTCTGCTACTCAGACTCGAAAGAACAGTCACGCTCAAAAGAATACTCACAAAAAAGTTGCTTTTGTGGGTGATGGCATTAACGATGCGCCAGCGATTGCTAGAGCGGATGTCGGTATAGCCATGGGTGGCCTGGGCTCAGACGCGGCGATCGAAACGGCAGATGTGGTGGTCATGACAGATTCGCCTGCGAAAGTGGCTGAGGCGATCGCACTCTCTCACCGCACGCTCCGCATCATTTGGCAAAACATCATCATTGCGATGACTATCAAGGCTGTGTTTATTGCTTTAGGAGCCATCGGCATTGCCTCACTGTGGGCGGCTGTGTTTGCCGATGTCGGCGTAGCTCTGCTAGCTATTCTTAATGCTAGCCGAGTTCTCCGCGCCTAGCCGCCAGCGACCAGGCAGTGGCAACGGCCTAGCAACAATAATGTTATAGCTAGTAGCCAAATCGCAGGAGAGCTGTTTATCTGCACCCAAACTTGGCTACCAGCCTAGAAGCTGGGTAATCGTCTCAACTAGTCGTTTGCATTTAAAGGGTTTAGCAATAATGCCGTTAACGCCTAAGTTTATAAATGCTTTGTGATCGCAGCTTCGGGCGTTAGCGGTCAACAGAATCACTGGAATCGTACGAGTTGACTCGCCAGCCTGAAGCTGTTGATAAACGGCAATACCGTCTTCTTCTGGCATGACAACATCTAGCAAGATTAGGTCAAGCGGCTGCGACTGGGCGATCGCAATTCCCTCTTTTCCAGCAGCGGCTGCCCAGATAGACCAATCTGTCTTACTCTCTAAAGAGAACTGAATAACCTCACGTATGCCTTCATCGTCATCAACAATCAATATTTGCTTTGGCATTCTATTTTGTCCTGTCGCTCTCCTCTTATAGAGTTTTGGCTGATAGCGCCTTGGCCATCACTGGCTAAAAGTACGGATTTGATCGCGTCCTGCTGTTTTAGCCTGATACAGGGCCTGATCGGCATGGCGGTATAGCGCTTCAATCGTTTCGCCATCTGCGGGCGAAGTAGCCATTCCTCCACTCAGGCTGACTCGAAACTGTGGTAGTGAATTTGTCCGACTAGCTGCGGACAGTCTCGCCTGAAAGACATGCTGACCAAAGCTCTCGCGCAGCGCATTCAGCCGCTGCATTGCCTGCTGGCGTGAGACATTGTATAAACCCACCACAAATTCTTCTCCCCCCCAGCGAGCAACCACGTCTTCCCCTCGAAAAGCTTTGCGTAGGTACTCTCCAAAGACCTTCAAAACCTGATCGCCCACATCATGACCATAGCAATCGTTGATCTGTTTGAAATTGTCCAAGTCTAGAAGCGCCATGCACAGAGAAACTCCCTGACGAGCCGACAGCCTCAGCAGCCGCTCTAGCGTTTTTTCCGACTGACGACGACGGCTTAATCCTGTAAGACTATCAATTTCTGCTAGCTGGCGCAAAAGCCGCAGCCGCTCTAGCCGATTTGAGATTCGCCCAATCAGCTCAGGGCCAAACACGGGCTTGCTGATATAGTCGTCAGCGCCTGCCTCAAACACCTGTCGTACAATCGCAGGCGCTGTATGAGCGGATAAAAACAGAATTGGAATCTGCGCGGTTCTGGGATCGCTGCGAATCACCTGACAAATCTCTATGCCGTTGAACTGCGGCATCTCAAGATCTAGTATCAATAGATCGGGCAGGGTCTGTTCTAGCACCTGCCAGAGCTGAGCCGGTCTAGATAAAAGTGTGAGCTGAAATCCCCAATCATCCAACAAACTTTGCAGGTGTAATAGCGTCTGCGGGTTGTCGTCTAGCGCCACGATCCGAACGTCTGGAGGCTGATACTTAGAAGCTGTGTGAGCAACAGTTTCAACGATTTGAGCGGCGTCTACTGGTTTGGGTAAAAAGATACCTCCTCCTGAGCGCACTACCTGCACTCGCGCGGCCAAGGTGTCTTGATCGCTGATGACCACAATTGGCATAGCCCGAGGCTTTGGCAAAGCGCGAGCGCGAGCGTTCAACTCGGCTAAAAATGTCAGTCCTTCATCCCAGCTTGCAGCGCAGCTCGGGTCAAAAGAAATTACGGTCGGAAACTGCTGAACCAGCCGCTGCCGGGCTTCTTCGAGCGAGTAGGCAACTTGAGGGCAAAGGGCTGAGATTGTGGCTTGGTAAAGCAGCGCCTTAACCATCTGTCGGTCGCCGTCGATAATTAGCCAGTCGTAGGTAATAGAAGACTGAGAGGCTAGTAGCGGAGGAGATAAAGACTTTGAAGTGGCCTCTGTGTTTGAATCTATATTTGAAATAGCATCTGTAGCTAATTCTGTAGCTGATATAGATTCACTCTTTGAGATCGGCTGAGTCGCTGCAGTAGCCGACACTGCGCCATCTGCAGATATAGAAGGCTCAGAAGCAGAAGTGTTGGAAGATTCAGCCTCAAAGAGATCCAAAGACTGCTTGAGCGAGCCAATTAGCTTTTCTAACTGACCGATTTTCGTCGTGGTCAAAGGGGCAGGCATTCGCAGATATATCTCAATTTGGCTAGCTATCTGCGAGGCCTGAGTAAAACCGAAGCTACCGAGCGTGCCTTTCAAGGTGTGGATAGCCGCTTGTGATCGCCTTAGCGCTGTATTTTTGATGGCGCTGTCTCTTAGAGCAGCTCGATTTTTTAGAGCATTCTGATTTGAGAAGCCATCTTTCTCTTCTAACCCTGCCGAGTTTAACCCTGCTGAGTCACCTGCTAAGCCTAGGGTCTGCAGGCTAGGAATTGCTTCAGTTAAGCTGTCAACTAGCTCTAGATACTTAGCGCGGTGTCGCTTCCAGGCAGCTCTTAGCGGATCTACAGCTAGCGAGGCCGCTGGTAGCACTGAAGTCTGCGGTATCGCCTTTGGCTGTTCTGTCAAAGCGGACGCTGATTCAGGCAGCGCCGATGCAGTCTGAGCCTGATGAGCATCAGCGCTGCCAAGTCGATAGCCGAGTCCGTAGACTGATTCGATCATGCCGACGATTCCAGCTTGCGTCAGCTTATGCTGAAGGCTTTCGATCTGGGCTCGAACGACGCCAATAGCAGGCAGGCTTTCTACTGGCCACAGCCTTTCAATTAGCCCATTCAAGCTAAAGTTTCGATGCGGGTTGTATAGCAGCAGCTCTAGGATGCCGTACTCTCTATCGGTTAGAGAAAGTCGCCGCTGATGACAAAACACCTCACAGCTCACCGGATCTAGGCAGACATCTGACCAGACTAATAGAGGTAAAAGCTGGGATCGACCCTGATGCAGGACTAGGCGCATCTGCACTAATAGAGTCTGTATATTGATGGGTTTGATCGCATAGTCATCAGCGGCTTCTGTGCTGATGATTCTATCAGCCACTGTCTTCTCGGCTGTTAGCAGCAGAATTGAAATGTTAGGGCTTTTGCGGCGAAACTGTCGACAAATTTCAATACTCTCTAGCTCTGACAGGCAAAGACCCAATAGCAACAAGTCATAGCTGCTCTGCTGAACTAGCGCTAACCCGGCAGCGGCATCAATGGCAATATCTACCTGGTAGCGATAGATTCTTAGCGATCGCACCAGACGTCTAGACAAATCAAGATCATCTTCAACGACTAAAACCTTTATTGTGGGTATCAGCATAGATCTTCCCTGCTCACCTATTTTCTCAGCTCATCTATGCACGAGTACTGGCACTCGCTTAAAGGCAGGGGTATGAGATTTGGGATCAATGACGGCTTTCATCAATACGTTGGCCTCAGGGTAGAACATTAGCGCTGCGCCGGATCGAATCGCGCCGCTGATAATCTCGATGTTATTCAGCGCGCCCGCCTGGCCTTGAACCGTAACTCGCTGATGATCCGAAAATCCGCCTGCTTCGATGTCTTCGGGATTCATCAGGATGCACTGACGATGGGGCATCCCTCGATATTTGTCGCCGATTTTGTAGACGATGGTGTTGTGCTGTCGATAGCTTCGAGCCGTAATCAGGGCCAGTACAGTGCCGGGCCGATCGCCGAAGTCAATCGGTTTGGGCAATTCTAGATACGGTAGCGGCGTTAGCAGCATTTCGGCTCTGCCAGAGTCAGTTTTGAACTGCGGGGTCGTAAAGATGCGCCCGGTGATGGTGAATTCTGCTTGGGTTTGATCGATCTCTCCTATCTTTTGGTAGCCAGGAATGGTTCTAGCTATCAGCTCGCGCACGTAGCGGGTGTCTTGCAGTCGACGCCAATCAATCGGCGAGCTGCCATGAAGGCGATGAGCTAGCTCGGTAAGAAGCTCAACTTCTGAGACTAGATCGGCAGCGTTCAGGTGGCTTTTGCCTTCGTCATTAAGTCGCACAAAGTTGTTACCAGATTCAACTGTGGTTTTGTGAGGATTCTCAAAGCGATTGAAAACGGGAAGAATCAGCGTTTGTTTTTGGCCTAATCCATTAAAGTGACCTAGGTTTGGTTTGGTGGCGACATAGATAACGGTGTCTATCTTGCTAAGGGCCCGCTTGGCCTGAGCTAGATCTGGATTGGCCGCGTAGAAATTGCCGCCTAGACAGAGCAACGTATCTACCTGAGCTTTATCAGCCGCTTCGATCAAGGCGCGGGCATGGTAGCCGGGTTCGCGTCTAAGAGAGCGTCCTGTGATCTTCTCTAAGGCTTCTCTCAGCGCGGGTTTAATGTCATTTTTCACCCCCATTGAGCCAAAGCCCTGCACGTTTGAATGACCGCGAATCGGCATGACGCCCGCACCCATTTTGCCAATATTGCCAGTAAGTAAGGCGGTATTGGCAATAGCGCAAACGTTGTCAGTGCCGTTGGCCTGGTGAGTGATCCCCATTGCCCAAGCAAAGACGACTTTTTTAGCCTGAGCAATCAGGGTGGCTGCCGCTTCGATCTCTGTCTTAGGAAGGCCACAAATTTCGGTGAGTGTTTTCCATTCGGTCTGCCGCGCCTGGCTTACAACAGCTTCCCAGCCTTCCGTATGGGCCTGTAAAAAGTCATTGTCGATTAAATCCCTTTCGATCAGAGACTTTTGGATACCAATAAATAGGGCTAGATCGGAGCCAGGAATAGGCTGCAGAAATAGATTGGCAATATCAGAACCGGGAATGAGCGATCTGACCGGGAAAGCAGGCGAGCCGTATTTGACTAGGCCCACTTCGCGAATCGGGTTGATGACTAGAATGGTGCCACCGCGATCGCGCAGATTAATCAGTTCGTTCATCAGCCGAGGGTGGTTGGCTGGCGCGTTTGAGCCGACTAGCACCACACACTCGGTCTGCTTCAGGCTCTCTAGGCTCACGGTAGACGTGCCAGAGCCGAACATGCTGCTAAGCCCTGTAGTCGAAGGACGATGACACAGATCAGAGCAGTCGGCCAAATTATTCGATCCTAATAGCCGCATCATCAGCTGGAGCAAATAGGCCGCTTCATTAGACGATCGCCCCGAGCTATAGGAGGCGACGCGCTCGGGTGGCTGACGAAAGGCTTTTGCCATCAGCTCATAGGCTGCGTCCCACGTAACTCGCCGATAGTGAGATTTTCCCGCATCCAGTATCACCGGAAAGCTGAGGCGGCCTAGCCGATCGGCCTCCATTGAGCTGAGCGCCTGTAGCCGATCGATACTGTGGGTTTCAAAAAAGTGAGGTTTTACTGGCGGCTGCATTTCAGCAATCACCGCTTCCATGCTTTTCATGCAGCGCTGCACTTTTTCGCCAGCTTCATTGGTAAAGCCCCCTTTTTGTCCGCCTGTTCCCCAGGCGCAAGAGAGGCAGGCACTTTTATGAAACAGCGCTTTCCAGACCGGCAGCCCTTGAGGTGAAAGGGTATTTCTCGCCCAATATTCTATGACGGGCAGGCCCCCACCTATCTCTTTGCCTGAATCAGCCTGTTGCTGTTCTAGTTGCTTTGATAGCGGACTTTCTACTGTTCTGGCCTTTTGCTTTGCCTCTTTTTCGGCGTCAGTCTGGGCATCGATCTGGGCGTCAGTCTGGGCGTCAGTCTGGGCGTCAGTCTGGGCGTCATCACCCTCTGTTTCAATATTCGCTGTTGAGGAGGAAAAATCTTCCATAATAGTTGCGATAAGAGCTGCCTATAGTCCTTAGCTTAGCCGAGCACTCTTCTCTTCATCTATATTTTAATGACGCCGAATCCTAACAACTGGTCAAACAGCATTGGCTATGGTGGGTTCTCCTACTAAAATGACTGATTGGTTGAGCTGGTTCAACAAGGGAGCAGTCGTGGTACTGAGGCTAAGACCGCTGCCGACTCGGTGACGCTGCGATCGCAATACCACCACATCATATCCTTGAGAAAACTGAACAATACCTGCAATCCGATTATCTCTAACCTTTAGCACTACCTCGATCTGGCATTGAGCGACGGGTAGCTGCTGGATGAGTCTATGAAGCTGCGATCGCATACTCTGTTGATAGCTGCTCGAAACAAAAGGACTGCACACATACAGCAACGTCACTTTTCCCTGATTGGCTGCTGCTATCACCTGAGCTAGGCGCAATACTCGAATGGTCATCGGTGAAGGCGTTTCGATCGGCAACAGAATATTTTTGAACTGGGTTGGCGATTCTAGCAGGCGAGCGACTACCACCGGACAGTGCGCCGACCACAGCACGGCGTCGTGAACCCGACCGATCGAGCTCATCTGCAGCAGCGGTGTACTGATGACTGGAGCATTTAGCAAGCTAGCTTTGAACTTGGGCGGTCGGCCCATACCCAATACGATCAAATTAGCGCTTTGCTCACGACTAAACAAACAGATAGCCTGGGAGACGCCGTAGTCAAGCCTTAGCGCAGTCTCTAGGGGCACCGACCACAACTCGTGAATTGCCTTGGCTGCCTCCAAGCGTCGACGGCTGTGGGCGATCGCCCGAGTAAGCTGCGGTGAATCCATCTGCTTTTGCGCGATCGCGACTGCTAGCGCCACGACCTTTCCCCGCTCATACTGGGCGATGATCGCCGCTAGCTCTAGTAGCCGCAGCTCAGTTCTAGGGTTATAAACCGGGACGATGACGGCATAGATATCACGATCATCAAAATTCACAGATTCAACACTTTTAGCACCGCCATCTGGAACTGGTAGCCAGCTCAGGGGGGCAACATCCTCGCTTGTTGCCTGTATGGATAGTCGCCGAGCCGTTTGAGCCGTCACCAATGGGCCTAATATGGCGGTCACTAGCATCAGCAAAATGACGCTATTAAACACCTGGGCGTTGATGATATTGGCCTGATAGCCGACTAGCGCCGCTGCTAAAGTGGCCGCTACTTGGGGAATTGAAAGAGACCACATTGTCCAGGTTTGGATCCAGCTATAGCCAAAGCACCATTTGGTAATCAGTGAGGCCAGCAGCTTGGAGCCCAGCAGCGTCAACACAATGAACAGCGGCAGCTGAATAAATTCAAACAGACTCCGCAAAGCCGCCAGATCGAGCAGCAATCCCATATTGATAAAGAACATAGGAATAAACAGAACGCTGCCGAGAAATTCTGTTTTTTCTTTGACGGCTCCATCGCCGATCACGCTGTTGATCGCTAGCCCCGCCAAAAAAGCGCCGATGATGCCTTCTACGCCGATCATCTGAGCCACTACCGCCGCCAAGAAAACCGAAAGCATTACAAACAAAAACTGGTTGCCCTCATCTTTACCAGTCGATCGAAAAAAGGAAACCGCTAATCGCTTGAGTCCCCATAAAACGGCGACTGTATAGAGCCCTAACGAGCCCAACAAACCGACCAGCTTCACGGCGGTAAAATTGTCTTTGCTAATGCCTAGACACACGGCCAGCACAATCAGCGCGGTAATATCGGTAACAATCGTCGCCCCTACGGTAATGGTTACCGCTTCGTCACTGACCACGCCTAGCCGCTGAATAATCGGATAGGCCAGCAGCGTGTGGGAAGCCAATAAAGAACCAATCAGGACAGCCGCTAGCCAGCCAAAGCCAAAGCCTAGTCCTAAGACCAGGCCACTGACGAACGGAATAATAAAGGTGAGCGTGCCAAACGTGAGCGAGCGATTTCGAGTTTTTTGAAACAGCGCTAGATCAATCTCTAAGCCGGCTACAAACATTAAATAGATTTTGCCAATCTCAGAGAGCAGCTTCATTGTTTCTGAGGCGGGATCGAGCCAGCCCAAGGCGCTACTGCCAAAGACAATGCCCGCCGCTATCAAACCCACCAGTCCCGGCAGCTTCAGTCGCTCAAAAATAGGGGGAATAATCAGCGCGATCGCCAGCAGTAAGACAAAAGTAGCGATCGGTGATCGCAGTGTCTCCATGGCCGATGTCACCAGCAACAAAGGCATCCACTCAAACGACATAGACTAGCTTCCTACGCGAGGCGTGACATTCTATTCTCCCTGTTAAGGAGCGCTTTTAGATAGAGCCCCTTTAGATAGAGTAGATC
>NZ_JADEXO010000121.1 GCF_015207105.1 cf. Phormidesmis sp. LEGE 11477
AGTCACCCCTACACCCGGCGATGAGACCCTCACCGGTACTACCAACCCCGACACCCTCTTCGGTGACCTCGGCAACGATATCATCACAGGCGGCGAAGGCAACGATATCTTACGCGGCGATCGCAACAACCGCTCCACCCAAGACAACATCATGGGCGGCGACGACATCATCTTCGGCGGCGAGGGTAATGACCGCATCGGCGGCAAATCCGGCAACGACATCCTCAGCGGCGACGCAGGCGACGACTTCATCTGGGGCGATGACGGCGACGATATCATCATGGGCGTCACTGGCAATGACACCCTCGTTGGCGACAACTTCTCCAACGGCAGCGGCAGCGATCTGTTCGTCTTCGGCAACGGCGATGGAACAGATACCATCCTCGACTTTGAAGTCGGCACTGACCGGATTGGCCTAGTCGAAGGCGAGCTAATGTTCGCTGACCTGACGGTTACTCAAGAGGGCAGCACTACCCTGTTGGGTGTCGCAAGCAGCGGTGAAACGCTGGCTGTTCTCAACGGCGTGCAGGCATCGGCGCTAACGCAGAGCAGCTTTGAAATTGTTGCGGATGTCTCGAATCTAGAGGATGCAATGGCTTTGATTTAGATAAACGGAAGGGGAAATGCTAGTGTCTTTCCCCTCTTTACAGGCGAGTTCGTAATGAGATTGTGTCTGATGGAATGTCGTAAACCTAGTCTTTGTCTGGATCGATGCCGAGCGATCGCAATTGCTCTATCAGTTTTGCTGCCCGTTGGCGTTCTACTTCAATTTGGCGTTCTGCGGCTTCGGCTCGCTGGCGTTCTGCCTCGGCTCGTTGCTCAGCGGCCTGTGCCCGTTGATCTGACTTTCTTAGCTGCGATCGCAGCGCTTTCATCTCAGCTTCTGGCACCGGGTAAGCCTGCCCTTGCTCGTTGTGCCACAGCAGCACCTCTCGTTCTAGTCCGCCCACTAGCTGCCTGGCTCGGCCAATGCCCAGCCCAACTTCTGGCATCCAAAAAGGTTCACCTAGCTGAAGCTGGTATTCTCCTGCTTCTAGCTTGTACACCTCAAACGGCTGGTGCTGGTCTCGCTTCCAGTGCAAAGGGTTGTACACCACGTAGTACAGTACGCCCAAGCGGTGATAGATCTCCAACTTCTCGCCGTACTCTTTTCCAGGCGTTTGCGACACTAGCTCTATGGCCAGTATGGGCGCAGTTTCACCCTCTTCCCACATTGCATAGCTCAGCCGCCCTCGCGGTTGATTGGCCTTTTGCCTTTCTACGCCAATGCTCAAAAACGCATCTGGCACCACGGGCACCTTAGTGCTTACGCCAGTGGTGTGATACACCGCCATATCTACCCCAAAGAACCAGTCCATACGTTCGGCCCACAGGCTAGCGAGAGCTAGCAACAGCAGATTGGGCAGCAGATTTTGTTCTTCACTTCGCGATAGCGAACCAAATGACAAGCCCACAGGAATGTCGTCAGAGCAGGGTAGCTCTGTGGTGCTAGGTAGGCGTGAAAGCGGCTGCGAAACCATGATGAATGCCTCAAAAGGGTCTGCTCGTCAGTTCTTATTATAAAGCCCGTTTTCCTTACTCCCTAGCCGTCTTAATGCGATCGCTCTCATGGACTGAGCGTAGCCGAAATCCAAACTTCCCAAACTCATTCAAACCCGTTTAGATAACTCAGGAGCCCCCAAACCATGACCCAAGTATCCCTTTCCACGTCCACAAACAGAGCAGCTTTGAAGTGGTGGCCGATGTCTCGAACCCAGAGGAGGCAATGGCTTTGATCTAGACGCTACAGACTTAGCCGCCATGCAGTTTCTCGCGGCGGCTAATTTTTTCTTTTTGCGTCTCTTCTTGCTCTACAAAGGCAGCGCCCGAATCCGATTGACCCACTCTTCTGCTTCACTCGCCATCCAAATGAGCACTAAATCACCTACAACAGCTCGAACTGCCATTGACTGCGGAACAACAACGCCGCCAGCGCTAGATTTGTCAACAATGCGATCCGCAAAATGCATTGGCATCGTCTTCCGGTCATGCGTCACAAGTACTCGCTCTAACCTAGCTGCAACGCTTAAGACTTCTGAATCGCTAATTCCAATTAGCCCGCCTTCAGCAGCCGTCTGGAAATCCATATTAGGCTCGGCGCGTCGGCAGGCTTTGACAATAATTTGGTTCAAATCTGCATCTGCCTGGAAACAAATCATTGCTGACCCACAGGCGCTCGTCTGGCCTGCATTAGCTTTTCATAAAATGGCCGATCCTGTTCGCGAGTGGCTTCTCGAAGGACAGCAAACTCTGAGTCGGCCTGTTGCAGATAAGCATCAATCTCATCGCGATGCCCTAAGTAGTAAGCGATCGCACCATAAACCTGTTCCAAGCTCAAAGACGGAAAACACTCAGCAGCAATCGTCTCGGACGTTAATCCCTGCAAAAATGCCACAACAACAGAATCTAATGAGATTCGGGTATGTGCAATCCAGTAACCTGCATCGCGCTGCTCTACATATTGACTGTCCATACCCACATAGCCCTCAAAATAGGTTGCTTACGATAGTTTACCATCCGTTAAATTATCCGGGCCTGGGTCGGGCGATCGCAGTTGCTCAATCAAACGTGCCGTCCGTTGGCGTTCTGATTCCAATTGCTGTTTTGTGGCTTCAGCTTGTTAGCGTTCCACCCTAGCTATGAACAAGCCTTCCCTATGCTTAATTTCTTTAATACCAATACTTCCGTTGGCTGAGCGTAGCTAAACCTCAACCTTTTCAATTTACAAAACAACTCAGGAGCCCCCATGGTGCAAGTCAACCTTTCCACGTCTACAAACTTTGATGGCGACCTTAACGCCCTCGTCGAAGACCAGGGTACAGCCCTTACCGTCCGCTTTGACCTCGACGAACCGGCCCCCGAAGGTGGGCTGAAGGTGTATGTCGATAGCGAGATAGAACAGATTGTCAATCGGCTCGATTTGGTCGGCTTTGCTGGTAACCCGACGGTAGAGAACATCAATCCCAACCTGCTAGGCACCAACTTCGACAACTCAGGCTTTTTCCTCACGATTGACGAAGGCGCGACGACAGCCAGCTTTACGATTGATGTGTTCGATAATCCTGAGCCGGATACCTTCTTGCCGGAAACGTTTGATGGTTTGGTAGAAGCTGCCTTCATGCTAACAACAGAGGTGGAGCAGCAAGACTTAGCAGATGTCGGCACGTTGGGCAACTACACGATTGATCCAGATGGGGCGATGAGTGCAGTGCTGTTTGCTGATGATGCCAGTCAGCTTACAGATATACCAGAGCCACCAACAGAGCCGCCGACAGAGCCACCGACTTCAGGATTGCCGCTGGTGAGTTTGAATACGGGGCCGGACTTCTTAGTTGAAGAAGAAGGCACAGTATCGGCGCATGTGTTTAACGTGACGGGCGCGACAATTCCTGAAGAGGGATTGTTGGTATCGGTAAGTGCGCCGGGGCTGAGTGAGTTTGACCTAGATGGGATTAATATCTCAGACGGTGGTGAGATTGTTGAAGTTCGAGAAGACGGCTTCGATATTCTGCTGACAGACTTCACGGTGCTGGTAGATTTGCCAGTTGCGGCGGACGGGGAAGCAGAAGGGTTAGAAACTGCTAGCTTTAGCCTGGAAGCAGGTAATGGATATGAGGTGAATGAAGCTTTCAATAGCGGTAGCTTCGATCTTGTTGATACTGCCGCCGAAATTCCTGCTGAGTCACTCAACCAGCTTAATGACGCGCTTCCTTTGGCTATTCCTATTGAGCTAAGTGAAGCCAATCCCACCTCTTTCACAGCTTCAATCGACTTTAATATCGGGAATCGCTATCTGAATGGTGATGGAACTTATACCTATATTGATAACACCGAAGATGTCGATTTTTATTCCTTTGAGCTGGAAGCAGGTGATGTTATCAGCATTGACGCTGATAGATATCAACGGGGCGAACCTTCAACAGATCTTACCAACATCTTTACTTACGATTCCGAAGGGCCTGATTTAGCACAGCGAATATTCGACTCGGAAGGGAATGAAATAGCAGCAAATTGGTTAGGACAAGGCCCTGGAGAACTATATCAGGCTGAGGATTCTTACCTGGAGTTTGAAGCGCCAGAAAGCGGAACTTACTATCTGGGTCTCAGTCATGCTGCTAGTGGTTTTGCCCAAGCTTTTGCAGAATTTCGTGGCTTTGAGCGCTGGAAATACGATCCTTTTGTCCCAGGGAGTGGGGATAACGGTGATTGTGGAAATGGCGATCCTTGGATCCCTGAGTATGACCTCACGATTAATTTGAATCCAGAGGTTGTTCTAGAACTTCCTCAATTTGCTATCGGCGGTGCTGAAAACAGTAACCGTGGTAGTAGCGACACAGAACCAGGTTTACCCACTGTTTCCTTAGAATTTTTAACGTTCACTACCGATCCTGACACAGAGAACCTAACGAGTCCTTATTTAACCGAAGGAACGCCAGGAACAGGTTCTAGCCTTGTTCTTTCGTTAAAAACTGAAGGAGATATTCCTGAAGAAGGAATTTTAGTCAATGTCAATAGCGATAACTATCTGCGACAATACGTTTCTCGACGTACGTTTCAACAAGGATCACCTTTTACACCAGGTTCAGAACTAGAAAGCTTTATTTCTGATGAAACCGGACGGGAGACGGGCCTTCAGTTAAGAGTTTTTGAACCCTACACCTTTATCACCCTCAATGCTCAGAGTGAGGGCTGGGCAGATATTATCGAGCCGGACGTTGAAGCCCCCGAAGACGTGAGCTTCTTCCTCGAAACTGGAGAGGGCTACAACATTGACAGTAATGCCAGTGAATTTACGGCTACTTACTACGACCCCGATCAAGTTCCCGAACTTTCGATAGTTCCAGAAGTGGGAATTAGTCTGAGTGAAACCGAGCTGATTGAATCTGAGGCAACAGAAACAACTCTGACTTTTACCCTGAGTGAGCCGCCACCAGAAGAAGGAATCGTTGTCCAGGTTAATGGCAGTAGTGCAGGTCTTTTCCCTCAGTTTGATATTTTCAATCTCGAAATTGAAGGTGGTGTCTTTCCCTCGCCTAACTTCGACTTCAGTAACTTTTTCTTCAAAATTACCGAACAAGAAGCATCTATTACCCTCCCCACGTTTGAAGATCCCTTCGATGAAGGACTGCAAAGCTTTAGCTTTTCTCTGCAAGAAGCGCCCAATTACACTGTTGATAGCAATGCCAGTGAAACCGTTTTTACCATTGCCGATAATCCAAATTCAGTTGTAGAAGTGAGTTTGAGTAGCGATTTAGATACTTTAGTTGTGTCTGAAAATCAGGCAAGTGTACTGACCTTTAACCTCACTGCAAACCCACCAATAGAGGGCGTTACGGTGACCGTCGATGCGCCTGAACTCTCAGTGTTTGACGTAGATGCATTGACTGTAATGGGAGGAGAAATTACTGGAATTACCGATTCAGGTTTCTCTCTTATCATTACCGATGTCACTGCCACAGTCGAGTTACCTATCCGAGCAGATGCTGAAGTAGGAAGAACAGAAGCGGCAACTTTTTCTTTGGCTGAAACAACCGGCTCTACGGTTAATCCAGACACTAACGAAGCAGTCATCGTCCTTTACGACAATCCAAATCAGGTTCCTGTCACTGAAGAGTTCAATGATAATGACACCCTTGCTCAAGCTCAATCGCTTAATCTCAATTTAGAGAATCTCAGCACTACAGTTAGAGGTGGTCTTACCTCTTTTGACCCTGGGCAAGATTTCTCTGAACGCACTGACCCCAGCGAGGATGTAGACTTCTACACCTTTGATTTGGAAGCAGGAAATACAGTCACTATCGATGTTGATGCTGTCGGTGGACTAGAGCTTGTAGGGCTTGAAGACGTTGATTTACGTTTGGACTCCGAATTACGCTTGTTTGATAGCAATGGTAACGAGCTTGCCAGCGTCAACAACGCAGCCGCACCCGATGAAGAATTCGGTCGCGATCCCTATCTTGAGTTTACTGCTGAAGAAACAGGTAGCTACTATGTAGGCGTCAGTCAACTAGGAAACCGCAATTATGACCCTAATGTAGGAGGTAGTGGAAGTGGTTGGACTTTTCCAGAAATCGGCGTTTTCCCAGGTGAATACGACCTTAGTGTTAGCCTCACAACAGGTGATACTTCCACTACTGACATCATCGGCACCGATGATGCCGATATCCTAACTGGCGATGCCAACAACAACACCCTCGACGGCCTAGCCGGTAACGATACCCTCGCAGGTGGCCTCGGCAACGACATCATTCTCGGTGGCGATGGCGACGACATACTGCGCGGTGATGAAAACAGCCGCAACCCCCAAGACGATGTAATGGGCGGCAACGATATCATCTTCGGCGGTGAAGGGAGCGATCGCATCGGAGGAAAATCTGGCAACGACATCCTCAGCGGCGATGCGGGCGACGACTTCATCTGGGGCGACGACGGTGACGACATCATCATGGGTGTGACGGGCAACGATATCCTGGTGGGCGACAACTTCTCTAACGGCAGCGGCAGCGATCTGTTCGTGTTCGGCAATGGCGATGGCACCGATACTATCCTCGACTTTGAGGTGGGTACAGACCGGATTGGCCTGGTCGAAGGCGAGCTAATGTTCGCTGATCTGACGATTACCCAAGACGGTAGCAATA
Source organism: cf. Phormidesmis sp. LEGE 11477 (assembly GCF_015207105.1). Classification (GTDB taxonomy): domain Bacteria; phylum Cyanobacteriota; class Cyanobacteriia; order Phormidesmidales; family Phormidesmidaceae; genus Phormidesmis. The sequence continues at coordinate 6,678 of NZ_JADEXO010000121.1, forward strand.
CCCTGCTAGGCGTAGCTAGCAGCAGTGAAACCCTGGCGATTCTAAACAGCGTGCAGGCATCGGCGCTGACAGAAAGCAGCTTCGAGGTAGTAGCCGATGTCTCAAACCCAGAGGAGGCACTGGCCTTAATTTAAAGACACCGATTGCTCAGGGCGAGCTGCTAGTTTCCACTAATTTCTACTAGCGGCTCACCAGCGCTTAAAAGTTCTAGGGCACGAGGTAGCGTTTCACTCAAAATTTCACGCAGCCGAGCGTTGGAAGTATTGCCACAAGTCAACCAAATTATTTGCGGCGGAGAACCCAACCGCTCGACCATCTCAACAAAATCACTATCTTTAGTCATGACGATCGCTTTTTGTGCTTTTGCCACTGCAAAAATATCTGGATCTTCGGCATCTCTTAAGTTGAGATCTCGCAAGGCAACTGCCGTGATATCAAAGGTTTCTGTTATCCAGATTGCGATCGCAGGCGACAAATGGGCATCGACCCAAAGAGTCATACAAGTAGCACCGGATGGTCAATTTTGCGGGACGCATAAGCGAGTGCAGCCTTCAAATCATCGGCCTCTAGGTCGGGCATCTCCGTCAAAATTTCTTGACTCTCAAGTCCTGCTGCAAACAAATCTAAAACGTCAGACACTCGAATTCTCATTCCTCGAATACAAGGCCGCCCACCACACTGCCTAGGATTAACCGTAATTCTTTCTAATAAAGATGACATATCAAACAACCCCAAAACTACTTTCTAGGCCCAAATGCCTACTTTTTTACATCTGCTATCAACCTCCTTAAGCTTGCGTATCCATGCATACCCAAAGATAGCGCATTTCTTTCGTCACTCATCGTACTCACAAAGAAGGGCCAAAGCCCTACATCATTCATCATTCACTATTTCTTTAGAGCCCCAAAATTATGCCTCAAGTATCTCTTTCCACGTCTACAAACTTTGATGGCGATCGCAACGCCCTCGTCGAAGACCAGGGTACAGCCCTTACCGTCCGCTTTGACCTCGACGAACCGGCCCCCGAAGGTGGGCTGAAGGTGTATGTCGATAGCGAGATAGAACAGATTGTCAACCGGCTCGATTTGGTCGGCTTTGCCGGTAATCCCACCGTAGAGAACATCAACCCTAACCTGCTGGGCACGAACTTCGACAACTCGGGATTTTTCCTCACGATTGATGCAGGGGCAACCACCGCCAGCTTTACGATTGATGTGTTCGACAACCCAGAGCCAGATACGTTTTTGCCTGCGACGTTTGATGGCCTAGTAGAAGCGGCGTTTGCGCTGAGGGTGGCGGGCGAAGTTGAGCAAGCAGACCTGGCTGATGTGGGAACGCTGGGCGACTACACGGTAGACCCGGATGGGGCGACCAGTACGGTGCTGTTTGCGGATGAGGCGAGCCAGCTTGCGGAGTCGCCAGAGCCACCGCCGACTCCACCGACCGGGCCACCGACTTCAGGACTGCCGCTGGTGAGTTTGAATACGGGGCCGGACTTTTTGGTGGAAGAAGAAGGCACGGTGTCGGCGCATGTGTTTAACGTGACGGGGGCGACGATTCCAGAAGAGGGATTGTTGGTGTCGGTGAGTGCGCCGGGGCTGAATGAGTTCGACCTGGATGGCATTAATGTCTCCGAAGGCGGTGAGATTGTCGGAGTTCGAGAAGACGGCTTCGATATTCTGCTGACAGACTTCACGGTGCTGGTAGATTTGCCAGTTGCGGCGGATGGTGAAGCTGAGGGTTTAGAAACTGCCAGTTTTAGTTTAGAAGTTGGTGATGGGTATGAGGTGAATGAAGCTTTTAGTAGCGGCAGCTTCGACATAGCTGATACTACCAACGAAATTCCAGCAGGCGCTCTAAATCAGCGTAATGATACACTCCCTGAAGCAATTTCCTTAGACCTAAATGAAGCAGAACCTACGTTTCTGACCACTTCGATTGAGTTCGATATTGGTAACCGCTATCTTAACGACGATGGAACTTACACTTACATCGATGCTACTGAAGATGTCGATTTTTACTCCTTTGAACTAGAAGAAGGCGATTTAATAGGTGTCGATGCCGATAGTTGGTTACGGGGCGATCCTCCAGAAGACATCACTGAATTTGTGTTCGACAGTTCAAGAGGGCCTTTTATATCACAGCGAATATTTGATTCAGCGGGTCAGGAACTATCATCTACCTGGGCAGGTCAAGGCCCCGGAGAACTTTTTGTTAGCAGGGATTCTTACACAGAATTTGTAGCCCCAGAAGATGGAACTTACTACTTAGGCATAAGCAATCAAATTAGCGGTAGTCCTGATTCCTTTGTAGACCTTATAGACTTTCCTAATGCCGTTAAATACGATCCTTTTATCCCAGGGCTTGGAGATAATGACCTTAATTTCGGAAACGGACAAACTCGGGTAGGTGAGTATGACCTTACTATTGCCTTAAATCCAGAGATTGCTCTAGAGCTGCCTCAATTTTTTGATGGCAACGGTGCTATTGATAGCAGTAATGGTGAGAGTAGCGATGCAGCACCCGGTTCACCAACTGTTTCTTTGGATGCTGCGACTTTTACGCTTGACCCAGATACAGAAAACGTAGTCAACTCGTATCTGACAGAAGGGACAGCAATAACAAACTCTATCCTTTTCCTTACGTTGGAAACCGAAGGAGAAATTCCTGAAGAGGGAATTTTAGTCAATGTTAATAGCGACAACTACCTAAGACAATATGTCACTCGACGTAGCCTATTTTCGCCGCCCTTCTCTCCAGGCTCAGATCTAGAAACGGTTATCTACGACGAAACAGGACGTGAAACAGGCTTTCAGCTAAGAGTTTTTGAGCCTAATGCCTTCGTCACACTTAGCGCTCAAAGCATTGGATGGGCAGATAACATCGAGCCAGATGTAGAAGCGCCTGAAGATGTCACTTGGTCTCTAGAGTCAGGGGAAGGTTATGCCGTTGATAGTGAAGCCTCTGAAATCAATATCACCTATTACGATCCAGAGCAAGTTCCTGAAACAACAGTAATTCCGGAGATTGAGATTAGCCTCAGCGAAACTGAACTTATCGAATCTGAGGGAACCGAAACAGCGTTAACCTTTACCTTGAGCGAACCGCCGCCAGAGCAAGGCGTTGTTGTTCGAGTCAGTGGAAGTTCTGCTGGACTTCTTCCTCAGTTTGATATTTCTAATATCAAAGTAGACGGTGGTGTCTTCCCTTCTCCTGACGGTGACTTTCGTGGCTTCTACTTCAAAATTACTGAACAAGAAGCCAGCATTAGCCTCCCTGTGTTTGAAGATCCTTTTGATGAAGGATTACAAGAATTCAGTTTTTCGTTAGTAGAATCTCCTAGCTACTCTATTGGTGCTGGAGGTGAGGCTACGTTCACTATTGCCGATACCCCAGATTCAGTTGTGGAAGTCAGCTTGAGTAGTGAATCTGAGACGTTAGTAGAGTCAGAAAATTCGATGGGTGTGCTGACCTTCAATCTTACAGCAGACCCAACAGCAGAAGGGGTTACGGTTAACGTTGATGCGCCTGAGCTTTCAGAGTTTGACGTAGCGGCACTAACCGTAGCGGGAGGAGAAATTACTGAAACTACCGATTCAGGATTCTCACTTAACATTACCGATGCTACCGCTACAGTTGAGTTACCTGTGCTAGCCGATGGTGAAACAGAAGGACTGGAAACAGCAACCTTCTCCTTATCTGAGGCTGTTGGTTCCACCATTAATCCAGATACCAATGAAGCAACGCTCACTCTAGCTGACAATTCCAATCAAGTTCCTGTAACTGAGGAAATTGATGCTAATGACACTATTTCTCAGGCCGACGATCTCAATCTCAATTTAGAAAACTCTGGTGTTACTGTTAGAGGTGGTATTTCATCCTTAGATCCTGGCCAAGGCTTCCGTAACAATAACGACTTCAGCGAAGATGTAGATCTGTACACTCTTAATCTCGAAGCAGGAGATACCGTCAAGCTTGATGTTGATGCTGTCGGCGGATTAGAACTATCGCTATATGAAGGCGTTGACTTGCGCTTAGATTCGGAACTGCGGGTGTTTGATGCAGATGGAAACGAACTAGCTAGCAACAATAATGCAGCAGCGCCCGACGAAGAATTTAGCCGCGATCCTTATCTTGAGTTTACTGCCGAATCAGCAGGGACCTATTATGTAGGCATCAGTCAGCTTGGAAACAACAACTACGATCCCAATGTAGAAGGCAGTGGTAGCGGTTGGGTTTTCCCGGAAATTGGCGTTTTCTCAGGAGAATACGACCTCAACGTTAGCTTGACTTCAGGTGATACCCCCGATCTTGATATTATCGGCACCGATGGCGACGACACCCTAAGTGGCGACGCAGGCAACAACACCCTCGACGGCCTAGCCGGTAACGACACCCTTGCAGGTGGCCTCGGCAACGACATCATTCTCGGTGGCGATGGCGACGACATACTGCGCGGTGATGAAAACAGCCGCAACCCCCAAGACGATGTAATGGGCGGCAACGACATCATCTTCGGCGGTGAAGGGAGCGATCGCATCGGAGGAAAATCTGGCAATGACATCCTCAGCGGCGATGCGGGCGACGACTTCATCTGGGGCGATGACGGCGACGACATCATCATGGGCTCCGCTGGTAACGACATCCTCGTCGGCGACAATTTCTCCAACGGCAGCGGCAGCGATCTGTTTGTGTTTGGCAATGGCGACGGCACCGATACTATCCTCGACTTTGAGGTCGGCATCGATCGCATTGGCCTGGTCGAAGGCGAGCTAATGTTCGCTGATCTGACGATTACCCAAGACGGCAGCACTACCCTACTGGGCGTAGCGAGCAGCGGTGAAACGCTAGCTATTCTCAACGGCGTACAGGCCAGCAGCTTGACTGAGAGCAGCTTTGAGGTGGTGGCTGACGTCTCGAATCTAGAGGAGGCAATAGCTTTGATTTAAAACACATAGAGCATCCAGTGTGTGACTGCATAGCGATGGTCGCGCACTGGGTTGCTCTTGAAGACTCACAGCAGCTTACCTTTGAGTTCTTCATAGTCTGGAAACTTGCCATCTGAAGACATCAAGAAAGCGTCATGAGCGATCGCAGTCGCAATAATCAACCTATCCTGCGGGTCGCGATGATGTTCAGGCAAATCGACAGCAGTCCCCGCAATTTGTGGCGTAATCGGAATCAAGATGATATCAGAACCTGCTAATGCTCTTTCAAACCAGTCTGCCCGGCTCAGCGGCAGTTCAATCCGCCCGTGTCGTTCTAACCAAGCAACCTCTAAACAACTAATGGCAGAAACCGCAACTGAATCGCTCCGCTCAATTTGCGTTTTGCGAGTTAAATCAAGCTTTTTGTTATCTTCGTTTATCCACCACAGCCAAATGTGGGTGTCAAGAACAATCATGAATTCAAATTCCAATCGGCAGCTGGAATGCTATCGAAAATATCATCGAGTAGCTTTATTTTTCCAGCGATTTCAGGGTGCGGCTGACGGCGCTTGTCGTCTGCGCCAGTTGGCTCTTCTACAGGCATAATAATCACTTCTAGCTGCTGGTTTGGCGGCAGCTTGGGCACCTGCTTTAAGTTTCCCATTGCATCTGTTTCGAGGATTAGGCGCTTCGTATTCATGTTCACCCTTGTCTATATACTCCAAAGTCAATAGTAGCCTACGAGCATCGACTCCCATAAGTGAGTGTGCCGATGCGTACAAAAAATAGCGTATTCCCTTTCGTCTCTCATCACTCATTGTTTTTCTATAACTCCAAAACCATGCCCCGAGTATCTCTTTCCACGCCTACAGATTTTGACGGCGATCGCAACGCCCTAACTGAAGACCAAGGTACGAACCTGACCGTCTATCCAGGTTACGAATACATAAATCTGTAAGATTTTCTACAACAAAATCGACGACAAATAAAGGAAATCCAACCATGTCTCAAATTGAACGCGAAGGTTACCAGCCAGGAGATAGCTTTGATTTTGTCACACAGCTACCTACCTATGAAGGTGAGCTTAGTCCTGGTGAGCAGGCAAATGCTGACTTTGCCGATCAGCTAGAAGGCGAAGCACTGCTAGACGATCTGCAAGATGGCGGCTATGTTATCTACTTTAGGCATGCTCAAACAGAAAGAGACTTTGCCGATCAGGTCACTGCTGATGTCAACAACTTTTCAACTCAACGGGTGCTCAGCGAGATTGGTATACAGCAGTCTCTAGTCATCGGTGAGGGGTTTGAGCGCTCTCAAATTCCATACGATGATGTGATTACCAGCGACTATGGCCGCGCTGTGAAGACAGCCGCGATCGCCTTCGGTGAATATCAAAAAGACTCTGACCTAAACTTTCTCCCATTTGAAGACTATACCGACGCTCAAATCGAAGAGATGCGAGTGAACGTCACGCCTTTTTTGACGATGGTTCCCGAGGTGGCCACCAATACCATCGTCGTCGGTCACGACGACCTATTTGAAGCAGGAACAGGCATCTACCCTGACCCGCAGGGCATTGCCTACCTGCTCAAGCCGGACGGCAGCGGTAGTTTTGATATCATTGCCAACCTGTTGCCAGAAGAATGGATAGAGCTATCCGAAGGCGTGAGTTTGCCGACAGGCGGCGGCAGCGATCCGGTAGATACCGGGGATGAAAGCTTTGACGGATGGACCCCAGGCGATAGCTTTGACTTTGTCACATCGTCGCCTACCTACGAAGGCGAACTCAACCCTGGTGAGCAGGCGAACGCCGACTTTGTCGATCAGCTAGAAGGCGCAGCTCTTTTGGACAAGCTGCAAGCGGGTGGCCACGTTATCTACTTTAGGCATGCTCAAACAGAAAGAGACTTCGCCGATCAGGTCACCGCTGATGTCAACAACTTTTCAACTCAACGGGTGCTTAGCGAAATCGGCGTGCAGCAGTCGCTGGCGATTGGGGAAGGGTTTGAGCTCTCTGATATTCCTTTTGATCATGTGATTACTAGCGACTACGGCAGAGCGGTGGAAACGGCTGCGATCGCCTTCGGTGAATATCAAAAAGACTCCGCTCTAAACTTCCTACCGTTTGAAGACTACACCGATGAACAGATAGAACAGATGCAGGCGAACGTCACGCCTTTCTTGACAATGATGCCTGCCGAGGGCACCAACACAGTGATTGTTGGTCACGACGATTTGTTTGAATCGGGCACGGGCATCTACCCCGATCCACAGGGCATTGCCTATGTGCTAGAGCCAGACGGCGACGGCGGCTTTGATATTCTGGCTAATCTGCTGCCAGAAGAGTGGGCTGATCTCTCTGAAAGCTCAGGGATTACCACCTTCAATTTTGACTGGACGGGTCAAATTGCTGGCTTTAGTGTTCAGGGCACTTTCAGTTACGACAGCGATCAGATCTACACCGAAGACATCGTCCGCGAAAAAGATCTCACCGCCTTTGATATCTCCTTTTTTGATCCCGATGGCAACCTGCTACGCACCTACGAAGACAATCACCTGACCTTCGGTGATTTCAACTTTGCTTTTGACATCGGCACCAGGGAGCTTATACAAGATGGATTTCTTCTCGGGCCAAACGGCTTCAACTTTGGTGAAAAAACGCCGTCGGCTGACGGCTTTAGCGGCCTTAGCTTCTGGTCGGTACCCGAGTTCAACTCTCAAGGGCAGACACCTGTGCCTCACCTCCATATCGATGACTGGGCGAATGAATTTGACTTTCCTATTGGCTTTAGCTCTCACGAAGATGTGTCTTTCTTTACTCGTACTACCCAAGATCTGTTGGATACAGGGCGCACTGGTGAAACCTACGTGGACAACACTTTCGCTGGCTTGAATGAGCTAGGAGAACGAGTGGAGGTATTTGCCGATGGCACCGTCAGGATCGATCAAGCCGGCACCGTAGAAGATGACACAATAGTTGGCAGCGATCGCATTGATGGTATCGACGGCATGGGCGGCGATGACACCATCGCTGGCGGTATAGGCAGCGATCTGATTCTGGGCGGCGACGGGGATGACCTGCTGCGCGGCGATTTGAATAACCGCAGCACTCAAGACACCATCGCTGGCGGTGATGATATTATCTTTGGCGGCGAGGGCTCTGACCGGATCGGCGGCAAGTCCGGCAACGACATCCTCAGCGGCGATGCAGGTGATGACTTCATCTGGGGCGATGACGGCGACGACATCATCATGGGCACCGCTGGCAACGACATCCTCGTCGGCGACAATTTCTCCAACGGCAGCGGCAGCGATCTGTTTGTGTTTGGCAATGGCGACGGCACCGATACTATTCTCGACTTTGAAGTCGGCATCGACCGGATTGGTCTAGTCGAAGGCGAGCTAATGTTCGCTGCCTTGACAATCACTCAAGAGGACAGCAGCACCTTGCTGGGCGTAGCGAGCAGCGGTGAAACGCTAGCCATTCTTAATGGCGTGCAGGCATCGGCGCTAACGCAGAGCAGCTTTGAAGTGGTGGCCGATATCTCGAATCCAGAGGAGGCTGTGGCTTTGATTTAGATAAACGAATACCCACCTTGTGATCGGGCGGTACATCGCAAGGTAGGTATCAGGTTCTATTCCACTTCCCAATCTTCTATCTGTAATCCCTTCACCCGCTCAAACTCTCGCACATTATGAGTAACCAAAGTCAGATGATGAGCCAGTGCGATCGCAGCAATTTGCAGATCGTAAGCTCCAATCGGAGTACCAGCAGCCTCAAGCTCTGCACGAATGCTGCCGTAGATGGCTGCAGCCTCACCATCAAACGGCAAACTAACAAACTCGCCGAAGAACCGCTGATACAAAGCCAGATTTTGCTCTTGGCGACGACTGCGATAGGCACCGTAGTAGAGTTCAGCTTTAACGACATCGCAAAGGCTAATTTCATGTCTGGGCGTAGACATCAGCTTGGCGACGATGGGAGAACTGCGTCGGTTCAAGAACTGGATGCAGGCATTGGTATCAAGCAGGTAGATCATGACTGTCCCAATGTCTGCGATCACACTCTCCTTGCTCCCCTCGAACCAAGGGCTCGCCTTGCCAAGCTCCAGCCGTTTCTTCAAAAAAGTTCGGGGAATATCCTAAAGATTCGGAAGACTGATGCTGACTATCTGTCTGCACAGGTTGATAAAGAACGGTCACCTCCAGGTCTTGCTCTGTCACGGCGACAGGTAGCTCCAAATGTAGAATTCCATCTGCTCCCACATGAGAGCGCACTGTAATGCTTTGCATCTCTACTCATCCTCTCATTTGGCTTAGATCCTAGTCTTTTACAGTCTACCTGACCTCCAGCCCGCACCGCTATAAGCGCATACTCACAGAGAAAGGCAAAGCCCTACATCATTCCGCATTCAATATTCATTCACGAATCCAAAACCATGCCCCAAGTATCTCTTTCCACGTCCACCAATTTTGATGGCGATCTCAGCGCCCTCGTCGAAGACCAGGGTACGGCCCTGACCGTCCGCTTTGACCTGGATGAACCCGCTCCCGAAGGCGGGCTGAAGGTCTATGTTGATAGCGACGTAGAACAGATTATCAATCGGCTCGACCTACCAGGATTTGCCTTCAATCCTACGCTGGAGAACATCGACGCTGCTAGCTTGGTGACCAACTTCGATAACTCTGGCTTTGCCCTCACGATTGAAGAAGGCGCGACGTTTGGCACCTTTACGATTGATGTGTTTGACAATCCTGAGCCGGACACCTTTTTACCTGAGACGTTTGATGGACGGGTAGAGGCGGCGCTGTCGCTGAGGACGCAGGATGAGGTAGAGGCGGCAGACCAGAACGACATTACCGACGTTAGCGAGTACACGATTGACTCGGCGGCGGCGAGCAGTACGGTGATATTTGCCGATGAGGTGAGCCAGCTTGCAGATACGCCCAATCCGCCTAATCCGCCCATGCCTGAAGGACTACAGGTGAGCTTGTTTACCGGGCCGGACTATCTGATTGAGGATGAGGGGACGGTGAGTGCCCATGCGTTTTTGGCGACGAATGGCACGATTCCTGACGGTGGACTAGTTGTGTCGGTGGATGCGCCGAATCTGAGTGAGTTTGACTTGGAGAGTGTTTCGGTTGAGGGGGGTGAGATTGCTGCGGTTCGTGACGGTGGGTTTGACCTGCGGATGACGGAGTATACGGCTTTGGTGAATTTGGCAGTTGTGGATGATGGAGAAACTGAAGATGGAGAGACGGCTAGTTTCAGCTTAGCTGTGGGAGACGGATATGAAATTTTAGAGGACTACAGCAGCGGTAGTTTTGGCCTAGTAGATACACGAGCGGATATTCCGCGAGGAGAAACTAGTGAGCCAAACAATATCATTCCTTTAGCAACAGATACAGAAATTAGCTCTGAAAATCCTTCGTTTTCTGGTAGCAATTCTATCTACTTTAATATTGGAAACCGCTACCTCAATGAAGATGGTACATACACATACATTGACTACAGCGAGGATGTTGATGTTTATAAAGTGGAACTGAGTGCAGGGG
>NZ_JADEXO010000122.1 GCF_015207105.1 cf. Phormidesmis sp. LEGE 11477
ACTCTGTTGCAACCTGATCTCCTATTCCTCTGTCATCTTCTGATCTATTTGAAAACAGTAACCAAACTTTTGAGCTTCGCGATGAATGAGTCTGGCGTGAACTATTCGATTCTGAACTGGCTTGTGCGTTGGGGGTAGCCTGCCAAACCATTTCGTGTAGCCAGTCGCTCGGATCGGTCTGGGTAACTTTTGGCTGAGTGGCTGCCGATTCCTCTACTGTGCTAAACAGCCGCTGTAAGGCAGAATTTTTGACATATTTGAGCCTCATTCCTGTGATTTGAGCAGCCAGCGTCCCGGCCTCATCCCAAATAGACAAATCAGCCTTGAGCGTGCTAGATCTAGTACCGTTTTGATTGCCCTGCGAAGGCTGTATCTCAACCGCACACCAGCCGGACTGTTGTAATGGGCTATAAAGCTGAAGCTGATCTAGGCCGACGGGTAGATAGGTGCCCAAATCAGTATCCAGCTCTGGGTCTGCTTTGACAGCGGCTCCGATGGTTTGAAAGCAACCGTCTAGCAGCGCCGGATGAAGAGTGTAGGCGTCGTTAGTAGAACTGTCTTCTGATAGGCGGATTTGGCTAAGCGCTTGGCCTTCGTCTTGCCAAAGCTGCTGAATGACTCGAAAGTTTGTCCCGTAGTTTAAACCCTGTTCGCTAAGGGTCTGGTAGTAGGGTGCGATCGCCACTGGATGCGCTAACAATGTAGTCTGAAAACTTGCCAGCGAAGGCCGATCGACGGTGACTATCTCATTGGTAACCACCGTCGCCGTAGCATGTCTCGCCGCTGCCGCTTTATCTGTTGTTTCATTTGCAGACGACTGACTAAATATCTGAATAGTGGCCTGATTGGCGCTGTCTGGAATCAGCGAGATCTGTAGCGTATTTTCTTTGGAGTCTGAAAAAGTCAGCGCTTTTTCGATCGCCACCTGTTGTAATGTGAGGCAATCAGACTTTTGCCACTGCTGCGCGGCAGCGATCGCCATCTCTACATAAGCCGCACCCGGCAACACCACCTGTCCTAGAATGCAATGGTCTTTTATGTATTCAGGTGATTGAGCGCTGAGCTGATTTTGAAAATGTTTTTCTCTAGAACCAGCCAGCGGTAGATAGTTACCAACTAGCGGGTGACCCGTTTTCTGGCCAAACGCCTTCCTTTTGGCGCTGGGCTCCATGCTTGGAATACTCGCCTCATCCCACCAATAGCGCTGCCTTTGGAATGGATAAGTCGGCAGCGGTACCCGCATACCTTTAATATCAATTTCCGGCTCTACTGCCTGCCAGTCAATCCTTGCACTCCGATCTGCACCCTGAACATATAGCGCCGCCAAACTGTTGAGCATGGCGACTTTATCCAACAAAGATGGACGTAGGCTAGCTAGCCACTGCACATCTTCTGCATTCGGGTCTACATCAGACAAGCAGCTTCGTCCCATACCCAACAGAACTGGCTTCGACCCGATTTCTAGGAAAGTCTTGGCACTGTGCTGATTATGCCGATGCTGATTATGCCGATAAAGCGCTTTCATTGCGTCTAGAAAACGCACAGGCGATCGCACATGCCGCACCCAGTAATCAGCCGTCGCTATCTCTGTAGAAACCAAATCTCCGGTCAACATAGAGATCATCGGCAGCGTCGGCTGACAAAAATCAACAGAATTTGCCACCTTACGAAAGTGATCGAGCATCGGCTCCATGCGCGCAGAATGAAACGCATGAGACACCGCCAGCGGCTTGGCTTTGATCGACTGTTGTTCTAGATGTTTGGCAATGCGGGCGATCGCATCTGCATCACCAGAGAGCACCGTACTCTGTGGTCCATTCACGGCGGCAATCTCAGCTTGCCCCTCAGCCAACTGCTCACATAGCTGCTCGCAGCTTGAGGCATCCGCCATCACCGACAGCATCGCGCCGCCTGCGGGCAGTGCCTGCATCAGCTGACCTCTCGCCGCCACTAGCTTCAGCCCGTCTTCAGGGCTAAACACACCCGCGACACAGGCCGCAACATACTCTCCTAAACTGTGGCCTAGCACCACCGCAGGCCGAACGCCCCAAGACTGCCACAGCTTGGCCAAGGCATACTCAAAAGAGAACAAAACAGGCTGAGTAAATCGAGTCTGGTCAATCACCTTCTCTTCAGAATGAAAGAGAATATCCAACAGATTGACGTCTTCTGTTGCTAGCACTTCAGCGCACTGGTCAATCACGCTACGAAAAACAGGCTGCGTCTTATACAGCTCGCGGCCCATGCCAACAAATTGCGATCCCTGTCCAGTGAAAAGAAAAGCAACTGCTTCAGACGGTTGCGAAGCTGCCTGACCGGAAACTACGCCAACAATATCTTCTTCATCCGCTAGCCAATCTTGCATCTGTGCTTTTAGCTGAGCGGCTGACTCGGCAATAAAAGCTAATCGATAAGAGAAATGCGATCGCCTAGTATTCGCAGCCACACACAGAGCACTCAGATCTATCGGTTGATCTTTTGATCGGTCTGATAACAATTCCAAGTATGCTTCTACCAAAGCCCGCAAAGCTGCTTTATTTTTGGCGGAAACGGTCAAAATTCTTGCCGAATCGGGGACGGCAACAGTCTCTCTTTCTGCTGGGAAAGTTTCTAGCACCGTATGCGCGTTCGTCCCGCCAAAGCCAAAAGAGTTGACGCCGATGTATGCCTTTGGCGGCAAAGGTGCGAGTACTGACTGCACTTTCAGCCTGAGCTGGTCAAAATCAATTGCCGGATTCGGTTCAACGTAGTGCAGGCTTGGCGGCATTTCACCATGCTTTAGCATCAGCGCCGCCTTAATTAAGCCGGCGATCCCCGCCGCCGTTTCAGTATGGCCAAAGTTTGTTTTGACTGACCCAATAGAACAGACTTGCTCGGGGCTACGTCCTTTTGAAATCACAGCGCCTAATGCCTGGGCCTCAATCGGATCGCCCAGCTTCGTCCCGGTTCCGTGCGCTTCTATATAGTTCACCGCTGCCGGATCAACTTGCGCTAGCCGATACGCCTCCTTTAGCACCGCCGACTGCGCCTGTGGATTCGGCGCGGCCATTCCCTGACTATAGCCGTCTTGATTGACGGCGCTGCCACGAATGACCGCATAGATCGGATCGCCATCGGCCTGCGCCTGCGACAGCGGCTTTAAAACAACAATTCCTGCGCCCTCGCTACGCACATAGCCATCGGCGCTCGCATCAAAACTCTTGCAGCGGCCCTCGCCTGACATAAAGCCACCCTTAGAAAACCCTGCTGTCACGGTCGGCAGCAGCAGCACATTCACCCCACCTGCCACCGCCATCTCCGACTCCCCTGTCCATAGACTTTGACAGGCCAAATGCACCGCCACCAGCGAAGAAGAGCAGGCCGTATCGACTGCCAGACTCGGCCCTTTGAAGTCAAACAAATAAGAAATTCGATTCGCCGCAATGCAGTTCCCCGTGCCCGTAGTCGCGTACGGGTCGTTGACCGGCTGCTGCCACAGCATAATTGAATAGTCGTGCGTGCCAATACCAACGAATACCCCTGTCCTAGAACCTCGCAAGGTTTCAGGAAGCTTCCCAGCATCTTCGAGCGCTTCCCACGTGACTTCTAACAACAGCCGCTGCTGCGGGTCCATGGTGGCCACTTCACGCGGGGCAATCCCAAAAAACTGCGGATCGAACTGGTCTACCTGATCTAAAAAGCCGCCCCAGCGAGTATTGGTCTTGTTCGGCGTCTGCGGATTTGGATCGTATATAGAATCTACATCCCAGCGAGTAGACGGCACCTCTGTAACGCTGTCTACGCCTGATTTGAGCATCTGCCAAAAGCGATCGGGGGTGTCTGCGCCGCCCGGATAGCGACAGCCAATGCCAACAATTGCAACAGGTTCAAGCGAAGACGAATTAACAGGATAGCTAGGTGAACTAGCAGGGGAGCTAAAAGCACTCATACGGGTGTTGTATATCAAACTTCTCTATGTAGTAATGCTGAGAGATAGACGATGTCAAGATTAGCTTAATTATCTACAGCAGGCGATCGCATCCTTATTTGCCTCTCCCAGGTAGACAACAGCCGCAGAACAACAGTTTCCCAATCGTAATCGGTGATGTCCTGCTGGGCCTGCTGACCTAGCCGCTGCTGTAGCTGTGGATCGAACGCTAGCCTGGTCAGAGCCTCTCCAAAACTTTCGGCTTTCTGAGGCTCAAAGAGCAGGCCGTTTTCCCCATGACGAATATGGGTGACTACGCCGCCTTTTGCCGGGGCGATCGCCGGAATACCCGCAGCAAAGGCTTCTAAGACGGTTAAGCCCAGCGTCTCTTTCTCAGAGGTAGTGACATGGATATCACTGTTGGCCAGCAAAGGCGGTACGGCAGCGGGCGGAATGCGTCCTAGCAAGTGAACTGATAGCCCCGTCGAGCCAGCCAACGGCTGAAGCTGAGTCTGAATATGATCGCGAAGATCGCCCTCCCCAGCGATGATCAACGCAATTTTGTTTAGCAAGGGGGCGGTTTGCGGATTTGCCTTTAACCTGTCTGCCCAGGCAATGAGCGATCGCACAGTAAAGCCCCAGCCCTTATCCGGCGTCAGCCGCCCCAGAAGTACCAGCTTGGTTCTACCTTGCAGTCCTTTGATCCCATAGGCTTTGGCAAAAAAATTGGGATCGCTATCTAAACGTGCTGCTCGAAACGCCTGAACGTCTACACCTAAGTAGCGATCGCACACCACATTCCTCACCTTTAGCTGCCGCATCTTCTCTAGCGTCACCGGGCTAGAAACCAAAATGGCATCGTAGGCATGAAACACGGGCCGAATAAACAGCATCGAGAACCACTGAAGGAATGCGACCAAAATCCGAGGCAGCGGCCAAAAGTCTTCGATATAGTCAATAAAATTCGTATGATAAAAACCCACGCACGGAATGTTGTGCGCCTTCGCGTAAGCTACTCCTGGCGCTTTCAACGTACCTAAGAAAATCCGATCGGGTTCATCTACATGCACGATATCCGGCGCAAATGCAGTAAGTTCTTGATCTAGCAACCGATTTGCCTGCCTGCTCAAATTCCGCTCAAACTCCACCCCCATAAACGGCTCGCTCGGCAGATTCACCACCCGCACCCCTGGCAAGATTTCGCCCTGATAATCACGCCAGTTCGGATAGACCGACGCCACCGACTGATAGTCTGGGCACAAAATCAACACCTGATGCCCCAACTTGCTCAGCACGCGCACCCGCTGAAAAATCGAGACAGTTACCCCATCGACAACAGGCAAAAAGCCAGAACTAATGATGGCAATTTTCATAAGATTGAACGTTCATGAATCGAATGCAGACGTTGGCATCTAATAAGAACATCTACAGAAGTGTGTCGCGAATCTGATTTTCTCCTTGTTCAGGGCGTTCTAAGGGTGCTGCTTGACAGCTACCAAATAAATCAAAATATCCTTCTGGCCAGCCAGTCTCCAGATCCTTTTCAATTAGCTGCGCTAGATATCTCGACACTGACAAGTTCATCCGCTTTGCCTTTTGCTGCAGCCGAGTAGCTATCTCGTCTGGAATGTCGCACTGTAACTGGGTCATATAGCATCCACCTGATTAAAATCCATTCCTATCATTCTAGTTGGCTCAACCCTCCATAAGGTCAAAGCAAATCCGCCTGAGATCAGCGGCGGTGGCTGATAGACCTGAGTCAAACTGATAAGCTGATTGGCTTTGATATCTGTATGCGTAGCTGCTGACGGCGCGAGTAGAAACGTTGGCCCAGAATTCTGGCTAGGATCGTTCAGAATATTCTCTAGCAGGCGATTAGGAGAAGCCGTTTCGGCTGCTAGCACGTAGAAGGTAATATCGGGTGCTAGGTCGTAGCTAAAGGAAATTAGGTCTTGAATGTAGTGGGGCGTGGTGATTAGATTGGGCGATCGCGCTTCATTCAAAATTGCCGTTAGCGCCGCGTTGCTTAGGTTTCGACTCTTCAGGTAAGGTGATGGCTGCGGAATCAGGCAGGAAATCAAACTGACGCTCAGCAGCAGAACTGTCACGAGTCGCCATTTTCTAGTTGAGGAGTGATACCTAGGGAACAGGCGATCGCCTAGCAAATAGGCCAGCGCAATCAGCACCGCCAAATGAGTCGGCATCAGATAGCGAGGGGTTGCCGCTGCCTGACCACTGCGGACTAAATCGATCAGCAGCAGCGCCCCAGGGATCGAGAAAGCAGTTGCCAGCACAACGCCCCAAAGCTGAGGCCGCGTCTGCCGGATAAAAAACCAGCTCGCATAGCCGATTAAGCCAATCGTCATCGCCGCTGTGATTACCTGTAATCCAAATATCAGCGGCTGCTCGGCTACTGGCACATCAAAAAACAGCACCGCCAAGCTATAAAACCAAGTGCCCAGCGTCGCCCAGATCGGCGTGAATATCTCCATCCAGCGTGTATTGCTCTGCAGCGTTTGCCACTGCGTAAAGACCACCCAGACCCAGGGCAAAAGAGCCGATAGGGCGATCGCACTCACCATCCCATAGGCAACCACTCGCCGCCGATGCCACAGCAGCACCGCTAATCCTTGACCTAAGACCACCAGCACCGTCAGCAACGAGGTGTACAGCGCTAGAACTAGACAAAGCCCGTAGCCTATCCACCATTGCCTCTGGTTGGTTTGCAGCGATCGCCATAAAAACTGAGTTGTCAGCAGCAGCAGCAAAATCCAAAGACTATACGGACGCGCCTCTTGAGCGTATGCCACAAAAAAAGGCGAAACTGCCAGTAGAACAACAGCTACTTGTGCCGCCGTCTTAGCGCTTGCTGCAGTTTTAACGCTAAGCGGTGAGTGTCTTTGACCTATCCCCACTTGTTCCCAGCGACCTTGAGTGGACTGATCAGAAAACAGCGCTTGGCACAGTCCATACATCGCGGGCAATCCTAGCAGGCCAAATACAACTGGCAAACTCCGCATCGCCGTCGCAGACATACCAAAGATCTCTGCCCAAAAGCGTGCTAGTACAAAATACAACGGCGCATGTTCTGGGCTCTGAGCCAAAACCCGCATTAAATTCGCCAATGGACGATCGATTGGCGTGCCTTCTGCGGCGGATCGAATCGTCTGAAACCGCTGCAAGTCCGATACACTTAGCGGCAGTTCATTCGCCACCTGTGCCACCACTTCTGCCTGCGTATAACCAGACACCCGCATCGAAGTCGCCACCTCATCGACCCAGTACACCGGCTGAGCCAGATTCGTTACCCGAACGAGAACGCCTAGCGCGATCGCAATGACAACAATCCCGTTCCATAGCTGTCGCTGAGTTAAAGGAAGAACTGTAAGCTTATTCTTCATTACAGAGCCTTTCTGTTAGCGCCATGTGCAGTTCAGCATACGGCGAGAAGCTGCTGTAGCCAACCATACTCTATATAGGTTCAATTCTATGGTTGCTATTGTTGTCAAGAAACGTTAGTCCGTAGTTAGTCCAAAGGTCGCCAGTCACCAGAGAATATGAATGAAGACCAGTAGTAAGGATGCTGATAGGTGCCAGTATTCAACAGCGCTAGCTGTGCATTTCGCAGGGCTTCACTACGTCCTTGTTTCTTCTCTACCAGGTTTTGATAGTAAACCTGCATCAGTTCGCTGGTGCCAGCATCATCAACCTGCCACAGGCTCATGAGCTGGCTTTCGGCTCCGGCGATGGCAAAAGTTCGCCTTAAGCCATACACCCCTTCACCGTTGCTGACAGAGCCGACACCAGTTTCACAAGCGCTGAGCACCACTAGCTGAGTGCCCTGTAGATTCAGCCCTGAGGCTTCTAGCGCGGTAAAAATGCCGTCTTCACGGCCACTGCTGCGGCTGTTTGCCCCTGCTAGAGCCAGGCCAGAGCGGAGTAAGGGATTCTCTAAATTGCTAGGGGTGACCCCCGCTGCCGGTTTGATATTAACAATGTCTAGGCTGGCTCCAAACCCGCTTCTGCTGGTGCTAGCTGGCGGCACAAATTCTACATCGGGAAGAAAGAAGCCGTGGGTAGCGATATGGAGGATGCTGGGGCCTTTTACCTGCTTGAGGTTGGTTTCGGTGGCCTGGCCCTGGGTGAGGAGGGTAGCGTTGGGAAGTAGGGGTGCGATCGCTTCAGCTTCTGTGGCGGTGCCAGGTAGCGGACTGAAGCTGAGGTTGCCAGCGTCGATTGATCGGTTGTTGACCGCTGTCGTTTGAGAAGCTGTTGTTTGAGAGGTGGTGGCTTTTTCATAGTTGGGGTTGGCGATGACAACGGGGGGCTGTTGGCTAGGCGTGTCAAGCTGTAGCTTTAGCAGGTCTCTGCCTGAGCTGAGGTAGCTGATCTGATAGTTTTCGATTAGATAGCTGTCATTTTCATCAACGAGGGCGTCAAAAGGAATTAGGTTGAGCTGGCTGTCGGGAGAGAGCAGTAGGTGAGTTTTGTTTCCTAGTGAAGTCCGTACCGGAGCCATAATCCGCTCATCTAGCTGACGAGCAATCTCTCTAATAGAAGAGGAGCGCGTATTGAGTGCCGTTTGAAACTCTGTAGTTAGCCGATCGATAGAATCTGCTTCGCCTAGATCTATCACTTCAACCTCCCCCTGCGCGAAAACAACAAAGGCGGCATATCGATGAGCGCCCCAGCGAGTGAGCGCGCTTGTAGGTATGTAAGGGGAATAGCGCACAAATTCGACTAGCGCAGCGTTATCAGGAATCAGCGTTTGTATAGCTGCTTTTGAGATCGGCGCTGTTTCTATTTGAAGCGCCGTACTATTGCGAGATAGTTGCTCTTCTATAATCTCTGCTCTTTCCTCTATGCGGCTAAGTTCCTCACGATACTGTTCTGCATTACGCTCACCCAAGTCACTAAAACGCAAATTGGCAAGTCTACTACGCAGGGTACCAAGTTCGTTGAATAGTGACTCGTTTTCAGGCGTGAGCTGCGTCATCAGCTGCTGTAGGGCGTTAGTTGAAGCATCTAAGACTCGTCCCTTCCGTCGCAGCACAGTGTCTAGAGCAAGGTCTAGAGCGAGCTGCAGGCTATCAGGGCTATCAGCAGCCGTTTCGATACCGAAAGAGATATTGATGTAGGTTGTGCCTCGAAGGGTTTTGGCGTAGCGCTGTCTTCTTTGTTCAGAAGCACCTATTAGTAGGTCATTCAGATTTTCTTCTTCTATGGCGCTGACGCGACTAAAAGCAGAGAGTGCAGGCTGAAGTTTGTTCTGCGCCCAATACACCAAAGCCAGATTGTTTAAGCTCTTAGCAAATTCGGGATGGTCTTCGCCGAGCACAGTTTCGTTTATAGATAGCGCCCGTTCATAAAGTGAGAGAGCTGCTGCATAGTTTCCCTGGGCCTGATACAGACTAGCCAAATTGTTTGAGGTCGCAGCAACTTTTGGATGGTCTTCGCCAAGCACAGTTTCATTTATCGATAGCGCCCGTTCATAAAGTGAGAGGGCTGCTACATAATTTCCTTGCTCCTGATAGGGTAGTGCCAGGTTGTTTAGGCTAACCGCTACATCAGGGTGGTCTTTGCCAAGCGCATTTTCTCTGATGGATAAAGCCTGTTCATAGAGCGCGATCGCCTCTGTGTAATTGCTCTGCTGGTAGTGCAGGTCTGCCAAATTGTTCAAGCTATTCGCGACATCGGGATGTGCCGGGCCGAGCGTTGCCTCTTTGATTGATAAAGTGCGCTTTAGTAATGGTAGCGCTGCCGCATAGTTTCCCTGCGTCTGATACAGGCTAGCCAAGTCATTTAGGCTGACAGCAAAAGTTGGATGACTGTTACCCAGCGTCGCTTCTCTGATGGATAGGGCACGCTCGTGTAGCGGTAGGGCTTTGATGTAATCTCCCTGTTCATGGTACAGCGCTGCCAAATTGCTTAAGCTAGTGGCGATATCGGGATGGACGTCACCGAATAATGCGCTATTGATGGACAGTGCGCGTTCATATAGTGCTAATGCTGTTGTGTAGTCGCCTTGGATCTTGTGAACCACTGCCAAGTTGTTGAGGATAGCCGCTACATTGGGATGGGCTTCACCAAGGGTTGACTCATTGATGGATAGTGCGCGTTCATACAGCGATCGCGCTGTTGTGTAGTCGCCTTGTTCTTTATAGGTGCTAGCTGAATTAATTAAGACGGTTGCGATCGCCGGGTGGTCAGTCCCAAAGGCTGCTTCGTTGATGGATAAAGCCCGTTCGTACAGCGACAGGGCTTCTGTATAGTCCCCTTTCGCTTGATACAGCAGGGCCAAGTTGTTGAGGCTAACGGCTACCCCAGGATGGTCATCGCCGAGCGTAGTTTTGTATACCCGCAGAGCGCGTTCTAGCAAGGGTAAAGCGTCTGTATAGCGGCCCTGATATTGAAGTAATAGCGCCAGGTTGTTTAAGCTGGTGGCGATGTCGGGATGATTGCTATCGAGCGTAGACTCACGGATAGATAAGACCCGTTCATACAGCGGTAGCGCTTCTGAGTAGCGTCCCTGCGCCTGATAAAGACTTGCCAAACTATTCAAGCTATCAGCTACCTCAGGATGATCGTCATCGAATGCGACTTCGCTGATGGATAAACTCTGTTCTAATAAGGCGACAGCGTCCGCATAGTTTCCCTGATACTGATAGACCGCAGCTAGATTGTTCAAGCTCAGCGCTATGGCAGGACTGCTTTCATCTAACGTTGCTTCACGGATGGAGAGTGCCCGCTCATACAGCGGCAGTGCTTCAGCAACGTTGCCTTCAGCGTAATACAGCGTTGCTAAACTGTTTAATACCGTTGCTACGTTGGGATGGACTGTGCCCAGCGCTGACTCCGTTATCGATAGAGCCCGCTCTAGTAGGCGCAAGGCTACTGCATAGTTGCCCTGATCCTGATGTAATCTGGCTAGATTGTTCAGGACTTGGGCGACATCAATATGGTCGCGCCCCAGCGAATCTTCTCTGATCGCTAGCGCTCGCTGATAGAGAAACAGTGCTTCTGTATAGTTCTTTTGATACTGGTATAGCGCTGCTAAGTTGTTGAGGCTGATAGCGACGTTTGGGTGACTTTCTCCTAGCGCAGATTCTCGTACTCTGAGTGATTCTTGTGCTAATGGAATAGCTTCTGCGTAGCGGCCCTGTCGCTGCAGACCTAGTACCTGTCGGTCTAAGCTGATAGCCTCCTCTGAATCGTCTTCCAAAGAAGAAAGCGGCGGACTATGTGGGAGTGTCCTAGGCGATCGCGGATTGGGTGATTGCGGATTGAATGGCGGCGGCGGACTGGCTGGTTGGGCGATCGCACTACGCCCGCCTACCCATCCCATTCCCACACTCGTCGTAGACAAACCGCTCAAGCTGGCAGCACAGACAGTCACTAACAACAGACGCCGCATTTTCAAAATAATTCTGCTATCTCGCTAACCAACTCTGCTATGTCCATACTTCTACGGACGCACACCCTATTCAGCGAATTTTTGCCCATCCAGAAGAAACGCGCAACATCTGAGCTAACGCTGCTGGCTCTCAACAAATGCTTGAATAGAGCCGACGTAGGTATCCCCTCCAGCCGTCGGCAGGTTGTTGTGATCGCCCTCATCAATCATAATCAGCCTGCTGCTGGTTTTGCCCGCTACGATTGTTTCACCATAAAGCTGCTGGCTCATCGTGACTGGCACAATATCATCGTCGGTGCCGTGGATCAGCAAAAGCGGTATCTGAAGCGATCGCATCTTCTCTACCGAATTAAACTGCTGAGTCAAGATCGAATCTATGGGCATCGCCTTCGCTAGCAGCGGAAATCGATGATCCACCATCTCTCGCATTGAGGTAAACGAACTTTCCATGATCAGCCCGGCGGCTTCTGGCTGGTCAATGGCTAGATTGAGGGCGATCGCGCCGCCAATCGACTGGCCGTAGATTACGATCCTACCCGGTGCAATCTCCTGCTGCCGAATCAAATACTGCCAGGCCGCCTCTATGTCTTCATAGACTTGCTGCTCGTTTGGGAACGGCCCAGAGCTTTTGCCATAGCCTCGATAGTCAACTGCCATCACCGCATAGCCCCAATCGTGGAACTGTTGGAACCTAGAAACCAAATCACTCAGATTGCTAGCATTGCCGTGAGCATAGATAATTACAGGCGCTTTTGTTATGGCTGCTGGTGCAGGAATCCACCAGCCATGAACCTGCCCGTCACCTACCGGCAGGTATAGATCTTCATAGGACAGCCCCACATCAGTCGGCGCAGCGCCAACAGACTGGGGCGGAAAAAATATCATTTTAGTTTGAAAGCGCCATAAACCCAGACAGGCCAGCAAATAGGCACCTAGAACAGCGGCTAAAACCGCAACAGGTCGCCAGCCGAGATACCGAAAATACTCCATAGAGGCCCTTCTACACTACTGGCAAGAATTTAACCGAGTTTTGTCCCTTTTTTTCTTTTTTAACTGTGCCTCTGATAAAACTGGCGCACTTGACGTCTAAAATAGGCCGATTATATTATGCTTTATCGCAGCGAAAACCTATATAGGTCAGATGTTTCAGCTCCTTCAGTCTTTCGGCTCTCGCAAACGGCTCCGCCCCTACTTTCGGCTGCGCTTTGGTGCGATCACGCTTAGCATTTTTTCAGGCATGGCTTCTAGCCTATTGTTCGCCGCTAGTGCCCAGGCCGCAGAGCGCATCCGACTACGGTTTGGCCTAGCCGAATTGGTAGTCACCCAGCAGGAGCTAGAAACGTTTGCTGCTACCGGAGCAGCTTCTGGTGATCTTGAGATTATCCTGTCTAGGCTAGAGCCTGATTTGCAAGATCAGTTTCAAGCAGCGCTGACGGCTAACTATGAGCTAGACCCGGTGCTGGCGAATCGCTTTTCGTATACTCGCTCAGGTGAACAGCTCTTGACAGAGGTCGGTGAGCTGATTCAAACAGAGTCGGGGCTAAACGGCTTCAAGGGCTTAAGAGCGGCACTGACATTGGCCGCCGCCGATCCAGAAGGTTTAACTATCCTCAAGTTTATAGAATCTTTTCCAACAGATATTCAGCTCGATATTGGTCAGGCGCTACAGTTAGGCGGTAGATTTCGATCTTTGCTAGCAGACACTCAGCAGACGGTGACGCAGCTCAAGGCAGAGACAGTGGCGATCGCCCAAATTGAGCCCACAGTTGATTTCAGCACTTTGCCAGACCCTAGAGCGCTAGGCGATCGGACGGTGTCGATGGAGACGATGACACTGTTCGATGAGGCGCGCGATCGCACTATTCCGGTAGATATCTACACGCCTAACTTTCTAGAAACAGATGCTGAGCGCTCTGTTCCTGTGATTGTTGTTTCTAATGGATTAGGTGCTAGGCGAGATCGATTCACAGAGCTGGCCAATCATCTGGCCTCGCATGGGTTTGTCGTTGCCTTGCCGGATCATCCAGGGAGCGATCGCGAACGCCTTAGCGACTTTTATGACGGCCTAGAATCGGAGAATTTTGAACCCGCTGAATATATAGACAGACCTCTAGATATCAGCTTTATCCTCGACGAACTTGCTCGCACGAACGCAGCGCAATTTGGCAATCGTCTGAACCCAGAGCAAGCAGGCGTCTTTGGCTATTCATTTGGGGGAACCACAGCTCTCGCGCTAGCAGGTGCTGAAATTGATCTAGAGCATTTACAACAGTCTTGTGAGACTCGATCGAGTTTGTTCAATATTTCACTGCTGTATCAGTGCCGGGCGCTAGAATTGTCGGAGAGTGCGATCGCCAGTGCCAAGCTCAAAGACGATCGGATCAAAGCCATCTATACCTTCGTACCCTTCAGCCGTAGCCTTTACGGCCCAGACGGCATGGCCAAAGTCGAAGGTCCAGTGTTGTGGGAAGCCACGGACAAAGATATCCTCACTCCCTTCGTTGTAGAACAGCTCCCTGCTTTTGGCTGGCTGACTGGTTTAGAGGAGATGTCTGAAGAATCCCGGTCTGAAGAGTCCCAGCCTGAAGAGTTTCAGTCTGAAGAGCGGCTTGAAGCTCAATCTGAGGGCCAAAGCGATCGCTATCTAGCGGTTACTACTGGTCTGCCACATGCTCGCATCACGCTAGAAGTGCTCGATCGTCTCACAGGGCAAGACAATGACTGGGAAGGCATTCGTGCGATCGCCGAAAACTACCACCAGAGGCTCAATACTGCCTTCTTTAAAGTCCATTTAGCGGGTGACGAAACCTACAGGCCCTATCTCCAAGCACAGGGCGCTCAGTACTTATCGCAAGAACCATACCCTCTTACCTGGACAGACTCTGTGTCTGAGGAAAGTATACTTGAGGAGTAGATTAGTCCAATTAGAGCTTTGCCCACCTGTCAAAGATAGAATCCACTATGACTATAGCAATTGGGAAAGTTATTCAAAACGGTATTCTCTTTGATATGAAGAACTGGGGTAGCGAGCCGCCTAATATCCATCATCTCCCTGAGGCAGTAGAGCGACTGTTTAACCTCTTAGAAGAACGAGAAATTGATTATCTGCTAGTAGGTGGAATCGCGTTACTAAGCTATATAGACGGTCGAAATACCCAGGATATTGATTTTATCTTGAGCAAAGCCGATGTTAGTTCAATAGATGAAATAATCATCTCAGAAGAAAACAAAGATTTCATTCGCGCTCAGTTTGACAGCCTGCAAATTGATTGTCTACTGACGCAAAATGCCTTTTTTAGGCTAGTGTGTAGTCGATATGCGACACAAAGAAATTTTGGTGATAGAACAGTTCGCTGTGCGACTATTCAGGGCTTGGTTCTGCTCAAATTCTTTGCCCTACCCTCTTTGTACAGGCAAGGGCAGTTTAGCAAAGCTAGTATTTATGAAAACGACATCACCCAGCTTTTACTAGTCGAGTCTGTTGAACTATCCGAAGTTTTTCAGGAGCTTTCGCCTTTTTTACTGGCAACTGACTTACAAGAATTGCGGAGAACTGCTAGCGATATTGAAAATCGCCTAAGAAGATTGCGATCGCAGCAAAGTAGATTTAATCAAGAGGGATAATGAGCTGCCTGCTAACGAGTGGACCAGTAAAAGGGCCACTACATGAACTTAGTGATTTAGTCTAGCGGCACCTCTAATTAGCTATCCCAGTTAGTAATACACTCACCGTCTAGCGCTATCAAATTCGCTTCGGCATAGATAGAGCAAGCAGGTATCGCCTGGATTAGCGCAGGCGAGCTTCCCTGATTCAGACGGTTGTTCGCCTCTACTACGACTGCTTTTTCTGAGCTATAAAGTAACCAGTCTTTTTGCGCCAGATAGTCAGCATTGGTAAAGTCTTCTGACAGAATCCAGATATCAACACCGTAGCGG
Organism: cf. Phormidesmis sp. LEGE 11477; assembly: GCF_015207105.1. GTDB lineage: Bacteria > Cyanobacteriota > Cyanobacteriia > Phormidesmidales > Phormidesmidaceae > Phormidesmis. The sequence goes on from NZ_JADEXO010000122.1 coordinate 15,258, forward strand.
TCGATGAACGATTGAACTTCCGATAGCTCTAGGCTGTATTGAGCGTTGACTAAATCTCGCATCCGCCGCCGCATCTCCGCATAAAAATCCGCATGATAAGGGAGCGCAAACTCTCTACCGACTAGCACAGAACGCTGAGCGAATGCAGGAATATCATCATTCACCTCTTGTACCAAAGACGCCACCATCGTATCTTTAGGAAACTCTGATAAAAAGTCGTAGAGGCCAGCGGGTTTACCGACTTCCCAGCTCTGCCCTTTTAGAAAAAGAATAGGAATTGAGGGAGCGACAACAACTGCGATCGCAAACCCCACACTCACCGCTATCCGCGCAAAATCCAACAGATTCCACCGCTGCCATCTTTGCCACTGTCGCACCAGCCAACCTACCCAGCACTGCATCACCAGCGTCAGCATCACCCCAGATGCGATCGCCAACACAAACCGAGTGCTATAAAAGCTGTACCGGCTCGGCAGATACAGCGTCGGAAAAATAATATGAGAAAGAAAAAAGAATCCCATTGATGAGACAAACAACTGGCCCAATAGTCTAACGTCGGTCGTAGTTGCACCTGAGAGAGGAAACGCCTTATGAAAGAAATGGGGGACTTTCCACACCACCAAAGGCAGCATTGCCCCTAACCAGATAATCGGCGGATAGAGTGGAAAGCGTAAGCCGCTGAGCCCGTCAAACCAAAACGATAGAAAAGGCATTCCAAAATAAGCGCCTCTTCCACCAGGTTGAAACTCTGGCCACGCCTTCATCTCTGCTAGCGAAGTCAGCCGCCCGGCCTGCTGTTCTACCTGATGCGAGAACAATAGCAGCGCCCCACCGACCATGACTAAGGCGAGCAACCAAAACGCATAGGATCGAAATCGTCTTGGCAGCTTCGGTGTCGTGCCATCCCATCGAATCAGCCGCAGCGTCAAAATTCCCACACCCACCAGCGCCATCTGAGGATAGAACAAACTCAACAATCCCAAAGACGCTAGGCAAAAGATCTTAGAATCTTTCAGTAGGTAATAGAGAAAAGCGGCGAACAGCGGATAGACAAATGCCCGAGGCGATGCTGAAATTAGATCGTCTCTAATCCAGATGTTCTGGTTAAAAATAATAGTCGTTAGCGCCCCGCATATTGGTACTGGCAGAATGAATAGCGCCACCCAAAAGAGATAAGCGGTTGCAATTAGTGCTAGCAAAAGCGGCACAATCTTCGCAAAGGCTAGCGGTTCGATCCCGAAAGACGCAAATAGGCTATAAAACGACCTAAACCCAATTCCCTGAATAGCGCCGTAGTAATCCGCCATCACGTCATTGGGAAACAAGTCAGGATCGATCAGGCGCTGTAGCCAAACAATGTGATAGCGAGCATCGTCTTGAACAATGTAGGCGGACGAGGTGGAGTAGAAAAAGGAGATTAGACCGTAGTAGAGCGGCGTGATAAAGCTAAAGCCAAACCAAAAAGCAACTGTCGGGTCTTTGAGTGACCGAAACGCCACCGTCCTGAATGCAGATTTAATAATATTCATAAGGATCAGCGAACCACAAAAGGCGGATGTAGTCCAACTGAGCGTAACAGCAGGCGTAAGTTAACTACGCCTGTACGATTTAGCTCTAGAGTGGCAACAGTGGCTCTTCCACACGGCGTTTTTCCCAATAGCAGAACATTGTTTTCACCCCAGGCAAAATGGTCTAACTGAGATCTTGCACCATTCTCAGTAAGGGTTGCATTGCGGGCCAAAATCTGGAAAAAAGGGCGTAAGAAAAAAACGAAGACGGTCATTACAACCATGCTTCAGCACGCCCAAACGCTAGTGTA
>NZ_JADEXO010000123.1 GCF_015207105.1 cf. Phormidesmis sp. LEGE 11477
GCTAGAGTGTGAGATCGCCCTCAGTCATGCGGTACTGCCGTTGTTGTTGCTGTCGCCAGGTGGAAGAGCGGTGTGGTGTTGGTTGGTACCGAAGCGCTGTCATACATTTCGCAATTACGTGATGACTGGCTAACCTGCTGTTGCCCTGGCCTTGCCGAGTAGGAATGGCTATAGAGTACTAGAGAGAAAAGTGATCGCTACCTGACGGCGATCGCCATTATCCAGGTGCTTTACTGTGGTGCGATCGCTATTTCCTTCTTTCTGCCTAATCAGCGCTTCTCATCCAGTCTTTGTGTTTGTGTAGCTTAGAAAGCGTTGTTTGCCTAAAGCTGTGCCCTGCTGAGTCACTGGATTGCTGCATCTCTTGTCAGTGCGATCGCCCCCTAACTGCCGCCATCGTTGTTATTCGACGAGCGAACCATGTGTTGTTGGCTGTTTCTAGAGCGCTCCGGTTGCTTGCTGAGCAGTCGTTCATCGGCGGCACCTACCATGTGTCTCGGCACAGATCGTTCTGTAAGTTTTGGCATTCTATATAGGATTTGGAAATTCTCAGAGCGATCGCGTCCTAAGCGACGATTTCAACAGAGCGGCTACCGCCGTGGAGTTTTAGGAGTCACATCAGGCTTCTGATAATTCACGGAGAAGTAGAACAATGTTTAAGTTCAGACGAATTGCCGCCGTTACACTCACTAGTGCTTTGATGTTGCTGGGAGTTCGACCAGGGGTTGCAGCGGTGCGATTGGCGGAAGTGCCGGGAGCGATCTATGAGATCTCGTGCGATCTTAATATCTCTGATATCACGGTGTGGGTGAAGATGTATCCAACGAGCGGCACGATGAACCGTGCAGTTGGAGAGATTACGATGGGAAATCGTGATTTGCCAGGATTATCGGTCTCGTTTCCGACCTCACGCGATATCGGACCGGGTGCGACCCCAGCGATTGGAGCGATTTCTATCGGTGGCGGTAGATCCTTCCCAGTAGCCTCTGCGAGTGGATACTTCTATGGCATCACAGAAGATGGTACGCCTGCGACATATCGTATACCGGAGGAGATTGAAGTCATCTGCGATTCGATCCGCGACCAAGCGCCCGGTAGTTAGGCGCAAATGAAGTCTATAGAGGCCAGAGGCAACTGTCTTTGGCCTCTGTCTTGAAAAAATCAGATAGACTAAGAGATAAGGTTGTTTTTTGTATGTACTATCGCTATGTTTGTTGTCCCAGCGGCGCGAGATAGTTGGTCAATTGCCGAGTTTAGCCAAAGCGAGTATGTTGACTTTGCGGTTTGGGTGCTGACGCAAACGGGTATGAAAGTAGCGCCGTTTGATCAGCATGACGAAGGGTTTGAGCATCTAAGAGCGATCGGGATAGATCGTGATAGTTGGGAAGCGTGGTTTCGTGAGCTGCTCTGCTTTGAGCACACAGCGTCGCGCTTGCAGCGAGAGGGAATCACTGAGCTAGTGAGAGAAAGGCAGGAGCATTTGAATTATGTTCCGTTCGTCTACAACGGTCTATCGGTGTTTGAATCTTCCCTAGAGCAGCAAGGCGAGGGTATCTTCACTCGGTACTACGATACTATCTCTCGACTTTCACTGTCCTCACAGCCTGCGCCGAGGGCTGTAGAGCGCGAGAGCGGTAGTTCCCCAGTGCTGCACTGGCATGGTTCAGTATCGGCACGGGCCGCACTGACGGACCTATGGACGCAGTACAGAGCTAGACCCTACTATCGGGTGCATCATGTCTCGGACTTTCAAAGGCTGGTTGCCCGAGGTGATCGCGTCATCGAAGAGATCAATAGTCATCTGTATTCCTTGCTAGAAGGGCAAGAGCGGTTTTTGATGTTTCACTTTGTGAACTATCCAACGGCCTTGTTTAGCGTGGTAGGTGACTCAATTGTGATTGGAATGGACAAGGACAGTCCTTTTTCTACAGAGGTCATGAAAGCGCAGATGTTTGCAGCGGTGCGTTGTCTGCTGAGCAGATGAACCAAGCCTCTATCTACTGTAGAGCTCAAAAAGCTACAGAACCCGGCTCTCTGCCACGACCATTGCCGCCACACTCCAGTGACACTACATTCCTATCCTTGTCCAGTTGCTTCACTGCTGACAGAGCGCTTACCCCTGGTCGGGTCGGTTTGCTCTAGAGTGAGGTCGCCTTTCGCCTGCTGTCCAGCAGCTTCAGTCGCTATCAGTCTGGCTTTTCATCTTTCTGGTTTAACTGCTGATCGATCGCCGCCGCTGCGCCTTTGGCCAGCCCTGGTGAGCTGCATGGTGGCATATAGATAATGCGTCTGATCTTGCGGACCGAGGGCTTTGCGATCCAGATGAATAGCGCTGCGAAGCGACAAATGTTTTAAGCTAGCTTTACGATCAGATCTGGACTATCTACGTTCAAGGAGATAGTTAGTTGGAAAACTTAGTGTTCTATATAACGAATTAATTATGGTGACTCTCGCGGTAGGAGAAACTTACAAATACCTAGGAGAAGAATATACCTTTATAGGCGAGTTCGCAGGCAAGGAGGGGAACAACTCTTTGGTTGTAGTTCATCTTGCTTCTAATCCAGAGCCCAAACAGCCGTTTCTAGCGCTGAGCCTTGATCCTACTGGTCCTCAGGTCTTTAGAGTAGAAGGTGATCGATGGGAAGCGACTTCGCTTCCTCCTATCGAAGATGAACCACCTGCGTGGGCGATCGCCGCAGAATTATTCCCCAAGTACGGACCTGTCGCATAGTGATGCCGTGTAGGGAAAAGACCTATAAGACCTATTTAGATTGCTGTTAGCGGCGTGGGGATGTCACATAAAATAGTGTATGTTCCGTTCCCCGACTAACTGATTGATGACACAACCTAGAGACGAGAAAGTAACGGTAAGTCTGATCACGCCAAGAGCTATAGTGTCTGCTGGGGTGTATGGTATCTGCTGTACGGCTATAGGCGCTACTTTCGCGTCACTCAATCCGTCTACATCTCCATCTATCTACCTGTCAGTAGCTATCGTTTTTGGCTGCATTCACCTCTTGTTGACGGTGCGCTCCTATTAAAGAGCAGGGCCATCGGAGAATACTATTTATCCCGCAAGCTCACCCTCTCGTCTATCGCCTTGTCGCTGCGATCGCCCATACCAGTTGCTGCCTCCACCTGCCGCTGCTGCCAGTTTGAATTTTGTACGGCATCAAAAGCTAAGGCAAGCGCAGCGCTAGTGGCCGCACAGCAGAGCCCGTAGATTGCAGAGTCTATGCATTTCTTCCGGTAGCGCGATCGCTCCATATCTACCGCCGTCGCCGTCGCCCGCTATCGCCGTCGCCCACTGTCGCTGATGTTCTGATCCTACTGCCTGCTGCCGCCGTCGTCACCTATAGCCGCGTCTGCAAAGAGCAATCGCCTTTTGCCTACTGCCGAGTAGCTATTTCTGGTTTTCTATGCTGACTGCCCAGATTCTAGAATGGCCGCACCCGCAGGTTGATGAGGACTGGTATGCGGGTCGATTGCAGTGGCGAGAGATAACGCTGCTGGCGTACCGGGAGCTAAAAGCAGTTTGTCCGCTGCGAGAGGAGCAGGCGGATGCGTTCATGCGGCTGCATACAGATTCTTCCGCAAGCTACTTCAATCAACTGGCTTTGCCCCCAGAGTCATCATCACCGATAAGCTCAAAAGCTATGGCGCGGCTAAGAAGGATATCTTAAAGGACGTGGAACACAGGCAACATAAGGGATTGAATAATCGAGCAGAGAACTCACATCGACCGACCCGAGTCAGAGAGCGGCGAATAGGTCGATTCAAATCGGTAGGACAAGCACAACGCTTTCTGTCAGCCTTTGAACCGATACGCGGCCATTTCCATCCTCCCCAGCACAAACAGACCGCTTCAGAATACAGAGAAACGATGCGCCAACGGATGGAAAGTTGGCGATCTTTGACGGGGATGAGTGCGATCGCATAAGGCAACCAGACAAACTGCTTCTGGCAAAAACGTCTCAGTTTTATGCACCTGGTAGTAACTTGATAATCCCGTTAATCTCTGTCCACTCTTTAGGGCCTGATTTGCTATGACTTTGCAGTGCGATCACCTCACTACTCTTCTAGCTTTTGCTGCGAGTGTAATCGCCTGCAACAATTTTCTTGTATATACTAGGGAAACGATTATGCGGCTAGCTTCGCTTTCTCAAGAGGTTTATAATGAACTCTGATAATTACTACCTAGATGGTCTCGGTTCTAACCTAGTTGATAATTTCGTGCTTATTCCAGACTCCTGCCTGGAAGCTCTTCAGAAACTCAGTCAATATACACTCTCCCCTGAGCAATACAAGATTGCCAAGCTCTCGGGTATGGAAATGGCTAAATATATGGGGCTAAGTCTGACAATTCTTGATTTTGTCACTATCTGGGAAGACTCTCCTACGCTTTCTATCTTTGCTAATAAACTACGTCAAAGTTGTTTGCCCGAATAGTCCGTTGTCTAATCTTCTCAATTTTTTCGCGAACGCGATGCCTTCCCCAGGCTTACAGCATGGGATACGAGTATTGCGTACCCGAGCATGACCACCACAAACCCCAGGCGTTTTTTGAACTGTCTTTATGATCAGCATGGATTGAAGCAGCGAATAGTCCTCTGAAGAGAGGGCACTAATCGTTTCTGCTAGAGACTCTACTTGCTTTGCGTCCATCTCCTACTCCTGATATATGGACCTATTCCTAGTCTATTAGAAACGGTGAGGCCAGGATGACTGAAAAGCTTGATAGACCGCCAACTGCCGAGAGTTTAAGAAGTTGCTACGCAATCCGCTTGTTACCAGACTTGAAGAGGAGGCTCATCTGCTGCCGATGTGCCGGAACCGGGTGGTCGTATTGCTATCTACCATGAGCGATCGCCCCTACCTGTTGCTGCCGTCGTCGTCGCCGCCTTAGCTTTTGAATACTGTACGAAAATCAAAAGATAAGGCAAGCGCAGCGCTAGTGGCTGCACAGCAGGGACTGTAGAATGCTGAGGATAGCTGTTTTTCGGTAGCGAGATCGCTCCATATCTACCGCCGTCGCCGTCGCCCGCCGCGAGAGTAGTGTGGCGTTGGTTGGTACTGAAGCGCTGCGGTCGTTCCCTGGTCGGCACCTACGATTGATCCTGACGTGACGTACTCCCGACGCTGACAGCAAAGCTGTACAGCACGAGCTTCTCCTCTAAGCTTTAGACTTAGATTCGCGTTTTAGAGTGAGGGAGACGCCCAGCCCCACTTTCTTAATCAAGATGGCAGAGTTAACATCGCGCTGTGCAGAATAGCCGCAGTGTGAGCAATCATGCCACCTATCGCCAAGCGCTTTCGATACCCGGTTTAAGCACATCGCACAATGCTGGGAGGTGCCAGCCGGGTTTATCTGAATGATTCGCTTACCAGCTTTTTCAGCTTTGTAAGGCAGTATTTCATTCAAAAAACCAGCTATCCCAGCGTCAGCGAATGACTTATTCAGCCCAGACTTAGCCGCCTGTCCGTTGGGCAAAAACTCGCCGCTATCTGCTTTTCTAAGGCGAGTTCTAAGGTGGGGGAGATTGCTGTTCGACAGCGGGAGGCGGCAAGAGGTTTTGAGAGGTAGAGAGGGTGGTTATGGCGATGTACCCAATAAGGAGTGCAATGAGAGCAAGCGCTATCAGAATGGGGCCTGCAAAATCGTCGATGGGGTCTTTGAGATGCTCTGCGGGAAAGAGTCTCACAGATAGTTCATATTTGTCATTGGGCATCTCGTAAAGCTTGCCATCGAGCGCCCATCCGTCTGATAGAAATTCAGATTCTGTATCCTTCCAGATTGCACACAAAATCTCCTTCTCTGTTTCGTCAATTTCCAGAGTGAAGGGGATTCCTCTAAACATCTCAGAACTCTCTATCTTTTCTTTGATGTTTTTAGTTACAGTAGCTTCAAGCGCTACTACTTTATTTTCAAACTCATCGTTCATATCTCTACCTCGTTAGCTAAAGACGGTGATATCAGTCGTGAAGCCGGTAATTGTGCTGCTGTGCGGTTGAGCGATCGCCTTCCCTCTCTTCCCCCTTTTACTTCTGAATCCCGAGTGCGGCCTTCAGTAGTTCGATGTCTTTGCCTCTATTAGCCATACGTCCGTGCAGACCGTAGGTATCGTGATGTTCTTTTAGCGCGTCAGCCATCTGGCCTTCAAGTACCCGTTTAATGATGCTTTGATTACGGGTGGAAAGCTGCTTGAGGGTGGACTGATTGATCAACCAACGCTCGCTGTCGTCTCTAGCCTGCTGGTCGTTGTACTGCATAATCTCTCGAATGAGATTAGCGATCTCGCGTTCAACCTGGTCAGAGTAATTTGGTTCTTGAGTAGCCGCGCCTGCCCTCATCGGAGAAGCCGTCGCTGTCGTCTGCGCCGCCCGCTGCTGGTGCCCCGCTACTGCCGATGTCCTACCAGCCTCCGTCACAGGCACTGGCTGTCTATCAGGCTGTGAGACCACCCCACTAGACTGCGGTCGCGCCCCCTGCCCATTGATTGCCCCGCCGAGGAGCTGCTGGAGTTGATGGAGCTGTTGCTGAGCGGCCTCAAAGCGCACGAGCTGTTCCCTGAGCGCCTGCGCCTCATCGCTCGCCTGCGCCAGTTGCACTCTAAGCCGTTCATTCTCCTGTTTCAAATGAGCATTAAACTCATGAGCCATCGCCAGGGACTGTTCAATCACCTGACTAGTCCCAGCCCCACCGCCCATCTTCTCAGCCTCAGCGAGCTTGGCGCGAAGCTGTCCATTCTGCCGCTGCTGATCGTCTAACTGCTGGCCTAACCCATCGACCCGCTCAGCTAGCTCAAAGGGCTGACAGCCGAGCTGATTGGCCAAGGAGATAGCGGCATCGGCGGCATCCAGGATCATCTGCATCGTATCTTGCTGCGTGCCTAGCCCCAACTCATCTTGCAAGCTCAACACGCGCTGCTTGTCACTTTCCGAAATGCCGATGCGACTCATGACGACTTCCTCTTCTGTTTCTTCTGTGTGTGGCGCTGTTTCTAGTGTTTCTGCTGCTGGTCGAGTATGCGATCGCCCCTGCTCAGTCCGATCACTCTCAACTGCATCCGCCATGCCAAACGCCGAGATGACTTCCACACCGGGTTCACCCAAGCGCACCCCCTTTCTTCTTCCCTGATGGGCAGCAATCACCTGGTCAGATATCTCATAGTCAAAGTAATGACGGCTAGCAGCAAGCGATCGCCTGAGTTCGGTCTGACCTTCTTCTAGCACCTTGTAATGGCCTTGAATCGCGGCCCTAAACTCCAGTTCTGGGACCGCTGGCGGACAGAACCAGAACGTAGCAATGGTGCTGTACACGCTTCTAAACAGATGGGTATAGAGATTGTCTTTCCCCTCTCTACTAGGGACTACATCAGCGAACGAGCGATCGCAAGCTTGAGCGATAGCGTGACTGTAGGCACGGTTAATCTCGCGGTTGCTCATCCCTTCAGTATCGAGGCGCGATCGCAATCGCTCTGTGGCAGAGATAACGCTATCGGCCTCGACGAGCGTGGGTAGCTCGAACATGAGTTCAACGGGTTCACCGCGCCGCTTGACTGCGCCAGAGAACCAGACAGACCAATCGGAAGCTTTCCTAAATTGAGCCGTCTGAATCACTTCCGCCGCCCGCCGCCCGGTCGCGACAGCTAAACCTGCGGCTAACTCACTCCAGGAATCAGACTGCAACAGCACCGCTGCCCGCCGAGCAATCTCATTAGGCTCATCAATCGGTTTAGCCGAGCGCTGCGCCACCGCCTGCTCAGAGGGCATGTTAATCTCTGTCCACTGTTCAGGACTGAAACCCACATCGGCTAACGCTGGATGGTTTGGATCAATGGCCTTCAGCACCCGTCTCACGTCGGTGATGGGGTTCTTCTGCTGGCTGAGCGACTTCAGCCCACGCTGCGCCATTCGCTCCTTTACCAGAGCATCCCACTGCTGGGCCTGCCTGTGCCCAGCCGCCGTATCAGTGACACCGACCACCTGCGGCAATAGCTCTCTAAGCAACGACTTCAACCACTCAGTTGAACAGAGTGCGATCGCCTCCTCTAATCCCGATTCCAGAGTCATTACCATTTTCTAGATCCGCTGCTTTCAATATTTGAGCGCGAAGAGTCAACCAATTCGTTAAGCTCATCATATACATTATCGAGTATAAATGCAATGCAAATATGTATATAAGTATAGATATAAATACAAGTATAGATATGAATGCCGAGAGGTTAAAGGCGTTGCCGCGCTGTGCGTTATGTATCTGAAGTAGCGCAGTCGTTTTCATCTGCATGATGAGATACAGCTTGCTACTAAGGCGGATTGTTTTCTTCCTAGACGTGATCGCTACCCCTTCCCGGTTGCTCAATCAGATTGGCCTGCAAACTTTCGTGTTCTCTAGAGAATACGAAAGTTTTGAATATGAGAGCATTTTTCCTGTCTCTTTTGATAGTGGCGTATCGCTCCCAGAAGCCAATTTGGAGTATAGTGACAGTCTATGATGCCTCGCTTTCAGCATGAAACAGCCTCTTGAATATATGACAACGATAGATGCCTTTGGTGTGCAAATTGATGCATTGGATATTGTTAATTTCCAATTATGGCTTTTACTCTTGATACTTTTCGTATTAGGTCTATATAAATCTATAAAGCCGGTACCGGCTCCTCATTCATCCGAGCCTTCTGAAGATGAAGACCTCCCACTCTACGACTTGCTCAAACACCATAAAAACTTGAGTAAGGCTGAGGTGGATAATTTATTGGAACTTTTAGAAGCCGATCCAGATGCGTTTGAGGAAAGGGTAGCTAAGTTGAGATCTGATATAGGTCGCTCATAGCGAAAGTACGGTGCGATACAGAAATCCTGCTTCACTGTAGAGAGATAGCCTCTATTGTTGCCGTTGTCTGTTTCGGTGTAGGCATAGCTAGAGCTGAAGTCCTTGCATAGTATCCGTTGTAGAGTGGTAAGAGAGGGATTATATGCAGGTGAGGTGTATTGTGTCTGTAGTCATTGGCAAAGCGATCGCCCCAGGTTCAATCGCGTCGTAGAGCGGCTACCGGCGTGGAAGAGTAGGAGTCACATCCGGCTTTGGTAATCAACAGAGGTATTCATATGCTTAGAGTGACTGAGAATATTGTACTGATTGTAATTGCTGCGCTAGCTACGGTAGCGCTGGTAGACATGCTGTATCAGGCAGGCTACGAGTATGGTGTAGTTGAAGGCTTTCGCGCAGGGATGCGAGAGAGAGCAATAGAGTCTGAGGCTACAGAGCTTTAGATGCAGTTGCCCATCTGCTTCAGGCCGTAGATCAGAGGAGCGATCGCTCTGGCTCCATTCTCATGCTGATGAATAAACTGTTTGAAGAGTTCGGAAGAAGACTGAAACGCGCCAACGAACCCCCTGCGAAAGCTGTCCATTTCGCAGCGACATCCCCTTCTACCTGTCCGCTGAAAAAGTGCAGTCAATTCTAGATGCGCTGCTAGGAGATGATGGCTTTGCCTGCCACCACACGCTCCCTGTGACTGGCCAGCCGTTAGGTAGAGATAAAGCTTGCCTGGGTGCGGCTATCTTTCTAGAGCGCGTTCGAGCAGGTGGTTTGCGAGCGAATCTAGCGCTTCGGTTGAGAGAGAGCTTATTGAAGGAGTTTCATCGTGACGAGCTGAAGATGGATGCGCCAGTGTTTGCCGATGTGGAATCTTTCATAGCAGCCAAGCACCTGCCATAGAGACAACGCTGCTGTCTGAAAGGTTTGGGCTAAGTATTCTTGATAGTCTCCCACTACCGCAGATGCCGGTGACTACCGCGAGCTACTGTTGGAGAAAACCTAGAAGTGCGATCGCCTTTCCGGTTGGCTCTTATGAGCTTATGGCCTGATGTGATGATGTGATTACACGCTATCTCGTCAAGAGAGGGGTTGCCTTTTGCTTTTGCCCGCCACCCTCACATATTTTCGGATTCTAGATAGAATTTGAATTTGAAAATGCCAGGACTATTCATTAGGTTTACTGAGGAGCGCGATCGCCCTATGCTCCCCAGTCGCTCGTCGTCATCGACAGGGCCAAAGTGGTTAGAGTTCTGGACAAGCGCCTGTCACTTTGCCGCCTTCCCTATAGGTTGGACTGGGATCACCTGCCTCTCTTACTGCTTTATTCTATGTGCTCGCAGTGTCTTCAACTGAGATGCGATCGCAACCCCCGCTCTCTTGCTGCTCGATTAACCCCTCATCATTCTGCCTGTGGGTGAGGAGGACTTTTTGATGAGGCTTTAGTGCGATCTCATCACCCCCAGCGTCGATCCCTCTTCTTACGTCAAGGCGTCTTTTCTGACGGTCTTTTCTGACGGCTATTGTCCAATGCGAAACCACCAGTCCGCTGATCTCACTGAAGAAAGCCGTTGAGCCGCTAGGGACGATATGAATTTGACCACCTCAGACACATTTGTCTGAATATTTCTCAACTACAGCAGCAGCAAGACTTTCAGCTAGCTATGCGCTGTTTGTCTTGTACATAGAGCGTATTGTTTCTCCTACCTAAAAGAATTGGCTGTATCTTTGAACTAGTCTAGCTACGGACAACCTGTAGTCAGTCACTAAAAGCGAAAGCCACCTGTGTCAGAGGTGGCTTTCAATGTTGTTCACGGAGCACGTCAATGCTGCGAACTACTCGCATTCTAATTCCTTCTATTGTTTTAAGTCTAACTATTCTGGGACTTGCCATCATCTACAACGGTGGATGTATGGATGCCCAGGCTGGAAACGGGCGCAGCTTTCGTATTTACGGGCGCGATTCTATCTGTATTAGGGGAGGTTCTTAATCAAAAGGTGCCGTAACGTAGCCATCACGCTACTGACGCCAACAGCAGCAAAAGCGCTGAAGGGAGACGCCACCGCGCCACCTACAGACCTCCTTTGTGCCGATTGCGAGCACGAGGGCTTGAGAAAGCTAACGCTCGTCTGTCTCTGTTGCTGCCATCTGTTCTTTGTTTGCCTATGTTTGTCTGGCATAGCGATTTCTCGTGAGCGAGAGTGCCTTGTCGTCCTGTGCTGCTGGTGAGTCAATCGATTTTGTTGACGATACCCTGTTCGAGCGCAGCGCGAGCGATGACTTCTCTAAGCCAAGCGCCCTTTTGCGCGCCCATGTTTCTAACGGCGGCATCGAGGTTAACGGGTAGCTTGATGCCAATAGTTCTTTTAGCGAGAGGGACATCAGGGGGAATGCAGGAGTCGTCTAGCGCAGCTCGTTGAAACTGCTTTTGCTTGAAAGCATGGGATTGAGTCGGACGAGGATTAGGCATTGCTGATGAAAGCGCAGTAGTGGTTCATTGTAGAGTATCCCGGATAACGGTGATAAGAAGTGTAAACGCTGCCCATATCCCGGTTAACCGTGATATGATAGGACTATAAGCAAGGGAGCCAAGGACTAGGCCAGCAAAAACAAACCTACGGGTTGGGCGTAAGGGCAGCAGCCGTTGAGTTCTCTTGCTTATGTTCAAAATCCTAAAGCTTGCAATTCCCCAACTTTGAGCGGGAGAGGAATTACAAGCCGTACCCACAAGAGGTAACTGACCTATGCTAACTCGAATCCTACAGTCTGTTTGTGCAGCCTTGCTATTGCTAGGTAGTAGTGCTGCGTTGTCTGCTCCAGCAACGCCCGTTCCTGAACTGAAGTGCGATAAGGGTGTTTGTGTCTACACCACCGATCCGAATTGGGACCCGGTCACCGAAGAACGGGACTGGTCGGCAGTGGTGAGCCCTGAACGCTGCTATCGAATTGCACGTCGCACAGGCCGGCAAGTGGTGGAAGTGATTGACACCACCAAGGGCGACCTGCGCTACATCTGCATCTTCGAGCCAGCGGTTCAATAGCCGCTTTGCTGTAGCGCTCTATAATGTTGACCAGGATAGAGCGCTACAGAACGATTGTTCACCTTACCGATAAAAGAGATGATGAAGAGAGAAAGTATTGTTCTATTTCAAGCAGTCCAGTCAGAGCTAGCGCGTACTGGCAACGGTGAAGAGCCGTTCTTGCTCGCAACTAGACAGAAGGCACCTGGCTGCGGCGATTCGCTAACGATGGGCATCGGTCGAGAATGGTCAGTTGTTAGAGTCGATGAGTTTATCTCTGAATGCAAGCAGCCGTTCTATGTTGCCTATGTCCATCCTTCTAGCTCAGACTGCCCCGAGGTGGTTGAGTGGGGCTGGACAATGATGATGGAAGACTCCCCACAGATGGCGCATCAGTTGTTTGTGGCGTCTACTGGCAAGGTTATCCAGCGGAAGTGGCGAGCTGATGGTGCAGCGCCTGAAGTTGGTGAACGTTTGCTTGACTACCACGTAGCCGCGCACAGTACGACCCCGACTCCGTTCGTGGTCAATAGTGTTAACGCCTACCGCCCAGTGGTGCATCAAGACATCCCCGTAGACGGACAATATGCGGCCATTCACCTAGCGGTTTGCGCGGAAGTGCCTGTAGCTACTGCCGTCGCCTCGTGACCCCTGTTGAGCGAGCCTGTCGGGTTGTTCCTTATAGGCTTGCTTGTGCGTCCACCGCGTCTCCCTGTTTTATAGCTGTTTTTGATAGGCGTGATTGCCTGCCTAACCTCATCTTCGTGCGATCGCTCTCGGTTCTGATTACTGGGCTGGATCTACCTGCTGCTAGTGATGCGAGACAGCAGACGGCTGTAGCAATAGAAAGAGTTTTAGCCCACCGTAGAGAGCCATATAGAGCTACTAGACGCCACGTTTATACAGAAATAGCTTTCGTCGATAACAGCGCATAGCTCCTTACAGAAGTCGCCGTAAAGCCCATTTTTTTAAGGGTGGGATATAAGGCGGCGAGTGGTAGCGAGCAATCTTGGCTCATCTTGACTTCGGACTATCCACACAAAATGAGAGTCAAGCAGTGAGACGGAGGCGGTTTCGTGCCGATATCTTTGTCCCATATCTGCACAGTCATTTCGTCTACTGCTCGCTATCATAGGCCAATGGTGCAAGTCACAACCACGCTAAAGCTGAAGTTCTTTGACCTCAATCAGGTCAAGGCGGATGTGTTTGCACAGACGACGGCAGCGTCTACTGCGCTAGCCAATGAGTTGTTGCTTCTGCCTCACGCTAAGCGCAAGCAGCTGACGACTGCACAGGTTGTCACGCCGCTAAAGTCTGCGCTTTCTAATCAGGTGATTCGCATCTTGAAGGGAAAGGCAGGTAAGCGAGCAAAAGCGTTCAAAGTGTTTTGGCCAGAGGTGAATAAACAGAACTGGAAGGTTGTCAAAGTGGGTAGCACCTATTCTGTTAGCTTTCCGACTGTGCAAGGCGTCAAGCGGGTGCCGATTGCGGTACATCCGCATTTCGTTGATCAACTAGACGACATCATTAACGGTGATGCCGAAAAAGGGACGCTGAAGCTGATGCAGCTACGCGGTGTTTGGTATGCCATGCTCTCTATCACTCGGGACGTTCCCAAGGTAGAGAGTAGCCAGCGCGTTGGCGTAGACCGGGGCCAGAACACCCTAGCAGTCGCAGCGACCAAAGGCGGGCGCTGCCTGTTCTTTTCGGGCACAGAAGTGGCCCATCGTCGCAGACACTTTCAGCAGTTGCGGCGTGAGCTGCAAGCGGCTGGCAAGTATCGGGCGGTGAAGCAGCTAGAGCGGCGAGAGTCGCGGTGGATGCGAGCGGTGAATCACACCCTCAGTCGCCGCATTGTTCGCTTTGCCAACAGTGTGGGTGCGGATGTGTACCTAGAGGATCTATCGGGCATCCGTCAGACTGCCAAGCAACGAAAGCAGAACCGTGCTGACGCGGGGACTTCTCGGCATACCTGGGCCTACTACGACCTAGAGACAAAGCTGGGCTACAAGCTGGCGATGAAAGGCAGGCAGGTGCATAAACGCCCTGCGGCCTACACATCAAAAACAGATCATCGTACGGGGCGATTGGACGGCAAGCGCAGTCGGCATCAGTTCACCGGAGCGGATGGCTACCAGTGCAACGCCGATTGGAATGCCGCCGTTAATATTGCTCAGTGGGATGGCTTTTCATGTCCGCTGATTCTAAAAGAAGCGGCGTCTGTAATGGGCGTCGTCGCTTCAGCGGACGGGGTGCTTGATACTCCCCTGAACTCCATGAATCCGATTGAGGTAGAACAGTTAAGCCTGTTCCCTCTATCGGCCTAGACGGGAGAATCCCACTGGCTTTAGGCGTGGGAGTGTCAACTCTGTCGTATGTGCAGCAATGAGCTTGCTGTTTTTCTATAGGAGCGATCGCCACTGCTACAGTCACATAGATGTGCATAGTGTTTCATGATTTATACTCGTACTCATTTATACTTATTTACTTAAACGCTTGAATAGACGTATTGTGATCGCTCTCTGCCTCATCTTATTGCGACCGCCCCCTGCTTCCCTCAGTGCGATGACGAAGCCTTCCAAGGGAATTGCCCCCTTTCTACGCACCATCCTTCATAGTCTTTAAAGCCTGTGCGATGCTGATGTGAGTGCCGTTCTGCCAGAGTGCGATTACGACTGTCGGTGTTTTTCCTCAGGAGAGCGATCACGCTCCAGCGCTCTCCAGCGCTTCATCAGTTTCAGCTCAACCAAGGCTGCGGACAGGTTCTTCGCTGCCAGTAGTTGCTCTGAACATCCATTAGTGCTAACTCGCCGATATTTTATACTGACGAGAAGCGGCGTTCCATATGGAAGGTAGTTCTAGATATGACCCCAGCAGATATTCGTCAAAAGCTTCATCGACAGATTGACCAGCTACCATCCGATTTCTTAGTTTTGGCTGTTGAGTTTCTAGAGTTTTTAACGTCTAGACAGAGCAAGAGAGCTGATGCATCAGCGCCGCTATCGCCATTTGAAACAGAAGCAGGCGAGCCAGTTCTGACAGGTTCGACAGGGTCAGACTTGCTTCAGTTTGCAGGTACTTGGCAAGGCGACGATTTTGAAGAGTGCCTAGAAGCTGCTTACGAAACGCGATCACCCGCAGAATTTTGAGTATGTACTTACTGGATACTAATCATTGCAGTCGAATTATCGCAGGTGATCGCGTTCTAATTGAGCAGCTACAGGAACATGAAGGAGACGGTATTGCTACTAGTGCAATAGTGCGAGGAGAGCTGCTTTTCATGGTGCAAAAGTCTGAGCGTCAGGCTGAAAACCTGCAAGCGGTCGCTAGCTTCTTGCGGAGTATTTCTCTGTATCCGATTAGTGGAGCCGTGGCAGATGTTTATGGCAGGTTGAAGGGAGACATTGTGAATCAGCTTGGGCCAAAGGATAAAGCTCAGCGTCGAAAGACGACTGTTCAAGGTCTAGGTTTCAGTGACAATGATTTATGGATTGCGGCTACCGTGCTGCACTACGATCTCACTTTGGTTTCACTAGACCGAGACTTTCAACGCCTTCAGCTTGTTCAAGTTTTCTCGCTAGAATCTTGGCTTTGACGCTCTGTGACCTACCGCTATATGCCTTATCAAACCCCTTTTCCACGCACCATGCTTCTGACTGTTCAGAGCCTGAGCAATATGGATATGAGCGACGTTCTGCCAGAGAGCGCTTATCGCTATCGGTGTTTCTTTTAGCAGTGCGATCACCCTGTGTTCCCCAGCGTTTCACTAGCCTCAACTTAACCAAGACTGCAAACAGTTCCTTCGCTGCCTGTAGCCGCTCTGATGAGTCGATATCCCCTCAACTTAACCATTTTCCCTGCTGGAAGCTCCAGCCGCTCTGAACCTCCATCAACGCCAGCTCAGATATCGATCGACTTCAGCGGTTTTCGACTCCTTTGTACAGTAGCGAGCTGCACTGCTGCTCCAGAAGGGCTTGTTACCTTCTTTCTCGGGTGCGATCGCTCCCGTTCTGGAGCTACCTGCTGCTAGAGCCGCTATCACGGCTATCGGAAGCAGATAGAGCTGTGTGGCTCTATTGCCTTCGTATGTGCAGCAATGAGGTTGCGGTTCTCTACAGGAGCGATCGCAACCTCTACGGCCATATGACTGCGGGCTCGGTATATAGTACTTGATCTTTGATACTCATTTTCATGTGTTCGCCAGAATTATGGCTGCTTTACCGTGATGACTCTATTCACTGTCAGTTGAGCATCGCGGCATCAGACGGCCTACAAACAGCGAAAGGTCTGCTGCTATAGCCATATAAGCTGCTTTTGGCTCGATCGCCTGTCGTGTATGCGGCAGTGACCTTGATGGGTTTTCTACAATAGCGATCGCCCCCCCCTTTCCACTTCATTTCCATGCGATCGCCCCGTCCCGGTTGCTCCGCTGGATTGGCTCGCCAGTCGTCCGCCACGGCATTAAAAGGCTATAGCGCTAGAGAGTTCTTTGTTCACCTGTTGAAAGCCGTACGGAGCCGCTAGACGGCCTCTGAGCCTATTGCTAGATGGCGAACAGCTTCCCCCTTCCACTGGTGAGAGCTATGCAGGGCGACCAGGTGCCTCAGCATGGCGTCCTTCCCACCACTAACTGAGACGGCGGGCGCTGCGCCCGCATCCAAAGCTCTCTGAACGGCCTGTGGCAGCACGGCCTGTTCGGGCCTTGAATAGTCTGGCTGTTCAACAGGGAAGAGGGATAGCTGCTGTGGTTTCTCTGTGACTATCATCTTTGTTTTGCGAAGAAAACAAGCTTGATGACTCTATTGTACTTAATATACTCAATATTGGATATAAATGCAGTATCAAATATAATTATATAAGTATATTAAATCAGTGGATTCTAGAGAGAACGCTCAATTTCTGGTGAATGTAGGCGCTGAGCTAAGAGTTTGTTCTATATTCAGTATTTCATTATCGTCTGTATCCCTTATATAGCAATGGTTTCATGGAATATGCAACAAAGAACAAAGTACAACAAACAACAATATATACAGATATACAATATACTTATATACTCAAATAAGATATACAATATACTTATATACTTGAATGCCTGTCGCTTATACA
>NZ_JADEXO010000124.1 GCF_015207105.1 cf. Phormidesmis sp. LEGE 11477
ATGAATCGCGGGCCATAGCCCTAAGAACCAACGATGGCACCGGACGACTGAAAGTCTCAGACGGTGATTTATTACCAATCAACAACAGCGAGACATTTCCAGACGGTGTGCTGGCCAACAGCAATCGCGGCCTAACCGATCCGGCTACGCTCTTCGCAACGGGTGATGTTCGCGCCAATGAGAACATCGGCCTGACAGCAATGCATACGGTGTTTGTGCGTGAGCATAACCGCTTGGCCGATGCGATCAGCGCAGCGAACCCTGAACTGAGTGGAGAAGCGGTCTATCAACGAGCTCGCAAGCTAGTCGCCGCTCAGATTCAACACATTACCTACAGCGAGTATCTGCCGCTGCTGATTGGTGACAATACCATTGCTGACTATGCAGGCTATGACGACCAGGTCGATCCGTCTGTCAGTCATCTGTTCTCAGCCGCCGCCTTCCGTATGGGTCATACGCAGAGCTCTGATGAGTTCTTGCTAATCGATCAGAACGGTCAGGCGCTGCCGTCCGTGTCCCTCAACCAAAGCACGTTTAATCCTGGGCTGGTTCAAGAACAGGGCATTGACGCGATCTTGCGTGGGCTGTTTGCTCAGACCTCAGAAGCAATCGATACCAAAGTACTCGACCAGCTACGCAACACGCTCTTCGGCCCACCGGGTGCGGGTGGGATTGACCTGGCCGCAGTTGATATTCAGCGCGGTCGGGATGTGGGTCTGCCTGACTACAACCAGGCGAGAGTAGACTTTGGCTTAGCACCAGTTGCATCCTTTGCTGAGATTACGTCGGATACGGACTTGCAGGCACAGCTAGAGCAGGTCTACGGCACGGTGGACGATATTGATGCCATCGTCGGTGGCCTGGCTGAAGATGCGGTAGCAGGCTCGATGGTCGGTGAGTTCTTTCAGAAGGTGATTGCTGACCAGTTTGCTCGATTAAGAGACGGCGATCGCTTCTGGTATGAGAACGCTCAGTTTACGACTGAGGAACTAAGCCTGATTCGTGAGACTTCTCTTTCAGCATTGCTAGAGCGCAATACAGAGATGACCGGCTTAGCCGACAATCTGTTCTCTACTGGGCGTGACCCAGCAGCGCTCTCAGCAGGCGGCACCGTAGCTGACCAGACAGTGACTGAGTATGCAACGCTTGACGGCTCAAACAACAATCTGGCTAACCCGACACTCGGCACGCCAGGAACGCATCTGCGAGTGGACTATACCCAGGAGTATGGCGATGGCATTCGGACCTTAGCGGGTGAAGACAGAGCCAACGTCAGAGAGATTAGTAACACCATCTTTGCCCAAGATGGCTCGATTCCTGATGAGACCGGTGCGACGGGCTTCATGCTGGCCTGGAGCCAGTTCATGGGACACGATATGACCTTTGCGCCAGCGGGGGCGGCGGACACGCTGAAGGTCTACGGCACGGAGTATGAATCGGTGACAGGAGAGGAGTTCCCCTTCGTGGCCGAGAAGCTGAACCTGGTGCTGGGCCATGAGGTCTATGCAGGTGTCAACAACGTGATTGAGCGGCCTATCTACTTACCCGCACTAGCAATCGATGACAACGTGCAGACAACGGATGCTACTGGCGACATCACGGTTACCAATGCCAGCTTAGGCGCTCAAGTCTTTGTTGAAGCGAATTCTCTGACTGACAACCGAGGCAATGAATTTACCGGCCAGCTGAGCATATCTGAGGTGCCGCCTGAGTTAACGCCCGCAGCTCTCCCAGAGAATCTCTTTCCTGATATGGTCGTCACCATTCAGCCGGGTGAAATGGTGTTTGATACACCTGCTCAGCTAACGCTAGCCAACACCGCTGGTGTAGAAGCCGGTACGCAGATGGACTTGTGGTCGATCAACCCCACGACTGGAGACTTTGAGATTGTTGGGGTAGGGCGTGTCAGCGCGGATGGAGAGCGAATTGAGACAATTGATGGGGGTATTCGTAACTCTTCTTGGCATTTCTTCAGTGACCGTCCGTTGGACTGGGCGGTGAGAACCTTAGATCATGGGTGTGTCGCTGGTTCAGCAATGAGCCCTCTCACCTCTGAAGTAGAGCTATACTCCGGTGGTCTGGTCGAAACGCATGAGCTGCCTACCTATCAGTCGTTGGGCGAAGCGCGCGGTGTTCGGCTCGTGTATGACTCTCTTAGAGCAGACGCTAGACCTGTTCTTGAAGTCGTGATAGATAATCCTTCAAGGAGAGGTACCGTTCTGGCTAGTCAGCTAGTGATGACAGCTGACTTGTCTATAGATATCAATGGCCTGGAGTACAAGCATCCTGGCTTCTCAGGTAAAGAGCTATCACCTGACGGGCGACCTCTAGTCGGTGCGACTGGAAAGAACTTTTGGCGGCTACCGGGTGAATCTGGCCCCGTCAGTGGCAAGCTGCAGGCCGATTTGAGATCTGTTGAAACCGGTGTATACAACTACTCAATGACGGCAGGAATACAGGGGATTGTACCAAGAAGTACTACTAGACGGGTTAGGAACGCTGATGGTTCGATTTCTATCATCACAACTGAGTTTGACAGATTAGTCGGCACAGTTGGTAGTCCAACAAATGACGGCGCTAAGCTGATTCATGTCAACACAGTCGATAGCGCATTTGGCAGCGGCTGGGGCATTGCTGGCATGCAAAAGCTGGTAGAAGGTGCTGATGGCTCAGTTCTGCTAGTGGATGGTGATGGCACCGAGCGTCTGTTTGAAGCACCTGTCAACGCAGGTGAAGCCTATGTTTCACCGGTTGGTCAATACTCAGACCTGGTTCGCTTAGAAGATGGTACCTTCCAACTAACGAGTCAGCAGCAGACGGTCTCTAGGTTTGATCAAAACAACCGTCTTGTTTCTAGGACGGATGTACATGGCAATCAAACTCAGCACGTATATGACGCAGCCGGACAGCTTAGCAAGATTGTTGATCCAGCCGGGTTAGAAACAACCTTTCTCTATGATGGCGATGGCAAGGTTTCAGGCATTGTTGATCCAGCTGGGCGGACCACACAGCTGCTGTATGACAGCGCGGGCAACTTAGCTCAGGTTGTCAATCCAGACGATTCCCAACGCACTTTTGAGTACGATGCAGGGCATCGCATGACCGCAGAAGTCGATCAGAACGGTCGCCGAGAAGAAGCCATTTATGACTTTGCGGGAAGGGTAGCCTCTGCAACCCGTAAAGATGGTTCAACCTTAGAAGTATCACCGATTCAGACACAAGGGCTTTACCAAACCGAAGAAACAACGTCTCGGTTTACCCAAGCTGTTGCATCTTCAACTTCTGACGTTAGTTACTCTCGTTACGTAGATGGTAACGGCAATGAAAGACTCTCTTTACTAGATCAGGCAGGCCAGTTGATCTCTTCACAGGATGAAGAAGGCACATTGACCGGAAGCGTTGTCAGAGATGAGTTTAATAACATCATTGAGACGACTGACGCTAGAGGATTCGTGACCCGATACGAGTATGACGAAGTTGGTAATGTAATTAGCGTCTCAGACTCTCTATCTTTTGATACACCAGAGCTATCACCTCAGGACAGCGAAGCTATTGTAGAAGCCAACGAGAAACTTGGAGAGCGGGTAGACCTGGTTGCCACAGCTGATCTCAACGGAGATGATTTAGATGATTTGGTAGTGGTGTCTGGAACAACAGCTTCCATTTTGTTTATTAACGGTGATAGAACCTGGTCTGAAGCTGTTGACTATGAACCGGCTGAAGACAGGTCTGACATTCTTACTGAGTATGCCGACTTCGGCGACTACGACGAATACAATACCGATATCCTCATCAAAGATATTGATTTGGATGGAGACCGAGATATCCTTATCCAGTCGCAGCGATGGTTAACGACGCTAAAGAATGATGGGGCAGGTAATTTTGAGCGGTCTGATAGCAGTGTCAACTATGGACAAATCAGGAATGGCAGTAGCTTTAGGCAATATCAAAATAGGATTGATACTGTAGATGTGGATGGTGACGGTCGTTTAGATTTAATTGCCGATGGCCTTTGGTACAAAGGGAATGACCACGGAGCTTTTAGTACACAGGGCGTAGACTTTTTTGATCGGGTGCAGAACGACTTTATCTCTCCAGTTTTTGAAGCGTTAAATCCGGGCTACTATTCTACAGTTGCAGACTTTGATGGCGACGGCGATTTGGATGTAGTCAGTGTCGGAGCCGGCTACTTTAGTGACCCTAGTGATGAAGCGCTAGAAGACTCGCTTAGAGTGCTGATCAATACAGGCAATGGCAACTGGTGGAATAGTGCAGCAGAAAGCATTACGCTCCCGGTTAGAGGTTCATCCACAAACAATATTGTCAGTTATGACATAGATGGAGATCAAGATCTCGATTTAGTCCTGTCAGCTTCTTCCGACGATGACCTTTATCTCTACACAAACAATGGCAATGGTGTGTTCGCGGCGGTAGAGAACGCGGAAGATTTCTTAGAAGAGAGAATAAATCCTGAGACAGGAGAAGTAGACATTATCGTTGCTGAAACAGGTGATGTTCTTTTCTATGAAAGCAGACGGAGCGGTACGTCTTCTAATGCTAGAGAAGATAGCTTTCGTAACTATATGGAAGATTCTGATGGCACTGCTTTTGCCAACTTCCAAATCTCAGCCGTTGAAGATTTAGATGGGGATGGAGATGAAGATATTGTTGCTTTTGGTGGCGGATATCAGTACGAAAGACACTTTTTTATTGAGAATGAAGGTGAGGGCGGCTGGCTACTAAAAGATGCCTGGTCTTTAGAAGACGGTAGTTCTATTAATGGTGACAATATAAAGGTTGCTGATATCAATCAAGATGGCTTTCAGGACATTGTCTCTCTCAACGATTTAGAGGGCCTCGAAGTTCGATTAAATACTAGGAACAACCAGTTTTCAGTGGCGGACACGCCTATTTCTGATGACTACTACGCTGAGAGTTTTGATCTAGTAGATATTGATTCAAACGGCACTACTGATGTCTTGTTTCAAGAAAGTAGTGAGTTCTATGTCCTATTGAATGATGGTAACGGTCACTTTGACGCGCCTGTCTCGATTGAGAGCAATGGATATATCGAGTCGTTCATCACCGGTTTTATAGACGGTAATAGCCGTATAGATATTCTAACGACAGACAGTTCCTACAGCTCTGAAGATAGAGCTTACTTTGCGAGTGTAAAAGCGCTGTTCAATCCAATAGCAGGCGCTGGTCAAGCTAACGGCCCACTCGTAGAGCAGAGCCGGTCAGGTCGTGGAGAAAAGTCTTTTACCTACGACAAAACCTTCAATCAGCTAACCTCTGTCGTCGATGAGGTCGGCCAGCAGACTTTGTATGAAGTCGATGAGACTACCGGCAATCGTCTTGCTATCACTCAGGTGGTGGGTCAATTAGACACAAGTAGTGATGAAACCGACGATTTAATCACTACCTACACCTACACTGCTTCAGGACTAGTCGATACGATGACCGACCCCTTAGGTCGAACTATGGACTACGACTACGACAGCTTTGGACGACTGGCACAGGTCACCTATGCAAAGGATACGGCTTTTGAAGCCAGTGAGCAGTTCGAGTACGACACGGCAGGTAATCTCAGCCGGTTTGTCGATGCAAACGGTCACAGTACTGAATATATCTACGACGCAATGAACCGCGTCGTTACCATCATCGAAGCCGACCCAGACGGTGTGGCGGGGCCATTAACTTCTCCAGTAACGCTATTCACGTATGACCAAGCAGGGAATATCACAAGCAGCACGGACGCACGTGGAAATGAGACAGCCTATGCCTATGACGAGCGAGATCGGTTAGTTCGTCTGGTAGATGCTGATCAGCAGCAGACCCTATACGACTACGATGACGCTGGTAATCTGGTCGCAACAACTGATGCCTTGGGTCGCATCATTCAGCATCGTTACGATAAGAGAAACCGCCGTATCGAGACGATTGATGCTGAGGGCAATTCAACTTACTTCACGTATGACCTCGACAACAATCTAGTCGAAGTCGTTGATGCCCAAGGTAATCCGACAGCGTTTACTTACGATGCTCGTGGCCGACTGGTCGCTGAAACAGATGCGCTGTCTAACTCAACTCGCTATGCCTATGACGCAGTCGATAGTCTGGTGGCGATCTCCGACCGACGGGGTAATGTCACTCGCTATGCCTATGACGATCTAAATCGCCTTAGCGCAGCGATTGACCCCTATGGAAACGCGGATACTTTTGACTACGACAAGGTCGGTAACTTAATCACGAGTACCGATAGGCTCGGAAATAGTACTTCTTTTGGTTACGACGCTCGAAATCGTCTGGTTGCAAGCACTAGTGCGCTTGAAGGTGACAATACTATTACCTATACGTACGATGCGGTGGGTAATCAGCTCTCTGTCACGGATGAGTTGAATCGCACGACGACTTATGTCTATGACGCACTCAACCGGTTGATAGAAGCGACCGATGCCCTAAACCACAGCACAACCTATGACTATGACGAGGTTGACAACCTAACCAAGGTAACTGACGCTCTACAGCGCGAAACGACCTATAGCTACGATGTCTTAAATCGGCAGGTCGGCAGCGTTGATGCAGCGGGCGGCAGCGTACTCTTCGACTACGACGCGGTTGGTAACTTAACTTCCTACACAGATGAGTTAGACCGTACGACTACATATCAATATGACCGGCGCAACCTGCAAACCCAAGTAGTCGGACCGCTGGAAACAGAAGCGGGCGTCCCGATAGTTCGAACGACTACCACTTATGACTCGGTGGGTAATGTTTCTACCATCGAAGATGCGCTCGGTCAGACAACAACCTATACCTACGATGAGCTATATCGCCGTACTGGGGTGACAGATGCACTCGGTAAAGAGACGGTGATGCGTTATGACGAAGCTGGAAATTTACTAGCGTTGACAGATGCGTCGGGTAATACGACCAGCTATGCCTATGACGCGCTCAACCGGATGGATCTAGACGTTATCGAGATAGATGGACAGTTCCTCTCGCGCTCTTATCTCTACGATGCCGTTGGCAACCTAGTTGAGCAGAAGGACCGGGACGGACGCATTCAGTCCTTTACGTACGATGCTCTCAATCGGCAAACTCAGGAGCAATGGTTGGATGAGCAGCGTACGGTCGTTCATGGGATCGACTACACCTACGACGCAGCTAGTCAGCTCACGGCTGTCAGCGATCCTGATTCGACCTATGCCTACACCTACGACGCGGCGGGTCGTTTGCTCAGCAATGATAATGCAGGTACGGCTGGTGTCCCCGATGTGTTGCTGAGCTATGGCTACGACGCGGTGAATAACCGCACGTCGGTGACGGACTTCATCATGGGCACCCAGGCCGGGGTAGAGTCCTTTACCTATGACACGCTTGATCGGGTGACGCGGATTACGCAGAGCGGCAATGGCGTGGCCGATAAGCGAATAGATCTCAGCTACAACGCGGCTAGTCAGATGACCGGACTATCGCGAGCCAGTGACTTAGCTGGAGTGCAGACGGTTGCAGATACGGCCTATACCTATGACACCGCTGGTCGGCTAGTTGGCCTGGTGCATGAGCGTGACGGGAATGAGATCGCGGGCTATGGCTTTACCTATGATGCGGCCAATCGTCTAACGCAGCTAGTAACGCCAGATGGCACTAGTGACTACAGCTACAACGACCGCGACGAGCTGACAGGGGGTACGCATAGCTATCAGGCCGATGAAGCCTACAGCTATGACGATACGGGCAATCGCAACAGTGCGGGCTATGAAACGGGCGAGCAGAATCGTTTGCGCTCTGATGGCACTTACACCTACGAGTATGACAACGAAGGCAATCGGACGCGGCGGGTGGCGATCTCAACAGGGGAAGTGACTGAGTACGGTTGGGACTATCGCAACCGGATGACCTCGGTGGTGACTAAAGGCAGCGATGATGTGGTCGCTAAGTCGGTGGAGTACACCTATGACGTGTATGACCGTCGGATTGCCAAGGTGGTTGACAGCGATGGCGATGGCATAGGTGCGGCGACTGAAGAGCGCTATGTCTATGACGGTGAGCATATTGCGCTGGTGTTTGATGGTGAGGGCAATCAGGTTAGTCGCTATCTGCACGGGCCGCAGGTGGACCAGGTACTGGCAGAAGAGATGGCGGATGGGGAGGTGCGCTGGGCGCTGAGTGACCATCAGGGTAGCGTGCGCGACCTGATTGATAGTGATGGTGAGGTGCTTAATCACATTGTCTATGACAGCTATGGACAGGTGAGCAGTGAGACGAATGCTGATGTGGATTTCCGCTTTGGCTATACCGGGCGGGAGCGCGATGAGGAGACGGGGCTTTACTACTACCGGGCGCGATACTTTGACCCGGCACCGGGGACGTTTGTTAGTACTGACCCGTTAGGCTTTGATGCGGGCGATAGCAATATATATCGCTATGTGTTCAATAGTCCGACAAACTATACCGATCCGAGCGGAGAGGTCGCATTTACTACTGTTGCTGCTGTTGTTATTGTAGGTGGCATACTTGTAAATCTATTTGTTCCACCGCCGCCAGCTCAAGCTCCAACTCACTGTGATGATATCCATGAAGATGAGTACTTTTGGCAACGTATTGGAGTCGGTGTCCTCGTTGGTGGAGGCATTGAAAGAGGTTTCAGCTCTGGTGCCTCTGGGCTTGCTTCATCCGCAGATGACTTACTACGCGGAACTGGCCATCTCCTAGATGATGCTGCGCGATCTTTAGATGAGTTGTTTGGTGGAGGCGGTCAAAGATTAGCTACGGCTGGTGGTGGGACTTTAGATAACGGTGTTAGAGCAGCTTCGTCTGGTGCAGATGAAGTTGGTAACTCAGTCCTAAAGTCAGTTGGTGATGATCTAGGAGGAGCCGCAGATGATATAAGACTACCGTCTCATCTACAAGAGCAAATTCAGAATTTACCTAGACCAAAACAACGCTCTGTACGATCTTTATACCGACGGGCTCAAGAACATATTCGGAAATTAGAGAATTATAGGGCTAATCCAGAGGCAGCCGACCATCTAGGGATACTTCGGAATGCTCCTAATGACCAAGTTAGGCAAAACATTATTAATGGTAGGATACGTCACTTAGAGGCTGAAATTTCAGCCTTTGAGGGACAAATTGACAACATTGTATCTGGGGCCAACTGATGAATGTAGAACTAAAAGAGATAGAGAACGCACTGCAATCGATTTTTTCTCATTTGTATAGCTCAGGAATGAATTCCGTTGAGATT
This sequence comes from cf. Phormidesmis sp. LEGE 11477, assembly GCF_015207105.1. Taxonomy (GTDB): domain Bacteria; phylum Cyanobacteriota; class Cyanobacteriia; order Phormidesmidales; family Phormidesmidaceae; genus Phormidesmis. The sequence goes on from NZ_JADEXO010000124.1 coordinate 9,257, forward strand.
GGAAAAGATTTTTATTGGCATATACCTAAAGCAGACCGATATGAGCCATATGAGCAGCCTAGCAATTTTACTATGGGGCAACTATCAAGTGACTTAGAAAACCTAAATAAAATCTCTTCTGGAGATGAACAACCTTTGGCATATTCTCTTATATGGGTTGCATCAATATTAAGGTACTTGGGAGAAGAAGTTGTTGAGTAGCTTAATATTGAAGATCGTCAGAGGGAACGTTCCGTGGTTCTGAAGGTGTTTGGGAATTGGTTGTAGATCCAAGTACTAATACCGTGCTCCATTTTAACTTTGTGGCACGCTAGAATTCAAGTTGGTTAATGTCTCAATTTGTGGCGTGGTGCAAAACAGGGTTACACTTTCGCCGCACTCAGGTAGGCTGAATGGCTGCCCCTTCCTGAGCGCGATCGCTTTCAGCGGGCGTTCGCCATCGCCAATATGAGTCCAGCCCTTTCCATTGCCGCTAGCTTATCCCCTGATGTTCGCCAAGACATCGGCATTCAATTACTGTCGCGCTCGAAACCCATCAGCGACATTGCCGCGACGCACCAGGTTAGTCGAAAGTTCGTCTACCAGCAAGGTGATAAAGCACGGCAAGCTCTGGATGAATCCTTTGCGCCATCTAAAGGTGATGACGATGTCTTGTTCCATCTACCCGTGACCAAGAACTGGCTCTACCAGCTGATTCTAGGTCTGGTACTAATCTGCCACAGCTCCTATCGAGGCGTCGTCGAACTGTTTCGCGATCTATTCGACACGCCGATCAGCATCGGCACTATCCACAATCGACTTGACGCGGCAGCGGCAACGGCGGCTGAGATCAATCAAAGTCAAGACCTCTCTGGCATTGAAGTGGGTCTTCACGATGAGATTTATCAGTCGAATCGTCCGGTACTCGTGGGTATTGATGCCGCCTCAACGTACTGCTACCTGCTCCAATCAGTTGAACGTCGGGATGAAGAAACCTGGGGCTGGTATTTGCTGGACAATATGGCGCAAGGCTTCGCCCCCAAGTATACGATTGCTGATGGTGGCAGTGGGCTTCGGGCCGGGCAGAAAGCAGTGATGCCAAAAGTCCCTTGCCACGGTGACGTGTTCCATATCCAGCAACAGTTTGAGCAGGTCGCCAATGGCCTGGCCCGCCAAGCTCAAGGAGCGACGACGCGCCGGGTCAAACTGGAACAGAAGATTACCCAGGCCAAACTGACCAACAACATGACCCAGAAGCTGACCATCCAACAGGTAAAAGCTAACCGCCGAGAGCGAGGATTGGTCGCCCGTGCCCGAGATGTCAAAATTCTCCTACATTGGTTTGAGCATGATGTGATGGCATTAGCGGGGCCAGAGTTAGCAGAGCGCCAGGAACTCTTCGACTTCATTGAAGCCGAACTCCAACAGAGAGCAGGCAAGCAGTATTCCACAATTCGCAAGCTCAGGAAGGCCCTGCATAACCAACGTGATCAATTGCTGGCCTTTGCCGGTGTCCTCGACCAGAAGCTGGCAGCGCTGGCAGCCGATTTTGAGCTACCACTACAGGTAGTGCGGGATATCTGTTTATGGCATCGGAAACACAACACCTCGAATGCTTACTGGGAACGGTGGACTCAGCTACACAGGCAGCTTTCAGACAAATTCTATGGCGTGATGAAGGCCGTGGAGGAAGCACTCAAACAAACACCCAGAGCTAGCTCGTTAGTGGAAAATCTCAACTCACGATTACGCAATTACTTTTTCCTGCGACGCAGTCTCGGGGATTCCTATTTGAGCCTACTCCAATTCTTCTGTAATCATCGCTGTTTCAGCCGCTCTCGGGTGCCGGAACGGGTGGGTAAAAGCCCCAAGCAATTGTTGACGGGTGAAACCCATCCCCACTGGCTAGAGTTGCTGGGCTTTGAGCGCTTCCAAAGAGCGTAGAAACTAACGTAATCAAACAGCAGGCTATCGCCGATGATGGTCTAATTTGTGCTGCATGTGTTACCTAAAACAAGCCGGTTTTGAACCACACCGTCATACGAACTATGTAAGCTTGTGGAATCTGTACTGTCAAAGTCTATTCGTCCAGTGGCAGCGCAGAAACGAAGGAGCATAGTCTTTCAGCTTCGCATTGTGTTAGATCTTCAGGTAATTCTAGCTCTAAGTTGAAATCATCACGAAGTCGTAGACAGTGTGTGACAGCATCGAGCTTAGCATCTGTTTCAATGTCGTCGTCTGTTTCAGGCAAAGGCTCCACCGAGTCTCGCTTACCTTGAGCAGCTTGACACGTTTCCAAGCTGCTAAAAGCCCATACGAACCTAGATGCGTGGCCGCGTCTACCTACTACGTATTGGCCACAACCACAATTTTCCAGGATTCTAAACGCTGCGATCACCTCAGATTTTTGAGCGGACGATCCTGCCTTCTCCAATCGAGCGATCATCCGACTGAGCTTAGTTTCGGACTGATTTCGCTCCCGTGTTGCCATATCATCGCATAGCTGAGAAACAACCTCGTTACTGCCATATAAGTCGCGTAGCTTCTGAGTATCCATATTAACGTGTTGTTCCAATATCTCGATGCAAGACAACGTGGTCATGCACTGTGATAGTTCCCAACAAAGTTAAATAAAGACACCAAGCTTCGTGCTATTGGAAACATCATTTAATTCTGTGAACATGTAGTTCTTTACGCAGCGTAGATTTTATTGTGTCTCTAACCACCGGACACTGTTGGCGAACTCATAGGAAAGCCTCTAAATCCTATATAGCTAGCGGGTTATGCGGATTCCAATGCTTTGAAACGGGAAGTACGTGTCTTGGCTAGCGGCACATCGTTTATCCAGTTGACAATCCGGTCGATGTTGATGGCTGCGCCAATAGCCACATTCTGTAGATGCGTCTTTGGGAGACCTCGGTAGCGAGATCGCCTCAAGCCAAAGCCGCGAACCCCTTGCGAGATAGTGCCTTCAATCCCGGCTCTACGTTTGTATTGCTCCCGACCGGCTTCACTACGATGCTGTTCTCTAGCCTGTTCTAGCGCTTCGTACTGTACTCGCGGGTGAAGGTTCAAACTCCGCTGCGGGCCACGAGTACACAGCTCTTTGGCATTGCATGTAGAGCAGTCACGACTGCTGAACCTGGCTTGTATGTAGTCTCGATTGTCTGGCATGACTCTGGGCTTCCAACTCGTCGAGACGTTCCCTTCTGGGCAAGTGACGGTTTCAGTTTCCCAGTTGATGTCAAACTTCGTTCCATCGTAGCCGCCTTCTAACCTTGCCTGCCAGCTCAAATCCTGACGAGCGGGCCCAACGATTTCAATCTGTTGTTCTTTTGCATTCACCAAGTGCTCTGCACTCACATAAGCGGAATCAACAAAGTGTTCTGATGGTGGTAGCTGTTTATCTAGAAGGGATTGATGAATCGCTTCTGTACGCTGCGCTTCGTGGATGCTCGCATCTGTTGTTTCTATATGAGTAATTAGGTGACACTGTTCATCATCACAGGTCTCACTCAGATGCACGACATACCCAACCCAGTTCACCCCACACCGAGAACGAAACCGAGCATCTACATCGTAGGGTGACTCGATACCAAACTTAGCGCGGGGCAGTTCCTTTTTTGATTTCCAGCGCACTTGTGCATCCAGCGGCCCATCGGCATCGTACTCATAATGCCGTTCGAGCATGAGCTTCAGCGCTTGAATTCTCGGTAGATGCTCCCAGTCAGCGAGCCGCGACGCTTCGAGACAGAACAGCAGATAGTAAGCGTCTTCCCCTACCGCCTGCGTCCAAGCGTTGCGTTTTGCTTCCGATTTTGGCAGCTGATAGTCTTCTACGCGGCGACCGTAGCGCTCGTACCAGTCGTCATTTGGGACGATGTCTGAGAGCCACTCTGGGGCAACGGTAGCCAGTTCGTTCAATGCAGCTCGCATCGTTTCGCCGACCAGCTCCAGCCGGTTGAGTTTGCGTACCGATGCCAGCACACGAGTCGCATCGGTACGCTGTTTGCCTCTGGGTTTGAGCAGTCCTTTCTCCTGAGCACAGTCCAGTAGCTTTTCTAGCAGCAGATGCTCCTGTTCACTTTCTATCAACCGATCTCGAAACTCGCTCAGGACGCTGAAATCAAAGCCTTCGTCGGTTAGCTCTAGACCCAGCAGGTACTTCCAATCAATGCGAGAACGGACGGAGTCTGCTGCTTGTCGGTCAGATAGGGTTTCGCGGAATTGCAGCAGTGTTATCAGCGCTAGTCTCCACGGGGGAAGTCCCGGCTGGCCTGTGTTTGAGAACAGGCCGATAAAGTCGCTGTCCTCGAACACTGTGCCGAGTTCATCCCGCAGCGTCAGGTATGGATTGCCTTTCGGAAAGGCAGCTTTGGCGACTTGCTGGGTGAGAGCTGGAATTTCGGCTATCGGTTGCGGCTTGATAGACACGGGCGATCGCACTCCTGATGACTAGCGACTAGCCTCAGAATACCGATTTTTCGCTACTTTTGGAGTTCGCCAACAGTGTCCGACCCCTTGTAAGACGCTTTCTGAAAGCCAAGGCAGTGAACGAGTTCTGTGCGTTTAGACTGTCTCATAACTGGTTTTATTATCTATGAGCCACTATTGAGTTAGATAGACGAGTTTTGAGACAAAAATATGAAGGTTGGCTACGCACGGGTGTCTACTTTTGAGCAGGACTTGGATTTGCAGATGGATGCGCTGGAGAAGGAGGGGTGCGATCGCATTTTTTGTGACCAGGGCGAAAGCGGAGCAAAGGGCAGTCGCCCGGAGTGGAATAATTGTCTCGATCATCTGCGCAAAGGAGACACGCTTGTTATCTGGAAGCTGGACCGGGCTAGCCGCTCGACCAAACACTTGATAGAACTAGCTGAGGACTTGAAGCAACGAGGCGTCAAGCTGAAAAGCCTGAAGGAACAGATTAACACTGCCTCTGCGATGGGTAAGTTCTTCTTTCGGATGACAGCCTCGATCGCAGAGCTAGACCGCGATATCATTCGTGAACGTACTCTGGCAGGTTTAGCAGCGGCGCGGGCGCGCGGACGCAGATGTGGTCGGAAGAAGACCATCACCGAAGGCCAGAAGCTAGAAGCGAAGCGCCTTGCTGATGAGGGTAAGCTGAGTATCAGTGATATCTGTAAGCGGGTTGGCATCAGTCGCGCTAGTTACTATCGTCTGGTTGCTTAGTATGTCGTTCTAAAGCGCTGTTTTCCTGGCGAAAGTAGAGCATAATTCAGACTGTTGACTAGGAGCGACCCTAATGCCTGATCTCACAACGCTAGGACTGTTTATGAGTGCGGCCTTTGTGCTAGCCATAACACCCGGCCCCGGTATCTTTTACGTGATGACCAGAAGTTTGAAAGGAGGACGGCCAGAAGGTTTTGCTTCAGCCATGGGAACCTCAGTGGGTGGTCTGTTCCATGTAGTGGCCGCTGCACTAGGGGTGTCAGTGCTACTGGCAACGTCTGCGATCGCATTCAGCTTGATGAAATATCTAGGAGCGGCTTACCTTGTCTTCTTGGGTATAAAGACCATACTGAGTCAAGACACTGTTATCAGCGAAGACGCTAGTACTGTGGTTGGCTACCGTAAAGCATTCTTTCAAGGTGTTGCTGTTGAGATCTTGAACCCGAAGACAGCGCTGTTCTTTCTCGCGTTCATTCCACAGTTCGTTAACCCTTCAGGTATTGTATTCATCCAATTTTTGCTATTAGGCACTACCTCCGTTGTGCTTAACACGCTAGTAGATCTGATAGTGATTGCACTAGCAGGGCCGATAGGTCAGAAGCTTAGAACGAGTCCTAAACTTCGCAAACGTCAGCGGATTACGACGGGTGTTGGCCTAATTTCACTAGGTGGGTACGTTGCGCTGTCAGGTACAGGCGAATCGTAGTGTCCCTAAACAACACTTTCCTCTTTAATCGAACGGTGCAGACTAATCGTAATACCGCGCCTAGCTGAGACCTATTCAACTATTCGATGCAGATGAACAACTTATGGTCTCTACTGTGAGAAAGCAATGACTCAGCGGCTCTTTGTGTATGGAACGCTCGCCCCAGGTCAGCCAAACGAACACGTCCTATCAGATATTCAGGGAGAGTGGAAGCCAGCGACTGTCAGTGGCACTTTGATTCAAGAGGGATGGGGTGCGGCTTCTGGCTTCCCAGGTATCATCTTGGACAGAAATGGCAGTGAAGTAGAAGGTTTCCTTTTTACCTCAGAAGAATTAGCTAAGCATTGGACTCGCCTCGATAAGTTTGAGGGCGAGGATTATGAGCGAGTCCTGACACCAGTGATGCTTGAAAAGGGAACAGTTGTAAATGCCTACATCTATCAACTCCGCACAAAACCCCTGCACTTATAGATGAGGTGATCGAGCCAACGCAACGTGCCAATAGCAGTCAATAGAACGGCGATCGAGGTAGCTGTCCGCTTTGCAACGTCGTTCGAGAGTTGAGAGCCTCCGACGACTCGCAATGCCCTCGACCTTTCAAGAAAGTCTTTCTGACACAAGGAATGGGACACACTTTTGCCATAGTTCAAAAGGTCTAAAATTTGAGACATTGAAAGAAGCTGAACGCCTAGACCTGTATGTAAGATAGTTGTCCTGTAGAAGTTGATTAGAGAGAGCGTTAATGGTTGACCTGCGACAACTCAGGCAGTTTATCGCCGTTGCAGAAGAGCTTCACTTTCACAAAGCGGCAGCGCGACTCAATATGTCACAACCGCCGCTAACCGCGACTGTTCGACAGCTAGAGAAAGAGATCGGTGCCAAACTCCTAGAGCGCAGCAACCGCGTTATACAACTAACCCCTGCTGGTAGGGCACTGCTAACCCATGCACGACTAACAATTGAGCAAGCAGAGCTAGCAGTTGCAACCGCTCGCGGGGCCGCAGCCGGATATACAGGCGTTCTTCAGTTAACCTATGTGGGCAGTGCTATGTATGGCCGTCTAGCTCAAGTCATACGCACCTTCCGACGCAGCTATCCGAACGTCAAACTAGAACTGAAGGAAGCGACAACCGCTACTCAAGTAGCAGCACTACGTGAAGGTACGAGTGACCTAGCTGTACTCCTGCCGCCACTTCCAGATGATACTGGACTGCGTATGAGTCCATTCGATGAGGATTGAAGTGAACCCCTAAATTTGGACAGTAAAATCAGGTGATAGAAAGTCTAGACTTGTTCGTATCACCTTTAGACGATTACTGCTCCTTCCTCCACTTTTCTTCAAATTCACTAGGCGTCAAATAGCT
>NZ_JADEXO010000125.1 GCF_015207105.1 cf. Phormidesmis sp. LEGE 11477
ATTTGGGATTGAGTTCCAAGATCGTTTGACGCCCAATAGCGATATCACCGCCAGCTCTGCCGCTGGACTAGACGGTGAGGTGAACATTGAGCTAGTCGATCCTTTTCTTTCTCCTATTCCTGTAGACCTGCCTGAGCAAACCGAGCCAGATCGTCAGGTGACCGCTCGCTGCGTGCCGGCTGAAGACACAGATTCACTGGTGGTTACTGGTAGAGGCGGCCTACCCACTGACCCTAGGCAGATGCTGCAAGGGCAAAATGTTTTGCGAGACGGGCGGCAGCTTGAGTCGGCTGTGATGTCGATATCTGAGCCAGTAGTCTCTGGGTTAGCAGTCTCTGAGTTAGCAGTCTCTGAGTTAGCGGTATCCGGGCCAGCATCTGGGTCAGCGAATTTAGCATCTATTGACTTGGCACCGGTTGTAGAGGCGCAAGGCTGGCAGAAGGACGCTCAAGGCCGCGTTCAACTAATCACGCCTTCAGCAGACCCTTTTCGTGCAGCAGTTGATTGTTCTACTAGTAGAAGCGCAACAATAAACTGAAATGAGAAAGTTACTACGCTATGGCGCTTTGCTTTTAATCACCTGCGGCCTGATGGTACTTATGACAGCCATCGGCCAAAGCGCGCCTGTTCTTCAGGCATCAGCGTCCGCCCCTACTCAAGCTACTCAGCAGCGGTCTCTAACCGCTTTGATCGATCAAGGTATAGAGCACTTTCATCAGGGCGAATTCGACTCAGCCTTGGCTAGCTGGCAAGCCGCAGAACAGCATTACCGAGAGCAGGCCGATCGCACAGGCATTTTGCTTAGCCAAATCAATCAAGTTCAGGCGCTGCGATCGCTAGGTTACTATGTGCGGGCGCAGCAGCTCGTTGCCCAGATTCAGCAGTCGCTATTAACTCAGCCTGATTCTGTGCTCAAAGCTCAAGCTCTACAGACAGTTGGCATTGCTTTTAGAGACTTGGGCGAATTGGAAGCAGCGGAAGCTGTCTTGGCTGAAAGCTTGGCGATCGCGCGGCAGCTCAATGATATCGAAGCGATTGCCCAGTCTCATTTTCAGCTGGGAAATACCGCTCAAGCTAACGACAATCTAGAAGCGGCCCAAACTGCCTACCAGCAAGCTCTAGAGATTGCAGAGCCTAATTCTCGCATCTGGCTAGAAACTGCCCTCAACCAAAGTCGCCTACTCGTCAACCAGCAAAAGTGGACAGCAGCTACGCCTCTGCTCGAAATAGTGCGATCGCGCCTGCTCGCCTTTCCACCTAGCCGCTGGCGTCTCTACGCCCAAATTAATCTCGCCGAGACCCTACTTTTAGATATTCCTCCGGCTTACTCTCCTCCGCTACGCCCACTATTAACTAACACGCTCCAACAATCTCGCACATTGGGCGATCTGCGCGGTGAATCTTATGCCTTGGGGCAGCTCGGCAGAGCTTACGAGAAGAGACAGCAATGGTCAGAAGCTTTGGCATCGACCAATCAGGCTTTGCAAAAAGCGCAGCAGGCTCAAGCGGATGAAATTGTCGCTAGCTGGCAGTGGCAAAAAGGAAGAATTCTGAAAGCGCAGGGGGCTGTAGAAGATGCGATCGCCGCCTATAGTCAATCTGTTGTAATTCTAGAATCGCTCGATCAGGATTTGGTTTCGCTCGATTCAGCCGCCCAGTTCTCATTTCAGCAGCGGGTAGAGCCCGTTTACCGCCAGCTAGTTGCCCTGTTGCTTCAAGATGTAGACAATTTACCCGCGCAGCAGCAGCAGCAGCGACTGATAAAATCTAGAGACACGGTTGAATCGCTTCAGCTTGCAGAACTAGAAAACTTTTTTCGAGAAGCCTGCTTGACCTATGCGCCCCGTCCGATCGATCAAATCGATTCACAAGCTGCGGTGATCTACCCAATTGTGCTAGGCGATCGCCTAGAAGTCATTCTCTCTCTTCCTAATCAACCTCTAGCGCACTACGGCAATCCCCTCCCTGATCAGCTAGGCACAACAACATTTCAAGCGCTGCGTCAGTCGCTTAATCCAGCTTTCCCCGCAGCGGAAGTATTACCGCCGGCCCAGCAGCTTTACGACTGGCTGATTCGTCCGGCTGAAGCAGCCCTCACAGAGCAGAAGATTGAAAGCTTAGTTTTTGTTCCTGATAGCTATCTTCGCAGCGTGCCTATGGCCGTTTTACACGATGGCACTCAGTTTCTAATCGAAAAATATGGCATAGCGCTGACGCCAGGTTTGCAGCTATTTGAATCTTCCAAGCTGACTAATCAGCCGCTTAAAGTATTAGCGGGCGGATTGACAGATGCTCGGCAAGGCTTTAGCGCTTTGCCCGCAGTCGATACAGAAGTCGCTCAGATCAAAGCTCAGTTCCCAGCAGAGATACTGTTAAATTCTGATTTCACTAGCTCAAAGCTTACTCAAGAAATAGAAGAGATTCCCTTTTCTATTGTGCATTTAGCCACTCATGGTCAGTTCAGCTCCAAGGCCGAAGATACCTTTATCCTTACCTGGAACGATCGCCTTCAAATCAAAGCGCTAGAACGGTTGCTACAGCAGCGCGAACTACAAACGCCAATTGAGCTGCTAGTGCTTAGCGCCTGTCAAACTGCTAAAGGAGACGAACGAGCCGCGCTTGGTATGGCCGGTATCGCCGTCAGATCAGGGGCTAGAAGCACAATTGCCTCTCTTTGGTCAGTGCAAGATCGATCGACTGCGGAGCTGATGAGCCAGTTTTATCAAGCATTTAGACAGCCTCAACTCTCGCGTGCTGAAGCACTCAGGCGATCACAACTATCGCTTTTGCACAGTACTAACTATACTCATCCTTACTACTGGGCTCCCTTTGTACTTATTGGCAACTGGCTGTAGACCTACTCGAAACTAACAAGTTAAGAAAAACTAATGATTCATAGATTAAACTTATATGTTTATAGTGTTGTCATCTGCTTAGGCTATAGATAGACTGTCTATAAGTTTGAAACAAATCTCTTAGTTAGGTGACTGCTATGACTAATGTTGCTGTTGCACAAAGAACAACGCTTCCTACTTTTAATCCTTTAGCTCAACCTTCTACATCCACCTTTGACAATCGACTGAAGGCCGCCTTAGAACATGCTCGTCGTCTGACTCATATGTATGGTTACCAGAGCGCTGATGTTGCGATCGCCTGGGAGACAGTTGAAGAGCTAGAAACTGCTAAATCCCATCAACCTGTTCCTTCCTGCCAGTACTCATTCGACTACTACTGTGCTGAAAATCCTGAAGCGCTAGAATGCCGTAGCTACGATTGCTAGGAAATCCGTTTTTATACAGTTAGCGTCTTGTTGTCTAATTACCGTTAAACGGTCTGCATCAGCAGTTATTAGACACTTGTAAGGCTGAGTCTCTTGCTAGGTAGAGGACTCAGCCTTTTTATTATCTGTGTATAGAGCTATGAGTGTGTAGAATTGGCTAGCGAGCGCTATACGTGAGCTGTTTCAATTTCTGAAACCTGCACTTACGCTCGGCACAGTCCCTGTAACTTACGTTATAGCCTTCGCTGACTATATCCTATGAATTTTCTGTTCTCAAGACGTCCGCTTCACCTAGATGCTGAACAAGTGTCCAAACTGATTGTAAGCGGCATGCTTGCGCTAAGCGTCAGCGGAGTTCCTCTGGCTGCTTATGCCGAGGCCAAGCCTTCACCTGCGACCATAAGCTCTCTCCAGAACGGACAGCCCTTTACAGAATCATCTCCAACAGAATTAGCCTCACTAACGGTCGAAGAGAAGATCGATCGACTAGATGCTGCTGTCTCAACGCTTGACAGTGACGATAGCGAAGATAATGATAGTGACCAAATTCGTTTGCTGCGTAGATTCGCTCGATCTTACAGCGAGCTAGGTGAACAAACTCTAGCTGTTGAGCTGTTGGCGCGAGCGGTTGCGATCGCACAAGAGAGTGAGTCAAGTGCTCTTTCTCCCATTAGGATCATTCCTACTTACATTGCGATTGGAGAAATCGAAGCTGCTGAAAATCTTCTAGCTCAAGTGCTTGATTCGAGCAACCAAATTCGGACAACTCATCTGATTCATATTGCAGAAGCATATAGCGCTACAGAAAATCATCAGCTAGCTGCGTCTACACTTTCGCAGACCGTAGGGTATTTAGAAGCCCTGGCAAGTAAAGAAAATAGCAGCGGCTCTATTTCTAGTATTGGACTAGTCGCCCAGGCTTACGATCGGCTAGAGGATCCGATGGTGGCTGAAGAAGGTCTTTCTCGGCTTATGGTGCTAGTAGAGGCTGAAGGTGAAACGGAGGGCGTCGGTCGTTCTAGCGGTCGGCTGGCAAAAACGTTAAGTCAGCTATCGATTGCACAGAGTAACCAAGGCAACGCGGCGGCGGCAGCGGCCCTAGCGGCACAAGCAATGGACATAGTGCGCGATGGTGAGGAGACTGGGTACATTGTAGCGGCGGTAGCTAGTGCCTACGGCCACGTAGAAGACAAAGACGTTGCAGAGAAAGCTTTGCAGGATCTGAAACAGCTTGCGATAGATGACTTGTCTTCTGTCGATCCGATTGGGCCTACATCAGCGCTAGGAGCGATCGCGATCGCCTACAAGCAAATGGGGAACGCTGAAAAATCAGAGAAAACGCTGGCAATCACCACAGAGGCATTTGGTGATTCTCTCTACATGCTAGGTGCAATCCTTCAAATCCATACAGAAATGGGAGATGTTTCTGCCCAAGAAGAGACGATTCAACAGATGTTCGATCAGCTGCCTTTGTTGAGAGACGCTGGACTTGTTGTTTCTGATGTTACCTCTGGCTATGCAGGCATAGACGGTATTGTAGAAGGCTACGTTCAAACAACGGATAACGAGCTAGCACGAGAGCGGCTAGCTATACTAGAGAGCTTTTTCAAAGAAGTACAGTTCGATCCGTTAGATACACCAGGACAGCTCGCAAGACTCGCCCAGGCGGCGGCTAGGAGAGAAGACTACGCGGCAGCGCAGCGGTTGCTAATAGAAGCCATACAGCAGTTAGAAACAGATAGCACCCTATGTCAAGAACAGTGCGATCATATAATTAGTCGTCTAGCTAGCAGCTATACCTGGTTAGAAGATGACCAGGCAAAACAAGCAGGATTTGATCGGCTCCAACAAATTGCTAACAATAATTTAGACTCCGAGCAAAGGAACTCTGTTGATAACATGCTCATTCGTGCTCGCGCAGCCTTCTAGCCACGTTTGTTTGAATGAGATTAGATAAACACTATCTTTCTTTTAGATATCTGAGCAATAGCTCTTTGAAAGTAAGGCTGGTCTGAGCATCAATGCAACTGTAATAAAGAAAAGCCGTACATAACGTGAGAAAAACACAAGGGCTTATATCAAATCTGCATCATAGAATTCATTTAGCTTATTGCTTTAACTTCAAAATATAACCTAAGCTTATGAGATTATTTTGAGATTAGCATTTTACAGACTTCTTACCTTACGACAAGATGAATGTATCAATAAGTAAACAATTGCTCCGCTGCGTAGGAGAGAAGTTCGATGGCTGCATTAGTTGATACCGCTCGTTTTGATACCGCCGATTCGCTTACATCCCGTTCAACGCCGTCGCGATCACGCCTCACACTTCAAACCGCCGAGATCGCCGCTGATACTACAGCGCTGCGCTGTCTAGATTGGGATCGCGATCGGTTTGACATTGAGTTTGAGCTGAAAAACGGCACGACCTATAACTCTTTTATCATTCGCGGCGAAAAGACTGCGCTAGTCGATACCTCTCACGGTAAGTTTCGCGATCAGTATATGGAGGACATGATCCGAAATTGCGACCCGCAAACGGTGAGCTATCTGATTGTGAACCATACCGAGCCAGATCACAGCGGCCTGATTGCCGATATCCTGGCTTGGGCTCCTCACCTTGTAGTGGTGGGCTCTAAAGTGGCTATTCAGTTTCTCACTAATATGATTCACCAGCCTTTCGAGTCATTGGTAGTCAAAAGCGGGCACACGCTAGATCTAGGCAAGGGGCATGAGCTGTCATTTGTCTCTGCACCCAATTTGCACTGGCCCGATACTATTTTCACGTATGACTCACTCACTCGTGTGCTCTATACCTGCGATGTCTTTGGCATGCACTACTGTGACGATATGCTGCTAGACGAGTCGCCCCACTTACTTCAGGAAGATTTTCAATACTACTATGACTGTTTGATGGGCCCCAATGCTCGCTCGGTGCTGATGGCACTCAAGCGAATTGCTAAGTTTCCGATCGATCTAATCGCGACCGGACACGGCCCTCTGCTGAAACGGCATCGAGAAGATTGGGTAGAACAGTATCGTAGCTGGAGTGAGAATCAGACTAAAGCAGAGACATTTGTTGCTCTGTTTTATATGGAAGACTATGGCTATAGCGATCGCATGGCCAAAGCGATTGCCGAAGGCATCACCAAGGCAGGCATTGATATAGAGCTAGTTGAGATGTCAGTTGCCGATGCTCATGAAGTGCGAGCAATCGCCAGTAGTGCTAATGGCATTGTGGTGGGTATGCCGCCTCAGCAGGCGCAAGGCGTCGGCATGCATCCTGCCCTGAGCACGCTGCTAACCTCTGTTAACAAGAAACAATCTGTTGGTTTATTTGAGACGGGTGGTGGCCAGGATGAACCGATCTACCCGCTGCGTAATCAGCTCCAGGCCATTGGTTTAAAAGAAGCCTTTCCGCCGATCGCTATCAAGCAAGCGCCCAGCGAAGTTACCGACCAGACTTGCTACGAAGCGGGGGTTGACCTGGGCCATCAGCTCAACAAAGATAAAACTGTACAGCAGAGCAAGCAGGTAAACTCTCATCTAAACCGGGCACTAGGACGGCTTAGCGGTGGACTCTATATCGTGACCGCCCAAAAAGGCGATGTCTCTGGGGCCATGCTCGCTTCCTGGGTGATGCAGGCTAGCTTTGAACCCTTAGGGATTGCGATGTCTGTAGCCAAAGACAGAGCGATTGATTCGATCTTGCAAAGTGGCGATCGCTTTGTGCTTAATATCCTCGAAGAAGGCCACTATCAGCCGCTAATGAAGCACTTTCTCAAGCGGTTCCCACCAGGTGCGGATCGATTCGAGGGCGTAGAAACTTATCCGGCTACGAACGGCGCGCCTATCTTGGCACAGGCTTTGGCCTACATCGAGTGTGATGTCACCTGCCGCTATGAATGCAGTGACCATATGATTGTCTATGCCACCGTGCAGGCCGGACGAGTCGCCAAAAGAGAGGGAATTACAGCCGTGCATCACCGCAAAGCAGGTAACCACTACTAACTCTCTCATCATCGACTGACCCGTATTTGTTTATTCTTCTATCGCTTCAATTTTGTCTTTAGCTGAACATGCTTACTGCCTCCACTGAGGCCATATTCACTGAGCCTAACTGACTCTATAGAATCTCTATTAGGATGCTCTATGCTATCACCAACAGTTCAGCCTTCCTCGATATCTCAGGATGCTTCAGCTCAATCTTCTATACCTCAACCCTCTACAGCAGACTCTACTACAACAGACGCTTCTCGGTCGGCTGCGCGTGATGTGCAGATTGCCACTATTGGGCCAGATACAACGGTGTTTAGATCGCGTGCTTGGGAGAGGCTTAAGTTCGAGGTAGAGTACAGCCGCCGTCAGGGTACCACTGCCAATGCCTATCTGGTTCAAGGCGATCGCACGGCCCTGATCGATCCACCAGGGGCTTCTTTTACAACTATCTTTCTCCAAGCCATTCAACCTTACTTAGAGAAAGCACCACTCGATTATATTGTGGTTAGCCACATCAATCCCAACCGAATGGTGACTCTAGCTGCCCTACTAGAACAGCAGCCTCAGGCCGTTATCGTCTGTTCTCGGCCCGCTGCTCAAGCGATTAAATTGGCGCTGCCTGACGACAACCCTAATAGCGAGAATTCTCTGCAAATCCAGCCTATTTTACCGCCCTGGTCAGATCTAGACTTGGGTCAAGGGCACTGCTTGCATCTGCTGACTGTGCCTACCCCGCGCTGGCCAGACGGACTATGTACTTACGATCCGCTGACTCAGACACTGTTTAGTGACAAGCTGTTTGGGGTTCACGTCTGTGATGAATCGCTGTTTGATGACCATTGGCGATCGCTCGAAACCGATCGGCGCTACTATTTCGACTGTCTTCACGCCGCCCAAACTAAGCAGGTAGAAACGGCCCTAGATCGGATCGATCGGCTGTCGCTCAAGTGCTTGGCCCCTGGGCACGGATCGCTAGTGCGCTACAGCCTTAGCCGCCTGAAAGATGACTACCGCCAGTGGTGCCAGCAGCAGCACCAGCAGAGTCTAACCGTTGCCTTACTCTACGCTTCGGCCTATGGCAATACCGCTATCATGGCCAATGCGATCGCCCGAGGACTGATCCAATCTGATATTGCCGTCGAACTGATTAACTGCGAATCTGTTGAACAAGCAGAACTTACTCGAATCGTTGAATCGAGCGACGGCTTTATTATTGGCTCACCGACTTTGGCTGGCCATGCGCCCGTGCAGATCCAAACCGCGTTAGGTACAGTGCTCTCCTCAGCCGTCAAAACTAAGCTGGCAGGCGTATTTGGCTCTTACGGCTGGAGCGGAGAAGCCATCGATATGCTGGAGCAAAAGCTAGCAGATCATAACTATCGCTTTGGCTTTGAAACGCTGCGGGTGCGCTTTAGCCCCCAACCTGAAACGCTACAAGCCTGCCAGGACGCGGGCATTCAGTTTGCCCAACAGCTACGAAAGCAGAAGAAAAAGCAAGCACCCCGGCAGGCGATTACTGAAGTCCAGGCTGGACGCACAGAACAGGCAGTCGGTCGAATTGTTGGATCTATCAGTGTGCTCACCACTCGCTCTAGCGATCCTCACAGCGATCGCCACAGCGGTATGTTGGTCACCTGGATATCGCAGGCCACGTTTAGCCCACCCGGTATTATGATGGCCATTGACTCCAACAATGCCGCTCAGCACCTAGCCCAGCCCAATACGCCCTTTGTGCTCAATCTTCTAAAAGAAGGACGCTCGATCAGGCGGCACTTTCAGCCCAGCAGCCAAAGCGCTCCGCAGGCGACCAGCGACTTTAGCCAAGTTGAACATCGAGTCGGTGATAATGGCTGCCTGATTTTAGAAGAGGCGCTGTCGTATCTAGAATGCACAGTGCAAGGCCACATAGACTGCGGCGATCACCATATCGTCTATGCCACCGTCCAAACCGGAGATGTGCTAGAAGCTGAAGGCGTCACTGCTGTCCAACACCGAAAATCAGGCAGTCAATACTAATAATTGATATTGTCAACTGCTTTAATTGAAGCTGGCAAAAATATCACATTCATCACTTACTGCCACAAAACCTACTTACTCTCCTATTACCACCCAGACAGTGTCTAAAGTGCTGTGTTGGGTGGTTTTCATATAGTTTCTCTTACAACCTGCTGTATTTGACTGTTCTTTGTGCCACGATTTTTTGAGTGTCGCTGTAGCCTCTTTTAGTACCAGCCTCTTTTAGTACCAGCTTAGAGCCTATCGTGCGAAGAGCAAATAGCGATGAAGCGACAGATTATTCAAGCATTCAAGAGATCGGTAAAATGCCAATTAACAATAATAGTACTTTCTATCTCAAAAACGTCAGCGCGAATCAGTACGTAGTTGGCGTCGAGCAAGGAAGATATAACTGGCCGCAGCTAGGACATAAGAAAGCCGCCATCAAGCTTAAGTTCATTCAGCAGCGCAACCCCCAAGGAGGAACAGTTTGGAAAATCGTCTCGACTGAATCATCATTGAATGGAAAGAATGTTTTAGGCGCTTTCACCGATAGTCGAGACTGTTACTATTGGAAAGACAACTATGACAAGCGTAAACAAGGGTGGGAGATTGCCAAAGCCTCAGGCAGAGACGGTATTGATGCGAATGAGGGACTTTTGATCCGCAACGTTTCTTATCGGCAGTATCTAGTAGCTGATTCTAAGTACAAAGGCTATATCACAACAGATAAAGCAAAGCGAGATGTTTGGTCGCTGGTTCCTGTAGAAAGTGCTTCTAGACCCAGTACTGCTAAGCCTAGTGCTGCCAAGCCTAGTACTTCCAGTCTGGACAATTCAAAAAACAACAGCGTTTCCGCCAACAGCTCTCAAGCTAGCGTTCAAACAGAAAAGGTCTTCCAGCTTTCAGTAGCTTCGGGCGATCCGACTGAAAACAGCGTGATCTTGTGGACTCGACTGCCTGATAATCAGCAGTCGCTAGGCTACGAGGTTTCAGATACAAAAGATTTTCGTAACATTATACAGTCTGGCACGGTTGATCCTTCACAATTTGGAGCCGACCGAGACTATACGGTGAATGTAGATGTTAAAGAGCTCGAATCGAATAAATCATACTTCTACCGATTTAATTATGGCGGCGTAGTCAGTCAGATTGGCCGCTGTCGGACCCTGCCTGACCCTGATGAGGATCTTAAAAGCCTGCGTTTAGCTGTGGTTACTTGCAATGACTATAGCAGTGGTTATTTCAATGCTTTTTATAAACTAGCCGATGCCGACGTTGATTTTGTGGTTCATTTAGGAGACTTTGCCTACGAGTATTCTCAGTATCCTAAGGGCTATGGCAAACGTTACCGCGAGGAGATTCCTTTTGAAGATACGACATTTAGAATTGAGGAGGGTGAAGACGGTTATGAAGGGTGCGATCGCGCCTACGCTCTAAAAGACTTTCGTCAGATCTATCAAACTTATCGGAAAGACAAGGCGCTTCAAAAAGCGATGGAAAACCATACCTGGATGATTATGCTCGACGATCACGAACTGGCAGATGATTTTTATTGGAACTATGAACAGAATACGGCGGGCGCAAATCCATCCCATTCGATATACAAAAAGTTTGAGCAAAAAAGAAAAGCGGTAAAAGAGGCAAATCTACCGTCAGAGCAGGCGCAAGAGAAGCTAGCAGCTATTCAGGAAAATGAAAATAAAGCGATGATGACGCTATGTCGAAATGGGAAACAGGCATGGCGCGAGTATGTTCCCTACCGGCCTATCATCGATCGGTCTTTTCCTAAAGATCATCCGAATCACTATCGGCTGTATAGATCTTTTAAGTTTGGCAAGCTGGTAAATTTCCTTTTGAGTGATAGCCGTTCCTATCGCGATCGCCCGCAGTTGGATGGAGTAACTAGCAAGGACGACCTACCTGGCAAACCGGAGTCAAGCTCTACTCAGCAGCCAAGCATGCTCGGGCCAGCTCAAAAAGAATGGCTAAAAACCGGCCTGAAAGATAAAGAGGCGCAATGGAAAGTATGGGGAAATCAAACGCTGATATCCTTGATGCTATTTAAGCTGATGAACCGATTCGCTGAAAAATACGATGATTGGCATGGGTTCGTAGCAGAGCGATACGAGATCTTGCAGGCTGTCAAGGAAGCGGAAAACGATCACAATAAAAGTGAAAATGCTAGCTACTTTGTCGTCCTGACAGGCGATATGCATACCTCGCTAATCTCTTATTTAAAGACTGAATTTGAGGGCAAGTTAAATAAGATGAACCTGGACTACAGCCGACTAGCGGGCGTTGAATTTATGACCCCAGCCATCACGTCGCCCGGCCTGCACGAATTTGCTGACGTTTCAATAGATCAAAGCGTACTAGGAACAGTCGCTAGCGGCGCATCGGAGATGGCAGATAGTCTGATTAGCTGGTGGAAAGGTGAAGAGAGTTCGCAGGAGGAGAGTTCTCAAAAGACTGAGCCGCCGTCGAAAGTTGATCTAATCTCGAAAGCAGTACGAACGTTCAATCCTCAGATCAAAGATATTAACTCTGAGGTGAATGGATATGCGATCGCAACTTTCACTCCTACTGATATGACTTGGGAAGTATTTGGCGTCGATAAAAGCGCCTATAAAGAAACGGAGCAAACAGCTACCGATGGCAGCATAGTGACACAAGAAGTCTCAACTAGCGATGTAGAAGCTGAAACAGTCCGCTTCGTTCGGTACGATCCAAGCAAAATAAACTTAGAATTTCCAGACTTTTCTAAGTAAACTTCTAGAGCGATCTAGATACCTGACTCAAAGCAAACAGGCGCAGCCGTTAAAAAAACGGGACTGCGTCTTTTTTGTCTTACTTAAAATGCTTGGATTTCAGCAGCAAGCGATCAAGTCTACGCTTCAATGCTGATGATAAATACGTATTAGCTAACGCACCTTCTAGATTCATGGATAATTGACTCAAGACTCTTATTGACTCAAGACTCTTATAGTTTCTAATGACGGTAGTTTCTAATGACGGTAGTTTCTAATGACGGTAGTTTCTGATAAGAGCATCGGCATCTCCAGACTGCTATAGCGCTACGTTCACGACAGCCGATTGGATGCGCTGAAGTAAATCTATAAGAAACGTCTTTATTCACTGATGACTAATGTCTCTTAAAGTTTAGAGACAGTCCTGGAAACCACTGAGTGCTTCAGTATAAATAGAATAGAAAGTGCGATTTGGTTCTGTGTGAAAGCTCACGGCGCTAAAGGTTGCACAAATTCTGTATGCCCCCTACTGTGTTGAAGTATGTCTCTATTGTTACCTCAGTGGTGTTCCTGGACACTGAGAATAAGCTTTTTTGCGATCGCACTCTCTCTATTTAGCCCGCCGCAGAGTTTCTCAAAGCGAGCTGCTAGCGCTGCCGCCTCGCCCAAGCAAATTATCTTTTGGGATGGATTTGAGCCCCCCGGAGATGGTGCTCCCCGCGATACGTCCGGCGCAGGGTCTAGAGATGGCGGCGCTTGTGCGGCTAATGAACCGGCTATTCATCCGCTCATGCCTGCGCGTAACTTTGGCCTTACCCTAGCGGCCCATCCTACCGTATTCGCACAGCTTCCTGAGACCTCTGCTACTCAAGCTGTGCTAGTGGTTACCAATGAAGCCGGTACTTACTACGAGCGAGCTTTTCTACCTATCCCGGCAGGTGATGTTGCCGCCTTTCCATTTCCTCTAGCGTTCGCACCGCTCACCGTAGGAGACAACTACCGATGGCAGCTAGTGATCGTCTGCGGGGAAACCGTAGAGCCAGATGATCCTGTGCTCGGCGGCTGGATGCAGCGCACTGAACCACCTGCTAGCCAGCCCCAAGTAAGTCAGCCACCGATAGAACAGGCTCAGTGGTATGCCCAAAACGGCTATTGGTATGAAATGTTGGCTATTCTGGCAAAAGAGGCGCGATCGCATCCTAGCGACGCTCAGCTACAGTCGCTTTGGCAAGCCGTTTTGACAGATGAAAGCCAGGCTAGCGCTGAGCTATAGCAAGCTGAGTGATAGCAATTTGCAGAATCGCTATAAAAGAAGACTTGACGGAAATCAAAAGCGTAGACTATCTCTTCTTTAAGACTGCCTTTTTTCTAACCAGGCGTTGATTAGACCCTGATGCTCTTCACTTTCTGTTTGTTTTAAATACTCTAAAGCAATTTGACCTACAGCTGGCTGCTCTGCTTCAGCTTTGATTAGCTGTCGCAGTGTGTGCTTTAGCGTTAGCTGTTTGAGCTGCTGGGTCGCTAGCCACGGAAAGGACAGAGCGGCGACTGTCCATGCCAAAATCCCCGGTAGTAACGGTAGCCACCAGCCCGCTAGAAAGCTGAGATAGCTGCCGCCTAGCAGCGCCACTACTCCCAGGGTAACTACAACGACAATTTGCCAAAAGTCTTTTAGCCACCAGGCGATCGCCGCGCCTACGCAGGCGTGAGCCCAGATCCAAAACCATTCCCAGCCCTCAGGCAGTGTCTGCAGGGTTGGCCATCCGTCTAAGCTGCTAGAAAGTAGCTGGCTCAAGATATTAGCGTGAATGGCAATACCCGCCATGCCTCCAACCGCCGCGCTAGGTGATACATCGGCGCTGGCATCGCTCACGGCTTTGACCACTGAGCGCACCGGGTAAAACCAGCGGCGGCTAAAGGGCGTTTGAAACAAATCATTGACGCTTTCAGCCGTAGAGCCAATTAGGACAACGCGATCGCGCACTCTCTGTTCAGGAATCTCTCCTGCCAAAGCCTGCTGGATAGAGTAGGTTTGATACTTGTGCAGTTGGCCGCGATAGTTCAGCAGTAGCTGATAGCCACCGTCGTCTGCGCGAATGTAGCCGCCGTCATACTGGCGAAAAGGGCGAAGGACTGCCTTGCCCAGCCGTAGCGTATTGGGCCGATCTGCGACTGGGGAAGGCACGATGCCTTCTTCCTCTAAGTAGGCGATCGCGAGCCTTAGCGCCAAACTTTCGTGCATTCCGGCCTGATCGCGTACTGTCAGCAACGCCCGGCGGACTTTGCCATCATCGTCTAATACCTGGTCAGAAAAGCCAACGCGATCGCCTGCTTTTAAAGCGCTAGGGGGCGCGACCTGGCTACCGACTATCTTCTCGATGCCAACTAAGTTCGGCATCTCTGCTAATAGCTGAGAAAGCTGACGATGGCCAGGCTCGACGGGCAAATCTCGGTAAAGATCTATGCCGATCAGCCGAGGCGCTTGAGCATTTAGCGACTGTAGCGTCTGGGCAAGAATGCCGTCGGGTACAGGGAAACGGCCAATCTGCTGCAAGTCGCGCTCGTCGATGGTGATCAGGGTAATTCTGGCATCGATCGGCAGGCTCGTTTGACGGAGCTGAAAGAAAAGGTCTAAGGCCGCGAGTTCAAAGCCTTGTAGGGCTCCGCCTAGCCGCAGCACTAGCAGCAGGAGGGTGACGCCACTCCCCCAAACTGCTATCCACTTACGCGGGGGCCGCTGCCGTTTGGCCCACTGGCGGCTGGCGCGCTGTACGCTAGCGAGTAGTTGATTTGCCTGTCTAACAGAGTGCAGGGCAAATTGAGCCTGCACTCTTTTTTGCTGCTCTGCTACTAGCTGCCCTTCGATCTGCTGCTGCGCCTGTAGCTGACTAGCTTTCAAGAATCGATAGTCTAGATCACTGAGCTGCTTTTGCTCAGCCCAAGCTAGCGCCTCTTTTAAGGCCAGCCCTTTGAGCAGATACGCCGACTCTGCTTGGCCACTGGCTACCCAGGTTTCAAACGAGTCGGCATAGGGTCGAAGCTTAGCTAGCTGCTGAGCGACCCAGCTTTCGTTAAATACGGCCTGATAGATGGGGTTCTTAACCATGAGCTGGCCGTATCTGTGAGTGACTAATCCAGAGAGCAGCAGTTCTGTTTGCTCTAGGCTATGGTCAAGCTGGATGGGCTGTTCGGCCAATATTCGCTGATAGGTTCCTAGAATGCGGCTAGTGATCGTTGGCTGATAGAAGATGCGATCGCGAATAGTTCTCAGATGCTCTGGCTCATCATTACTCTCCCAATGCTGAATCAGATGTGTCCAAACTGTTCTATCCACCCAGTCTGTCGGAGAACAGCTACTATCGGCCCTGCAGGTTAACAGATGTGCCTGCTCTTCTAGTAGCAGCCGACAAACCTTTTGAGTCAGTAGAGGCTGTCCTCTGGTCCATTTCAATACATCTGCCAATAGCTGCTGAGCACTGGCACCCGGCAGGTTGAGTCCGGCGGCTAGGGGCCGCGCTTCGGCCAGAGAGAACCCAGTCAGTGAAATCGACTGACCAATGTTAAAAGGCGTTCGCTGCTTGTCTTGAATTAAATTAGACGGCGCTGCTACGCCAAAGATCGCAAAGGCAATCCGGTGATAGCGAGGATCCACCGCTCGGCGGTTGTAGCAATAGCGAATTAGGGCAAAGAAGTCATCCACCGCAAAGGGCAGACTCAAGACGCCATCTACCTCATCCAAAAAGATATAAAAGCTAGATTGAGGATAGCGATCCAACAAAAGCTCAGAGATAAACTGACTGAGCTTTTG
Organism: cf. Phormidesmis sp. LEGE 11477; assembly: GCF_015207105.1. GTDB lineage: Bacteria > Cyanobacteriota > Cyanobacteriia > Phormidesmidales > Phormidesmidaceae > Phormidesmis. The sequence continues at coordinate 15,833 of NZ_JADEXO010000125.1, forward strand.
GGGCAAAGAGATATCGCTTTGTTGTTTCCACCAGGCTTGCAAGTCAGTGACCTCAAATAGGTCGAAGCCTGCCCATAGCTCGGCGGTAAGTCCTTTGTACCACTGGGTAGGGGTGACGGTCTCGCTGCCGATGTTGGTCAGATCAATCGTGGCAACGCGATCGCCCTGCTGCTGGAGTCGATACTTTGTGCGTACCATCAAAGACGACTTTCCCATCTGCCGAGAGCTGAGCACATGGCAAAATTCTCCCGATCGCAGCGCTTCATACAGCTCGCTATCCGCCTGCCTTTCTACATAGGTAGGATCATTGGCGATTAGCGTACCGCCCACCTGATATCGCATACGCTTCCTTAGCTTTCCTCAGCGACAGATCGCCTGTAACTGCTCGCCAAAATACCGCCGATACAGATCGCAACTAGGCTTGACTAAGCCGCTCTCAAAGCAGATTAGCCCCAAACTCTCAAGCTTGTAGGCAGAGATAGCATCTAGAGAAATCGCTTCTTCTGAAGTCGCCACTTGATAGTAAAGGCAGGCTAGCGCCATGTCGCTTTGTAGCGTTGTCAAGCACTGTTGCAAATGCTGACGGTAAATTCCGTTTGGCAAAATAGCCGTGCTCAAAATACTATTTAAGGTGGCCTGGCGACGCCTCAGCGCATAGA
>NZ_JADEXO010000014.1 GCF_015207105.1 cf. Phormidesmis sp. LEGE 11477
GTCCATATATTGTGCGCGTGGGACAGCGCCCGCTTATCTTTTATAGGCAGCTCGCACCAGACTTCTTTGCCATAAGTTAGAACGGTATAGGGAATGTTTAGCAGTCGGCAGAGCTGGCTCACCATGCCGGCTAAGTTGATATGGCCACAGAAAACATGCTCAGGGCGCTGACGAACTAGATAAGTGGCAAACGCAAGGGTAAAGCTAACGCGCTCCTTCCAAAGATGCTCATTCTTAAAATAGTGATAGCTAAAGGGAGAATGCTTTAGAGGATGCTTGCCTGCAATGTCTCTAAGTAAAAACACATCGGCACAGTCATTAGGTCGATTAGCAAGTTGCGCGTATGCACCTAACACATCTTGAATATAAGACTGAATACCGCCTTCACAGCCGAATACTTCAATAAAAACAAACGCATGCTTCACGACGCTATGCCACTCCAGCCGGAACCAGAGTGCCTGCTTCTAGGTACTTAATGTCTGTTAGCACCATGGTGCTAACAAGTTCCTCAAAGCTGACTTGAGGTTCCCAACCGAGGTTGCGTTTTGCTTTGCTAGGATCGGCAACTAGCTGAAAGTGCTCATCGGCTCTAACTAGATGAGGATCGCTTTCGACGTACTTCTGCCAGTCTAGACCTACACAATCAAAAGCAGTCGCGACTAAGTCTCTAACAGTGTGCAGTTTGCCAGTGCCAATCACGTAATCCTCAGGGGTTTCAGCCTGAAGCATTCGCCACATAGCCTCTACATGGTCGCCAGCAAAGCCCCAGTCACGTTTGGCCTCTAGGTTGCCGATAGAGAGGCGATCGCGTAGCCCTAGCTTGATTGCCGCCGCCGCCAAAGAAACTTTTCGAGTAACAAACTGAGGCGGACGACGCGGCGACTCATGGTTATACAAAATGCCACTGCAGGCAAACAGTCCGTAGCGCTCTCGATGATGCACCATCGTCCAGTGTGCATGGAGCTTAGCTGCGCCATAGGGATTTGTTGGCCGAAAAGCGGTCTCAGCAGTTTGCGGAGAAGAACACACTTGCCCAAAAATTTCCGAAGAGCTCGCCTGATAGAAACGGGTTCTCAGTCCCAACTGGCGAGTCGCTTCTAGCATTCGAGTCGCCGTCCCTGTGATGAGATCGAGCGTACCTAGCGGATCTTTCCAGGAATCCGGCACAAAGCTAGGCGCAGCTAGGTTATAAATTTCATCAGGCTGTAGGACATCCATAGCCTGAGTAATTGCATCTGCACGGGTCAAATCGACTAAATAGGTCGTCAGCTGATCCTTGAGCTCATTCAGCTTGGTCAAACTGTGCTGTCTATCTGGTGGAACCAATCCGACAACTCGGTAGCCTTTCTCTAGTAGTAATCGACTTAGATAATAGCCGTCTTGACCAGTAATTCCGGTTATCAACGCAGTTTTAGCCATCGAAACTCTAAACCCATAGCGAAAACATAAACAGCCTTAGCTGTCTCAGCCTAAGAGTTCACAGAATCGAATAGATCTTCTACACAAGATACCTTTCGTTGTAATGAAGCCGTTTATGAAGCGCAGCTTTTGACAATGCGTAGACAGTTACGCCATGGGCTATTGGCCGGAAGCGATAGTGAAGCGGATTGATTAGCTATCGGGGAGTAGGTTACTTGATCGGCTAGTCGACGTAGCAAGAACCAACCATATCCCCCTTCTCGTAAAACGCCTGGCTTCGGTTCGCGAATGCTATCAGGGTCGAAGGGCCGACCCTGATCAAAAATGAAGATCTCGATTTTGTCGGCCTGCAGTACTAATTCAATACTAATAGGTGTAGTGCTAGGTAAGTCTGCGTGAGCATGACGCACTGCGTTGGTAAAGCCCTCTGCTAGCGCTAAGTTCAGCTTGTCATACTGTCCGTTTATCCAAGGCGCTTCGGCTGATAAACGAGAAACAATCGACCGAAACCACTGCTGTACGACTGTAAGTTCTTCTAAATAGCTACCTACAGTAAGATGGGCTTTCTCCGACATTTTTGAATTAGCTTCTGCCCTACGGCCAAAACATAGAAATCTTTGCAAGGGATCATCGTGCGAGTCATTGTTTAGAATCTATCATCTCCCGTCAGAATCTTATGAGAGTTTATATTTCGCTTTAATAATTTTGATTTTATCTAGGAAGATATCTATCAATACATTGACAGCAAAATCGCTTAGATCCCCTGTAGAAATCTAAGCGATTCGCCTTTTGCTCTAACAGCTACCTAGTCTTTCAAAAAAATAGATCTGTTGGCAGAGATATCCAAGTCTAAAAACGATCTAGAAAAGCCCAAGAGTTAAAGAAGTATCAATTGGGAAAGTTGCGCCAATACCCAACCACAGCGTCACTACCGTACCGAATAGGAACACAGCAGTAGCAACGGGACGGCGAAACGGGTTTTGAAACTTGTTCACATTCTCGATAAAGGGAACAAGGATCAACCCCAAAGGAATAGCAGTCATTGCAGCAATCCCTAAAAGCTTATTGGGTAGAACCCTTAGCATTTGGAAAGTTGGGTAGAGGTACCACTCAGGCAAAATTTCTAGGGGTGTTGCAAACGGGTTAGCGGGTTCACCCACAAGCGCAGGATCAAGAACAGCTAAAGCTACACAGCAAGCAATAGTCCCCATAATTACAATTGGGAACACATAGAGAAGATCGTTAGGCCAAGCAGGCTCACCGTAGTAGTTGTGACCCATGCCCTTTTTAAGCTTCTCTCTCAGCATTGGATCGCTAAGATCCGGCTTCTTAAGAATCGACATCGTTTATCTTCCTAAAATAATGACACTTGCAGCTATCTACTATGCTACCTCGGTTCGCCTATTCACTCCACAGACCTATGACATATTCCCAGGGCTGTAAGCTCAATTAGCACCGATACAGTGAACAAAATACACAGCCAAAAAATAATAGAACTAGAAACCTAGCCTTAAGTTAAATCGACTTTAGACTAGGTTTGACCTGCTTACAAGGGACCAGAGATGCCTTGCTTACGAATCATGATGAAGTGAAGCAGCATGAAGACTGCGATGAACCATGGCAGCACGAAGGTATGAAGGCTGTAGAAACGAGTCAAGGTTGCCTGACCGACGCTTTCACCACCTCGCATGAGTTCAACGATGGTTCCACCGACGACGGGAATCGCACTAGGCACACCAGATACAATCTTTACCGCCCAGTAGCCGACTTGATCCCAAGGAAGAGAGTAGCCAGTAACGCCGAAAGATACGGTGATGACAGCAAGGATAACGCCAGTAACCCAGGTCAGTTCGCGAGGCTTCTTGAATCCACCTGTGAGGTAGACACGGAAGACATGGAGAATCATGACGAGAACCATCATGCTGGCAGACCAGCGATGGACAGAGCGGATCAACCAACCAAAGTTGACGTCTGTCATCAGATACTGAACTGAAGCAAAAGCATCAGTCACAGTAGGTCTGTAGTAAAAGGTCATTGCAAACCCAGTGGCGAACTGGATGATGAAGCAAACGAGTGTGATGCCGCCGAGACAGTAAAAGATGTTCACGTGAGGTGGAACATACTTGCTAGAGATATCATCAGCGAGTGCCTGAATCTCTAGTCGCTCATCGAACCACTTATAGGGCTGGGAGTCGGTGACTTGCTTAGTAAACATGAAGCAAAATAAGGTGTGTCTTAGGGTTATGTACCAATACTAAAAAATGTAACACAGTAGAAGGGGTGAGGGGTTTGCTTTGCGGGCAAGTTCTACTGATTTCGTGGGAGGTACGTCATTCTGCTCGCGATCGCTCTTTCGATTATGAGGCTTGATACAGCTCGTTTTGGCTCTGATGGCTGTCCAAATTAAGTGAAACTTTAAGAAAAACCTGTATTTGCTAGAGTATACATAACTTTACGTTTGGTGCTATCTAGCTGAAGCTGACGGCCTGTTTGCCCTCTGTGACGGGATTTGGTACGAAAAGAAGCCGTATTTTTTTATGAGAGCTGTATATAAGGCAATGGGAAAACGGATGGGAAGACGATTTTTTCGGATTGGGCTGAAGATTGCGCTAACCATCACATTGGTCGTCATACTATGGCTAGGCGCTGCAGATAGGAGTCTTAATGGACTTGGCAAGATGCCATCCGCCTCGGCTTTTACCAATCAACAGCAGCTAGTGATGGAAGTGTGGCGAATCGTCAATCGCAGCTATTTGGACGAGACATTTAATCATCAGAACTGGTGGTTCATGCGTCAAAAGGTACTGCGGAAGTCACTGCCCACCTGGAAAGAAACCTACACGGCGATCTCCGAGATGCTGGCGGTGCTAGACGATCCTTACACCCGGTTCTTACCCCCCCAGCAGTACCAGAGCCTGCAGACAAACACCAACGGAGAACTATTAGGGGTGGGTTTGCAGATTGCGAAAGACGAAGAGGCTAGCCCACTGCGGATAATTGCCCCAATTGAAGGATCGCCAGCAGAGTCAGCGGGGCTGCAGCCTTTAGATACGATTTTGGCAATCAATGGAACCTCGACGGAGTCACTCAGTCTCGACGAAGCGGCAGCTCGGATGCGAGGAGCGATCGGGACGAAGGTAACGCTGACGGTAGGCCGCGAGCAGTTGGAGCCTTTTGATGTCAACGTGCAGCGTGATCGCATTACACTCAATCCAGTTTCCTTCGAGCTACGCGCTGAGCCTGGCCTGCCTAAAATGGGCTATCTCCGCTTGGGACAGTTCAATGGCAACGCCGTTGAAGAGCTAAGAGAGTCACTGCAGGCGTTAGAAAGCCAGGGCGCAGACGCTTACATTTTGGATCTGCGGAACAATCCAGGCGGCCTGTTGCAAGCAGGTATTGAAATTGCTCGGATGTGGATAGATCAAGGCACAGTTGTATACACCGTGAATCGACAGGGCTCGCTCGGTAGCTATGACGCCAACGGTAAGGCAATTACTTCTGATCCTTTAGTTGTGTTAGTCAATAAGGGGACAGCTAGCGCTAGTGAGATTCTATCGGGCGCATTGCAAGACAACGGTCGAGCCCAGCTAGTTGGAGAGACCACGTTTGGCAAAGGGCTAATTCAGTCTCTTTTCGATTTGCCTCACGGGGCAGGTCTAGCGGTCACAATCGCTAAATATGAGACCCCCAGCCATCGAGATATCAACAAGCTCGGAATCGATCCTGATCAGGTCGTAACCAGTTCTGTAGAACGTCGTCAGCAGTTTGGATCAAAAGAAGATGCTCAATACGAAGCGGCAGTAGCGCTGTTAGCACAATCGTTTGCGATGGCTCAAAAGTAGTTTTTATCAGAGAGCTCCACGCCATGTCAGAGGCTATGTGTTGAATAGATGTCTAGAAGCATGCGTACCTACCACGATCCCCTGCACGGTGCGATCACTTTAGACGGAACAGACGAGGTTGAGGCGCTGCTAAAGGCGCTGATTGATACACCAGAGTTTCAGCGACTACGACGAATTAGGCAACTAGGGCCAGCGAGTCTGACTTTTCATGGCGCTGAGATGTCGCGTTTTACCCATTCTTTGGGCGCAATGGCAGTCGCTAGACGAGCATTCGATCGACTAGCCTCGCTGTACAAAGAGCTGAGGGAGCATCGTGCTACGGTTCTGTGTGCTGCGCTGCTGCACGATATTGGGCACGGCCCTTTTAGCCACACTGCCGAGGAAATCTTTGGGTCTCACCACGAGCAGTGGACGATCGCTATTATCAAACGCTCGCTGACCATTCGACCGCTTTTAGACGCCTTTCATCCGAGCCTTTGGCAATCGATTACGCAGGTCTACACACACACTCATCCCATCCCGTGTGTGTGGCAGCTGGTCTCTAGTCAGTTGGATTGCGATCGCATCGACTACTTAATGAGAGACAGCTACTTTACTGGTGCAGCCTACGGTCAGCTAGATCTCGATCGAATTGTGCTAGCGCTAAACTACGATCCAGTTAGTCAGCAGCTGATTGCTGAGCGAAAAGGACTCGCAGCCATTGAACACTATTTGGTCGTGCGCTCTTTTATGTACGCTCAAATTTACAACCACTCAAAGAATCTCTCTGCTACCTGGATTCTAGAGCAGGCGTTTGATCGGGCCAGGGAGCTACTGACCAGAGGTGAACTGACTGCCGACGAAACAGTCACTGCATGGTTGATAGACCCATCCGATCAGCTTTCGCTAGAGGCTTACCTAGCTGGGGACGACATCGTCTTTACTTACCATCTGCAGCGCTGGCAGCAGCATTCTGATTCGGCGCTGCGCGATCTTTGTCAGCGCTTTCTAAATCGCAGGCTGCTAAGGGTTCTAGAAGTCACCTATGCAACGCCAGCAGAGCGTGAAAGCCTGTTGGAAAGTGTGCAACAGCAGCTTTTAGCAGAAGGGGTAGACGCGCATAGATACAGCGGGCTAAAACATACCTGGAGCAAAGGCTACAGCGTCTATCAGCGGGGCATAAAAATTCAAACACCCAGAGGGCTAAAAGATATCAAGCAACTTTCTGGGCTGGTACGAACGCTCTGTGAACCCGCGCAGCGCACCTGGCTGATTCATCCTAAAGAAATTCAGGTAGGTGTTTGCCCGCTGCCGGAGGAGGAGCTAGCAAACAGCAATTCCTTGATAGCGACCCCTTGATAGCGCCCCCTCGACAGCGACCCCTCGACAGCTAAATCACTGGTTTAGCAGCCGCTAGGGCTTGCCAGTTGGTGCTCTCTAGCTGTTGATAGGCCGCTTTGATTGTCTTATCTCCTCTCAGATAGCCAGTGCTAGCACCAGGGCAGATGTAGCTTAGATCATCTGCGGTAAAGTCGCTGAGCAGTTGCTGAGCGTAGCGCAACTGACGAGGCCAGTGAAAAGTTTTGGACAATCTCAGCGGGACAGGCGCGCCATTGCGGTCAGGGACGAGATGTCTGCCTGTGAACAAGACGCCGCCATAGTTACTGTAATAGAGGCTAGCAGACCCTGGCGAATGGCCCGGATTCCAAATGACTTTGCTCGTGGATGATAGGGTGCGATCGCGATGAAAAACCACCGTCTCAACGCCTGGGAGCAAATAGGCTTCTTGCTCTTGAATCAGCACTTGAGCATTGAATTCCCTTTGAAACTCTTTGACCCTTGCCATACCACCACGATGCGTAATAAAAAGCGTTTGGATGCCCCCCTTAGAATGAATAAACTCTCGATGAAAGTCCGTCAGGGCCGGACAATCGACTAGGATGTTTGCTCCCTTGTGGCCCCCTTGATCAGCCTCCTTGTCGGTGGTTTGCACCCATGGCGCTAGATCTTCCAAAATGAGATAGGCCGTTCCTCCTAGCGTTTCGCGATTAGGTGCAAAGGCAAATATAGTATCGAAGACAGTCTGCGGTTGCTTATCTTTAGTGGACTGTGTAGAAATAGACTGACCCATCAATGCAAAACCTTAGAGTGCGAAGCTTTAAAGTACAAACCCTTAGAGTGCGAAAACTCAAAAAGTCAACGAAACAACGAATCTGGGACGCTGAATTACAATAAAAAATACAGCTCGACTGCTCTAGCTAATCACCTGTCTAGAGACATTTGCTTTTTAAGAGATATTCGCCTTCTTAAGAGAGACTACTATCCCTTCTCATCCAAACACATCTGTTCCATCATAATTCGCGTCTAGCTCTATCTATGCCCCTTGTTTTACTTACGCTGCTTATCGGTCTGATGACCTACTGGGTCATCAACAATCGGCTTTCAAAGGCCAAGACGCCCGTCCCACTGTGGCTGATATGGCTAGTGATGATGGCACCTATCCTCGTCTTCACAGTGTGGATGAATGTTGGCGATGGCAATCCACCCCCTGCCATTTTGCTGTACGGGCTGATGGCTGGATCGACGCTGTTCTTGTACACGACGCTGGTTGTATCGAGCGTACAGGCTAAGCAGCGGGCGATGGACACAGCGCAACAGTCAGCAGATGGACCAAAAAAAGAACTGCCACCAGCGAAAAAAGAGCCGACTAACCCGCTGAGCCGCGACGAAGAAACGTTGCTACAGCGATGCTTTCCCTGGTCAACTTACTATTTGCAAAATATTGAATACTTGCCCCAGGCAATGATCTGTAAAGGCAAGCTCAAAACGTCGCCGCAAGAAGCTTATAAAACGGTACAAAAAAATGTCGAAAGCAGCTTTGGCGATCGCTTTCTAGTCCTTTTGCAGGAAGGTCTAAACGGCACACCTTTCTTTGCGCTGGTCCCTAACCCACAGGCCAAGAATGCTATGCAGGCACTGCCAGCCTCAGCGACTCCAGCTCAGATAGCCCAACTCAAAAAGTACAGTCAACGGCAGGTTACTCGCCCTGTCTTAGCAGCGGTGCTGGCTTTGGTCACGCTACTGACGACGACGTTTGTCGGCAGCGTATTGGTTGGCGGTATCGACGATCCTGCTGCGCTTCAAGCCGAGCCAGAATTGCTACTGCCGGGTCTGGCCTATAGCCTATCTTTAATGTTTATTCTAGGCGTCCATGAGTCAGGGCACTACTTGGCAACGCGCTACCATCGGCTCAAGGCAACACTGCCTTACTTCATTCCCATTCCTTTTTTCTTGGGGACCTTAGGGGCGTTTATACAAATGCGATCGCCTATACCCAATCGCCGAGCTCTCTTTGATGTGGGTATTTCCGGGCCGCTTGCTGGACTGATCGTTAGTCTCCCTATCCTGGCCTGGGGACTCGCTAATTCTACTGTCGTCCCTCTAAGTGAGGCTTCGCAGCTACTGAGTTTCGACTCACTAAATCCTAGTCGATCGATTGCGCTGTTAGTCATGAGCAAACTCGCGCTTGGTCAGACTTTGCAGGCGGATAGCGCGATCGATCTACATCCGCTGGCGATTTCTGGCTGTTTGGGATTAATCGTGACGGCGCTAAACCTGATGCCGGTGGGTCAGCTAGATGGCGGACATATCGTTCATGCTATGTATGGCCAGCGAACTGCGATCATTGTCAGCCATGTGGCTAGGGTGCTGATGCTGGTATTGGCTTACGCCTATCAAGAATTTTTGTTTTGGGCGCTCTTTCTGCTATTTGTGCCTGCCGCGCAACCCGCTTTGAACGACGTAAGCGAACTCAACGGCCCGCGTGACTTTTTAGGCTTAGTGTCTTTGGCACTGCTGGTTATTATTATTCTGCCTGCGCCTGCTTCGCTGCAAGGGCTGCTATTGTGAGGTTGCTATTGTGAGGTTTTGACTACAATGACTCAACCAAATGCGGCTCAATGGCTAGCAGAAGTTCAAGCCCTGAAACGTCAGGTCAGTGAACTGCAGCAAGAGCGAGAACGGGCTTATGATAGTGCTAACAACTGGCGCAAGCTGTACGATTTGGAAGCGCAGCAAAGGCGTAGAGAGTCTGCGATCGCCGCTGGTAAGATTGAACGGCTTCAAAAAGATCTTAGCGATCTGCGATCGGCGAATGCAGAGGGCGATCGTTCTGCAGCAGCCACTATAGCTTCATCCATTTCGTCCAACGAAAAAGGCACTCAGCTATCGCAGCTTCAGTCTGAGCTAGCAGCAGCCCAACAAGAATGCAAGCGAATTCAGTCTCAGCTAGAAACCGAACAGGCAGAGCATACGAAAACTCGAAACAGCCTGACTGCAGCCCTAGGCGATGCTGTTGACCTACTGTCTAAGGAACGAACTGCGGCTAATTTAGAAAAGTGAATCCGCAGACCGGCAGATCGATAGTGGCAATTCTACAGCAGCACTAGAAACCCATGACCTTCGCTAGGCTATCCGCATCTGGAGAAAGCCCCGCCTTGAACTGATTACCGCTGCGCTCGATTGCCGCCTCAGGATCTTTCAGGCCATTGCCAGTCAGGACACAAACGATCTTAGCGCCTTCGGGCACCTGCTCTTTGACTTTGAGTAATCCAGCAACAGAAGCCGCACTAGCCGGCTCACAGAAAATCCCTTCCTCTGAAGCTAGCATGCTGTAGGCCGCCGCAATTTCATCATCGGTAACAGCATGAAAAGCGCCGCCACTCTCATCTTTAGCTGCGATCGCCTTGTCCCAACTAGCCGGATTTCCAATTCGAATGGCTGTCGCAAAAGTATCAGGTGATTCGATCGGATGACCCATGATTAGGGGCGCTGCGCCTGCCGCCTGAAAGCCCATCATCTGCGGCAATTGCTGACAGCGGCCTACTGCTTTGAACTCTTTGAATCCTTTCCAATAGGCAGTAATATTGCCTGCATTACCCACCGGGATGCACAGCCAGTCAGGCGCATCACCCAGGGCATCTACTAGCTCAAAAGCCCCTGTTTTTTGCCCTTCAATTCTATAGGGGTTAACAGAATTTACTAAAGTGATTGGATAGCGATCAGCCACAGCTCTGACCGAAGCCAACGCCTGATCAAAGTTGCCTTTGATAGCTAGAATCTCAGCGCCGTACAGAAGCGCCTGAGCAAGTTTTCCCATTGCCACATAGCCATCAGGAATGACGACATAGGCCCGTAGTCCACCTCTTCTGGCATAGGCAGCAGCAGCAGCAGATGTATTGCCCGTACTGGCGCAGATAACGGCCTGGGCACCTGCCTCTTTGGCTTTGGTGATAGCCATAGTCATACCCCTGTCTTTGAAGCTACCAGTGGGGTTAAGGCCATCGTACTTGATGAAAACCTGCACCGATTTGCCAATGCGAGCGGCAATAGAGGGTACCGGAATCAGTGGCGTGTTGCCTTCGTGGAGCGTGACAACAGGCGTAGAGTCACTAACCGGTAGATACTGGCGGTAGGTTTCTATGAGTCCTGGCCAGCCCTTGTGCGGGGCAACTTGCTTAGCCGATTGACTGTCAGTAGCGACAGTCGAAGAGGGGGGGGAGTTGAGGCTGAGAGTCACAATATTTTCCAACTACCAATATCATCTATGAGCCTAATCTATACAGACAGCAGTTCTGTATGCGGTCCCAGTAATGTTTAGTCAAGTTTACCTTGAGAAAGCGGTAGGGGGGTCAGTAGAAAACAAGAAATAAACCATCCTATCTACGATAGTGAGCTTCCTAGAGAGAATAGTGCTGCTCTTGAGGCGGACAGAACTGTCTCTATGCTATTTCCCATACCAGAAGCGGCCAGCTAGTAAATTGACACCCGCAAACCAGACACTTTCATCTCAGCCTAGCTAGCATCCAATCACGTGGTTCAGGTGATATTAGATTCTACAGTTGATAAGTATTAACTACTAGTTAACGGTAGACTATAGCTAACCGCTTTCATCATTCAGCTAGCTCTGATCAGTTAGCTCTATGCTGGCTGGTTTTGTGCTAGTAGAGCTAGCTTGAGTCGCTCTGAATCGTAGTCGATACTTCGGCTGTTTCTCTGCCTAATCATTAAGCTTTCGTGACAACATGCAGAATGTGTGATGTATTTAGTGGTCAGAGAAAAGTGACTGTTTAGTGTGTGATGAGTAAGTATATGAATGAGACTATGCCTTTATCCCAGCAGCCCTCTGCAGCTTCATCTACGGTTTCATCCACAGCTTCTTTGGCCGCTGCTAGCGGTGATGAGGTGGATCAACAACCCGCTAATGACAGCGACCAGCTGTGCTGGATTCAGATAAAGGGTTATCCATATCACCCCGATCACCAGGTCGAGCTACTACATCTGCAGGCAGAAGCAGATGCATTGATGATCAAGCTACAGGCTGCTAAAACAAAAGATCTTGAAGATGAGGCATAACAGCCTATGCCGCGCTTAGCAGTCAAGCTATATAGCTGAGTAATACAGCACAGCTATATGTCTAGAACCGTCAATGCATGTTGCTGCCTGTTAAGAATTTACTACCGAAGCGTGAGTCTAGTTTTTGTCAGACTATCTTTATAGATGAAAACCAGAACGAGGTGCGAAATGAAGCCTTGCTGGTTTGAGCCTACGTAAAGATTAGAGAATGAAGAAAAACAGCGCCTCTAACCCTTTGTCTTACACTTCGTTGAACTATAGTTCAACCTACCGCTGTCCAGCCTGCGCCAGTGGGGAGCTCAATGTGATCGCGCTGATGGACGTGTTTGCCTGTGACTTCTGTCGGCATATGTTCACAGCTAATCTAGACACGCAGTCTGTACAGCTCGCGGATACGGTTCGCTCGCGGATCTGGCACTGGAACGGTTGGCGTTGGCGAACCTCGCAGCAGCGCGATACGGCGGCTGTAATGGTATGGGCTTTCTCGGCTGGGCTGACGATTGTCCCGGTCACGTTGATAGCTTTATCCAACTACATTTTTCCACCCCTAGAAGCCTCTAACTTTCCATTGATGTGGATTGAGCTGACCTTAGTTGCTCATGGCGTTATGGCTGGCTGGCTACTGGCCGAATATCACCACTGGCCCTGGTACATTTCTAGCCGGATTCGACTAAAGCAGCTTCGAGAACGCTGGTTTTCTAGCTAAAAGCTAGCTATTTTTCCTCGCTAGGTATTGCTGATGATCGGCGGTAGCTAGCCAGTATTCGCCAGCAGGCTGTATCTCAGTAACGATTGGATTGTCGTAGGTACTAGAAGCATCGAGCGCTGCCTTTGAGCGTTTCGCGGCAGTGGCCTGTTCAGGCGTGTGCCAAAAGATAACCGACCGATACTGTTCGCCTCGATCTGGGCCCTGCCGATTGAGCGTGGTGGGGTCGTGACAGTTCCAAAATATGTCTAGCAGCTCTAAATAGTTAATGCCCTCAGGGTCGTAATACACCTGGGCAACTTCCGCATGGCCGGTGATCCGAGAGAGCACGTCCAAATAGCTGGGATTAGCAAAGTGTCCTCCCATGTAGCCAACGGATGTAGAAATAACGCCTGGATGCTGACGAAACGCTTCTTCTACGTGCCAAAAACAGCCTGCGCCGAAAGTAGCAACGGCCTGTTTGTCTATTAAAGCTGCTGGCATTCGCTCGTCACCTCAGCAGAATATTGTGTTGTAGATAATACATCAATTTTTTTAGTTACGTAGATGTGAAATTCGATACATCACCCTGACGCTGGGGACTGGACGCATCGCCCTTACACAGAGTTTACGTGTTCTTTTGCCTATACCGGTATCCGAGTTTGGGCCGCGATCGTCACGAGCTCGGATGGCTCCTCATTTTCTGAAGAATTAGATTACGTAATGTAATTGGCAGGTTCAAGACCTCTTGTAGGCTAGATTTCCTTGCTACCGCATTTTTTGCGTGAGACTATCTTCCTCAGGAGAATTCTAATGAAATGGACCACCTTAGGAAGTCTTCTGCTGGTTGGATTAGTCGCAACTGGATGCGGTAGCGAGGGCGAAGGAGCCGCTCAAAAGGACAGCGGCGGATCAGCAGGTTCACCTAAGTCAGATGTATCTAATAGCTGCGGGTTCCTCAGTAATTCCTTTTCGAGACTATTGAAACTAACGAATCAGGCCCGTGCTGAAGCTGGCGCAGAACCACTAAGGTTTTCTCTTCAGCTGGGTCAGTCAGCCCAGGCATATGCTCAAGATCTAGCCACCCAAAATTTCTTTTCTCATGATGGGCGAGATGGTTCAACTTTCAAGTCAAGAATTGCTGATACGGGCTACGACTTTGAAAATGCCGGTGAAAACCTGGTAGCCGGCAGGAATTACAAAGCACAAGATGCTTTCGATGCTTGGATGAGGAGTAATGAAGGGCACCGAGAGAATTTGTTAAGTAAGTCGTTTACCGAGGTCGGCTTTGGGCTATTTGATGCGACTGGTAGCTCTACGTATGGTCGCTACTGGGTAAAACATCTAGGAACGCCTGAGTCTGGGCGCAGCAGAGGAGGCGTTTATATTCCAGATGAGTGCGGCGTAACAACATCGGGGGCAGCGGCGATCGCGAACGCAGCGGCAGTCTCTGGAGCAAGCGCGGTCGCAGGACGCTCTATCTTTGGACACTCTGCTATGGAAATTGCAGATGTGGAAATCGCAGAGATCGTACCGCAGCCCAGTAGTAACACTAAAGCTATTCCAGAGCCTGCTCTAGTGACGGGCTTAGCGCTTTTCGGAATCATGTTTCGGCGAACAAAAAGGCGATCGTGATCGCTTCAGTCCTGATGTTTCAAAGACCTATATATTTCGACGGACTAACGTTTCGACGAACTAGCCTTGATGCAGCTAACGCTAGGGTCTGATACTAAATTCTAGCGCTAGGCTCCAATCGCTACAGCTGTTTTTCTCTAATCAGCATGCGCTGATAGGATAACCAGCCAACAGCGACCATACTTATAGAAAAACTGAGCAATACCCAGAAGTGACTGCCTTCTTCGCCGAGAGGATATTCGGTATTAAGCAAAGCGTTGGTAAGCGCTTCGGTCATGTGATAAATCGGGTTGAATCTGGCGATGTTCAACAGCGACTCAGGAAATAGAGAAATCGGCAAGAAAGCGCCGCCTAGAACCATCAGTGGAACGCCAAATGCCGCGATCAGAGCGCTGACATCCTCTGTTCGGCGGGCAAATTGAGTGCCGAGCATAAAACCTAGACCGACATAGGCCAAGATGCTAAGCCAGATGATCAGCGCCGCTAGCAGCCAGGCAGCACCCGTGAAGTTGGCACCGGCTGCGAGTGCGATCGCAAAGATCACCAGCGACTGCCCAACCCCAATCACGCTATGAGCTAGGAATATCCCTAGAAAATACGAAACGCCACTCAAGGGCGATAGAAATAGACGTTTTAGCGTCTGCTGCTCGCGTTCGGAAACAACAGTGGCGACGCCACCGCCCAGGCAGCTAAAAAACAGTGCTGCGCCGACTAGCGTGGGTGGAGCCGCGATCTCAAACGCCATACTTGCCGTCGTATCGGCCCGCTCGGCGGTAATAAAGCCATTTAGCATCAAGATCAGGGCCGGAAAAATTAGCCAGGAGATCAGGCTACGGCCTCGCCTAAATAGCTCAGTCAGAATGCGACGAGCCACTGCCCAACTTTCGCGCCAGTACTTTTCTAGGATGAAGGTAGTCATAAAAGAAACCTAGCTCGTGCGTTATAAACTTGGAGTAGCCTTTTACCTATCACGTTATGACGCTCCGCCGCATAGTTCTGGTCACATGCTTTAGCTTTATACTGAGTCTGCTGACCCTGATTAACCTACCCGCAGCGCACGCGATGGGTGGCACACAGCCAGATATTGACCAGCCAGCTCCTGCGTTTACGCTACCGAGCAACAGCGATGACGGAGAGATTGCACTCAGCGATTATCTAGGTCAGTGGGTAGTTTTATATTTTTATCCACGAGACTTTACGCCCGGCTGCACATTAGAAGCAAGACGGTTTCAGCAAGACTTGCCTGAATACCAAGCTAGAAACGCGCAGATTCTAGGCGTAAGCGCAGATGATGTTGATTCTCACGCCGAGTTTTGTGATTCAGAAGCCCTGGTCTTTCCACTCCTATCTGATCCAGACGGTGCAGTCAGCCAGGCTTATGGCTCTTGGATGAAGCCAATGTCAATGCGCCACACCTATGTGATCGACCCAGAAGGGATATTGAAAGAACGGTTTCTAGGCGTGCGACCAGCCATACATAGTCAAGAAGTATTGGCTAGGTTGGATGAACTGAGCGCTAGCTAGCTGGCAAACCCGCTAGACTAGAAATATTGTTGAAATCTAGTGGAGAAAATACTATGTCAACTTTAGCTTTGACTAGGCCCAACGTTGAAAAAGTCTTAGACGATCTACGGCCCTATCTAATGGCCGATGGTGGCAACGTGGAGCTAGTAGAGCTAGACGGACCCATCGTCAAGCTCCGTTTGCAAGGGGCTTGTGGCAGCTGCCCTAGCTCTGCGATGACGCTACGGATGGGTATCGAGCGCCGTCTGCGCGAGTTTATTCCTGAGATCGCTGAAATCGAGCAGGTATTTTAACGACCTGATATTCGATAATTTATTCGACTAGGGATTAACTGGGGACGGTAGGGCAATGAGCTTTACCGTCCCTTTCGCTGTTAATCTTGCTAGAGAAAACAGTTGAAGAAAAACTGGCTGAAGAACGCTTAGGAATAGGTAAAGGAAGGACCGTGCTCGACATCAAGCAAATTCGCAATCAAACCGAAAAAGTAAAGGCTGCATTAGACAAGCGAGGCAGTTATGATTTGCAGCCCTTGCTTGAGCTAGACAGTCAACAGCGTGAGCTTGAGCAGCGGCGTTCTGAGTTGCAGGCCCGTAGTAATGAGGTAGGTAAATCAGTCGGTCAAAAGATTCGCGCAGGCGCAGACCCAAAAGGGGATGAGGTCAAGTCACTGCGTGAAGCGGGCAACCAGGTTAAGCAGGAGATTGGCGAACTTGAGCCGAAAGAACGAGAGCTTAAAGCTCAGATTGAATCGATCTTGCTGACGCTGCCGAATCTGCCTAGCGATTCGACGCCAGTTGGAAAAAGTGAAGATGACAACGTGGAGCTACGGCGTTGGGGAGATGAGCTGATTCCGGCGGATGGTGAGGATAGACTGCCGCACTACGAAATCGGTGAAAAGCTTGGCATTATGAATTTTGAGCGCTCGGTCAAGATCGCGCAGAGTCGGTTTGTGACCTTGACTGGCGCTGGGGCAGCGCTGGAGCGATCGCTGATCTCTTTTATGCTAGATCGGCACACAGGCGTAGGCTACAACGAGGTTCTACCGCCGATCTTGGTAAATTCGGCATCGATGCAGGGTTCGGGGCAGCTACCGAAGTTTGCTGAAGATGGGTTTAAGTGCGATCGCGACGATCTTTGGCTCACCCCCACCGCCGAAGTCCCGTTGACGAACCTTCACCGCGACGAAGTCCTAACCGCCGATCAGCTGCCGATTGACTACTGCGCCTATACCCCGTGCTTTCGTCGTGAAGCTGGGAGCTACGGCAGGGACACTAGGGGCCTGATCCGTCTCCACCAGTTCAACAAAGTTGAGATGTACAAGTTCGTTCACCCTGGCAGCTCGTTTGACGAACTCGAAAAACTGACCGCTGATGCCGAAGATATTTTGCAGCAGCTCAAGCTGCCGTACCGGGTGCTAGAGCTGTGTAGCGGCGATCTCGGCTTCAACGCAACCAAGACATACGACCTCGAAGTGTGGCTGCCTTCTGCTGGCAAATATAGAGAAATCTCTAGCTGCTCAAACTGCATTGACTTTCAGGGGCGCAGAGCTAACATTCGCTTCAAAGAATCCGGGAAGAAAGGCACTGAGTACGTTCATACCCTCAACGGCTCTGGTTTAGCCGTCGGGAGAACGATGGCCGCAATCCTAGAAAACTATCAGAAACCGGACGGTACGGTAGAGATTCCCGAAGTCCTGCAGAAGTATATGGGCACACAAGCCATAAGCTAGCGCTGTACAATAACACCTGTGACGACAACAAAAGTTAACCTAACGCAGCGCTTCTATGACCGTACTGGCCGTAATCGGAGTTTTAGCCCTTCTAATCTTTGTTCATGAGCTTGGCCACTTTATGGCAGCTCGCTTGCAGGGCATTCATGTCAATCGTTTCTCTATCGGCTTCGGTCCGATCTTGTGGAAATATCAAGGTCCGCAGACTGAGTATGCGCTTAGGGCCATTCCGCTAGGCGGCTTTGTTGGCTTCCCAGACGAAGATCCTGACAGCACGATTCCCGCCGATGATCCTGACTTACTAGGCAATCGTCCGGTTCTAGATAGAGCTATCGTGATTAGCGCTGGCGTCATTGCCAATATGGTATTTGCCTATCTGGTGTTTGTCATTCAGTTCGGCAGCATCGGCGTCCCTGATAGCTTTAACCTCAAGCCAGGTGTGTTTATTCCAGAGGTCATGCAAGGAACGCCCGCTGAAGTAGCTGGCATCAAATCTGGCGACATAATTTTGGCAGTAAATGGCGATCGCCTTGGCAGTGAAGTCGAAGGCGAAGACAGCGCGCAAAGGACGCTGATTCGGATCATTCAGGCCAACGAAAATGAGCCAGTCGACCTGACACTACAGCGATTCGATAGGCAGCTAGCAGTGACCGTTACGCCTCAGGTCAAAAAGCCCGGTGGCGACGCAGTGATCGGCGTTGCCCTACAGCCGAACGGTTCTGTTGAGTATCGCCGCGCCAATAGTCCGACAGAAGTGCTCAGCGTTGCTGCTAGAGAATTTCAAGAAAAGACAGTCCTAGTCGCGAGCGGTATGCTCTCTTTAATTACTGACTTTTCCTCTATGGCTGGTCAGGTCGGCAGCCCAGTCAAAATCGTCGAACAGGGGGCAGGACTGGCCAAAACAGATGGACGTAGCCTGTTTCCCTTCGCGGCTATTATCAGCATCAACTTGGCAATTATCAATATTTTGCCTTTGCCTGCGTTAGACGGCGGTCAGCTCGCTTTCTTGATGATTGAAGCGCTGCGCGGCAAGCCGCTACCCGTCCGCCTGCAAGAAAGTGTCATGCAAACAGGCATCTTCCTTTTGCTGGGGCTAGGTGTCTTCTTGATTATTCGAGATACCACCCAGCTTGAAGTTCTACAAAATCTCAGGCAGTGAATCCTCCCGTCCAGTTAGGCCCACCGCCTAGTAAAGAGAACGGCTACGTTGCTGTTCCACAGCCCTTACCGGACCTGCCGCCGCCGCTACTGCGTCCGGTGCAGAAGCTACGGAAAAAAGAGCGCGCGCTAGAAATCCTGTCGCGGCTGAAGGCGATTTATCCAGAAGCGCCCTGTTCTCTAGACCATGAAACGCCCGTGCAGCTGATGGTCGCGACTATGCTATCGGCGCAGTGTACGGATGCTCGGGTCAACAAGGTAACCCCTGCTTTGTTCGAGCGCTTCCCTGACGCTGAATCTATGGCCGGAGCAGACATCGCTGAGCTAGAGGAGCTAGTTCGCTCTACTGGCTTTTTTCGAAGTAAGGCGAAGAACATTCGAGCAGCTTGTCACAAAATTGTCACTGAATTTGATGGCGTAGTGCCGAATTCTATGGAAGCGCTAACGAGTCTACCTGGCGTGGCGCGAAAAACGGCTAATGTCGTCCTGGCGCATGCGTTTGATATTCATGAGGGCGTGACAGTAGATACTCATGTAAAACGGCTCTCTGGCTTATTTGGCCTTACAAAGCAGACAGAGCCAACCAAGATCGAGCAAGATCTGATGAAGCTGCTGCCTCAGCCCGACTGGGAGAACTGGTCAATTCGATTGGTGTATCATGGGCGGGCGGTGTGCAGCGCTAGAAATCCCAACTGTTCTGGCTGTGAACTGCTAGATATTTGTCCAGGGGCAATCAAAATTCGTAAAGCGGCTGAGAGAGCAGCAAAGGTAGCTGAGCGGTCAAAGGCGAAGAAGCGATAGGCGAATCGCCAAGTCTTCTAAACTGGCATCGTTAATAAGTTGGCATTGGTAGAGTTAGCCAATAAAATTCAGACGTTTACAAAAGCTGCTAACGCTCATATAATCAAAGACTGAGTACTAGAAAATAGTAAGTAATCCTGCCTCATGGCTAAGAAAAGCATGGTTGCGCGCCAGAAAAAGCGCGAGAAATTAGTCGCAAAGTACGCGGATAAGCGTGAAGCTTTGCTCAAAGAATTTGCCCAAGCGCCTAACCAGGCTCAAAAGCTGGATATCCACCGTCAGATTCAGCAATTACCTAGAAACAGCGCCCCCACTCGCCTCAACAACCGCTGTTGGAAAACAGGACGTCCG
Source organism: cf. Phormidesmis sp. LEGE 11477 (assembly GCF_015207105.1). Classification (GTDB taxonomy): domain Bacteria; phylum Cyanobacteriota; class Cyanobacteriia; order Phormidesmidales; family Phormidesmidaceae; genus Phormidesmis. The sequence continues at coordinate 19,538 of NZ_JADEXO010000014.1, forward strand.
CGTGGCTACTACCGCGACTTTGGCCTTTGCCGCAATGCTCTACGTGATATGGCTCACCAGGGTCTGTTGCCTGGCGTAGTTAAATCCAGCTGGTAGAGTCTAGTCGGTAGGCTTAGCTGCTAAAAGCTCAACCTACCAAAACTACAGCTAGTAGATTCTTTTCAACTTTTTAAAAAGGGACTTTCACTATTGCGGTGGAAGTCCCTTTTTATAGCGAGTTTACTAACGGCAGAGAACATCAGCGCAGCGTAACGGATTGATTGGTAATAGTGATTTTGTTAGTAGTGGAATGGGATTGTGAGCAGCGGCGTCAGTGAGAGCGACACGGCTAACCAATGTTCGGGCAGGAGCCTAAGCGATTTAACATCTTCGCCAAGTAGCGCGTCCACTCTTTGGTTGAGACGGCTCTGAGGAGTCGGCCAGCTAAATCCAGGGCAAATCTCTTCTGTCGTCGTTAGCGGAGCCTGGATAACGCTCAGCAGTGACTCTGCTAGGACCAGCGCATCAACACTCTTGGCGGCCCAGCGGTCGGCTCTAATTTCTCGAAGCAGCATCAACTCTTGCCATAGTGCCTCAGTGTAGGGCAGCCAGCGAGTAAGACGACGCAAGCCCCCCAACCAAAGGAACCAAAAAGTGTCACGATAATGGGCGTGTCCGGCTTCGTGAGCAACGACTGCATGCAGATGTTCTTCATCTAAACAGTCAAGCAACCCCTGACTGAGGACGAGTTCAGATGACCACAGGCCGACTCTAGCGCAGTAGACAACCGCAGAGTCTATGCATCTGCTGGTTGCGATACCGTCGGCAGTTTGAATGGTGTGTATGGGATAGTTGTGGACGGCATGACGCCGCATCTGCAGCGACAGCCAGCTGAGCTTGGCCCAGAGAGCTAGGGCGCTTAAAATGAAGCCGAAAGAAATGAGATAGCTGAGCTGACCGTCTAAATGACGAGAACTGCTAAAGCCCATCACAACGATTGCGATCGCAGTCGTCAACAGCAATAGCGGCGGTGCGACGAACGCAGCTAGGGCACGGGTCCAGCGAGCAGACCACTGATGAGCTGGCCGGTGAGCAAGGCGCTGAGCCGGTGAAGCTATGAACTGACTGAGCACACGAGCAGCGATCGCAATTACAATCGATAGCCCGATCATCTGGAGGTGCATCACTGCTGCTGGCCTCCTTGCTGAGGGTCTTGCTGCTGATCTTGAGACAACTGATTTTGAGACGACTGGTCTCTAGCTATTCTAGCGGCCTTTACTTTCTGGGCGATCGCATCTAGCTGGTCTAGGCTGTGGTCATCTAGCGTGTCGGCAAAAGCAGCGACAATCTCTGGACTGCCAACCGCTAAGAACTGATGCAGCTGCTGGTGAGCCTTGAGAATTTCGGCGCTGCGGCGCGAGACCAGCGCTTTCCAAATGTGAATTCGATTCTGGCGATCGCAGCTTACCCAGCCCTTCTTGGTCAGTCGCTTCAGCACAGTCGATACGGACGAATACGTCAGTTCTCGTTCAATATCTTCCAAGATGTGCTGATGGATAGCCGTAGCCGAGGTTGGGCCAAGCAGCCACAAAATCTCAACAATCTCAGCCTCAAGCGGCCCTAACGACAGGTTTTGAGGCTGATACGACGGAAATGGAGTCATCTGCGATATTACCGTAGCGTCTTAGCCCCTAAAGCCTATCATCTGAGTCAAAATCGTTAGTCGACGGGTCGTCAACCAACTCCGCTACACGCTGACCACCTCTCGTTTAGCCACAGCCGATTTTAGCTCTGCGACCTTGTCCGTTTTCTCCCAAGGCAAATCGAGATCGTCTCGGCCAAAGTGACCATAAGCAGCCACATCTTGATAGAAACGACCACCCCGCTCTGAAGGCAGCTTGTTTAGGTTGAAGGTTTCGATGATGCCAGCGGGTCGCAGCTCAAAGTGGTTAGTGATTAGCGCTAGCAGCTTGTCATCTGAGACAGTGCCAGTACCAAAAGTCTCAACAAAAATGCTCGTTGGTCTAGCCACACCGATCGCATAGCTGAGCTGCACTTCGCATCTATCAGCTAGTCCTGCTGCCACAATGTTTTTAGCGACGTATCGGCAAGCATAGGCCGCGCTGCGATCGACCTTAGTCGGGTCTTTGCCAGAAAAGGCACCGCCGCCGTGCCTAGAGTAGCCGCCATAGGTATCCACAATGATCTTCCGCCCGGTTAAGCCAGAATCACCTTGAGGTCCACCAATAACAAACTTTCCGGTGGGATTCACTAAAAAGCGAGTTTTTTCGGAAGGCTGAATATCTAAGCCTGCAAAAGCAGGTAAGACAACCGCTTTCCACAAGTCTTTTTTGATGCGAGCTTGTACATCCTGGTTACTGCTCAAACCGTCAAAGGTTTCCTGATGCTGAGTAGAAACCAGAATGGTATCAATGCCAACTGGCTGACCGTCTTCATATTCAATGGTGACTTGAGTCTTTCCATCTGGGCCTAGATAGGCGAGCTGACCACTCTTTCTAACGGCAGCTAGCTCGCGAGAAATTCTGTGGGCTAGGCTAATAGGCAAAGGCATCAGCTCGGGCGTTTCATTACAGGCAAATCCAAACATAATGCCTTGGTCGCCCGCGCCAATAGCGTCCCAACGCTCATCGCTCGTCTGTTCACGGGTTTCTTGAGCCTGGTCTACACCCTGGGCAATGTCGGCTGACTGCTCATCTAGGGCGATTAGAACAGAGCAGCTATCAGATGAGAAGCCGTTATTCTTGGGATTGGTATAGCCAATTTCGGCAATTTTCTCACGAACAACTTTGACAAAGTTCGCAGAGGCACTAGAAGAGATCTCTCCAGTCACAACGACTAAACCCGTATTGACAACGACCTCAGCAGCGACTCTACTGCTGGGATCTAGGGCCAGCATTGTGTCTAGAATAGTGTCCGAAATCTGATCACAAATTTTATCGGGGTGTCCCTCTGTGACCGACTCTGACGTAAACAGATAGCGACGAGACAATAGCCAATTCTCCTTAACCTGAGATGCGAAGCCTTTTTAGATAGCTTTAGATGACTCACAAAACGCACAGGGGGCCGTGTGTTTTGTCTGACATGATATCCAAAGTACCTCGTTATGCTGTCTGTACACCAATCGAAAGCACTAATAGGCTTCTAGCTGAAACGTTCAACGTGGCAATTTTTTGGCCAGTTAAGCTAGCAGCGAATTTGTGACAGGTGCGAAAATGTTCTGACAGTTGGTGCGAGGGTAGGCGATCGCGTCCAGCCGCCAACCATCCCTAAAAAGCCAGCCGCCCCTTGTTTTGCCAGCATTAGATCAGAAGCAGAGTCGCCAACAACTAGGGTTTCGCCGGGACTAACAGACAGAGATTTACAGGCAAACGATAGAAACCCTGGCTGTGTTTTGAGCGGGAAGCCCTGAGCCGCACCGCAATACCAGCCGATTTCAGCTAGATCATAGTGCTCTACGAATTTGGCCACCTCTGAATGAAGATCGCAAGAAACAATACCAAGCTTGATATTAGCTAGCGATAGCCGAGACAGCAGCGAGCGCACGCCTTCTAGCAAAGGAGTCTGCTCAACTTTTGGCGCGAGGGCAATATCGGCCTGGGCAAAAGCGGATTGAGCGATTGTCTGGGCTTCAATCCAGCCTGTACCAGTGGCCGCAATATAGGCAGCAGCCGCCACTTCATTTTCTTGGCGGCTGCCCACTGCTAGCAGTCCAGTCGGATCGAGGCTGCTTGTTGTTAGGCCAAAGGCGGCCAGCAAGTTGGCATGGAAAGCGGGGGGCTGGTTTGGAATGGATTGCGATCGCGCCATTCCCACCTTGCCTAGATACTCCTCGACATTCGCTAGCGTGCCATCTTTGTCAAATAAAACGGCCCGAATTGATTCAAACTTATGATCGTGGCAATAGATAGTTGCCATAGGGTTTCTTTGTCATATATGTGGTGAAATACGCAAAAGCTGAAAGCATAAAGAAGGAAAGGCCAACTGACCTTTCCTTCTAAGCACCGTAGCTCAAAGACTATATTTCGAGCTCGAAGAGATATAAACAGTGACGTAGCCTATCGCTAGTGCCTACGCCTCAGATTCCAAGTCTCAGACTCCAAAACTCAAACTCTATGCCTCGGTCTCTACCAACTGTTCTTCTACCACATAGCCATCATCACTAACAGCCTCTCCAGACTCGCCTAACGCCTTCTGACGTAGCTGCTCGCGATAGCGCTCCGCCATCTCTTCTGCCTTGTCATAGACCAGATCAGGATTTTTCACCATGTCACCCGGTTCCGGCTCTAGCTGCTTGGTCGAAAGTGAAATCCGTCCTCGCTCAGCATCTAGATCAATAATCATCACCTTAATTTCGTCATTCACATTCAAAACGGAATTAGGCGTATCGATGTGGTCGTGAGAAATCTCAGAGATGTGAAGCAGACCGCTGACGCCACCGATGTCAATAAACGCACCGTATGGCTTCAGGCCACGCACCGTACCTAGCACGACTTCGCTGACCTGTAGACCGTTCATCTTGCGCTCGACTAGCGCTCGGCGGTGGCTCAGAACCAGACGATTGCGCTCTTCGTCCACTTCCAAGAACTTCAGCGGCAGCTCTTCTCCGACCAAATCTTCTTTAGGTTTGCGGGTGCTGATGTGAGAGCCTGGAATAAATCCGCGCAGACCCTCGATTCGCACCAGTGCGCCACCTCGGTTAGTCGCAAAGACAAGTGAACGAACAGTCGCGTCTTCTTGCTGAAGCTGACGAACGCGCTCCCAGGCGCGCATGTACTCAATGCGGCGAATAGAAAGCGTTAGCTGACCGTCTTCGTTATCGTCTGTCAGAATAAAGAATTCGCGAGTCTCATTTGACTGGAGAACTTCTTCGGCACCTTCAACTCGGTTGATAGACATCTCCTGAATCGGGAGATAAGCAGCTGTTTTAGCACCAATATCGATCAGAGCACCCCGAGGTTCGATGCTAAATACGGTTCCTGGAACGATATCACCGGGGTTGAAATTGTAGTCGTATTGGTCTAAGAGTGCTGCAAAATCGTCGTGTGTAAAACCAATGTCTGCGCTTTGAGTATCCGAGTTGGCCATGCTAGATTTTTCCTACAGTTATTCTGTCTCCGCGAACGAGTGAACACCTCGCGATCACAGCCATTTTCCAAGATCTTTTGATCTCTGCGTTCGGCTTACGTAATCGCTTATAAATCTTACTAAGGTTTTCAGTTAGAAAAGGCAATCGACGCCTTTGAGGTCTCCTGTCACAAGAATAATCATCATAGAACACAGAGGATACAAAACGCCATCATTTTTAACAGGCGTTTGAGCCTTTGCCGCATTATTTTGAGCTCGCCGCTTTGAAGCTCACCCCCTCAATCGAAGCAATATTCAAGCGCTATAGTTCGAGCGCTATAGAAGGATTGGCTAGGCATTGCTGGGTAGTGGTACTCGATCTGCCGCTTTTTCTCTACTAGTAGAGTTATCAGTTGAGTCAGATGCCCCAGAACAATCAACACCGACTGAAGCGTAGTTGGGCTCAGCGTTCTCTTCCTTGGTCGCGGTCTTTCCCGAATGATCGTCACGAGCTTGCGTGTGGTCGTCTTTGAGGTGATTAAGTGCCTCTGCAAAGTCACGAATTCCTTGAAACTGTCGATAGACTGAGGCAAAACGGACGTAGGCGACTTCGCTGACGGATTTGAGATGACTTAATACCAGCTCACCAATTTCTTCGCTAGTAACTTCCCGAATGACTTTTTGCTGTAGCCCAGCTTCAATATCATCCACGATACGCTCAATAGTTTGAGCGGTGACACCCGTTTTTTCACAGGCGGTAATAATACCACGCAGCAGTTTGGAACGATCAAAAGACTCGCGATCGCCTCTTTGTTTAAGTACCGTAATAGGTACATATTCGATTCGCTCGTAGGTCGTGAAGCGGCGTTCGCATTCTAAGCACTCACGACGGCGGCGGATGCTGCGCTCAGACTCTGCCGATCTCGATTCTAGAACACGGTTATTTGGATACTGGCAAAATGGACACTGCATGACAGGTCAGTCTCTAAAAGACGAGCTTTCTGTAGGGTTCCCCTACTGCAACGTTACGACAAAACGAGCTTAACTAACACGATTGCCAGAGAAAATGTCTTAGCAGAAACGCACCAGACGGGTTGATGAAGTCTAGCAATGAACTGAATAGCTGCTATCAAACAAACCTTCAAATAGTCAGAAAGCTGACGCTAATCAACCTCTTTCAAGGAAGATCAAGCGCCAGCCCTCTTTTGATAATAACGGTCTCGAAATACCGCTAATCAGTAGCCTGTATCGATTAGTCTTTGGTAATTTTTGGGGGTTCGCGAAATGCGATCGCAAAAAACAAAGTTCCAATAATACAAGCAAAAATCAAAATGTAAGCAACAGCTTCCATAACGCATTCTCCAAATGAACGACATCTTGCCCTGAACCGAAATTGCCTCGAACCAGAGCAAAAACTAAGACAGGCTCTAACACTATATTAGAGCCTACCCTAGCCGATTAACTTACTTAGAAACCTTAGTTGAGAGGTCACCTACCTTCTGATAGAAACCCCACTCAACCTGCTGAGGCGATAGGTCAGGATCGACACCCGCAAATACGTCTCTAAATAACGTACGAGCGCCATGCCAGATATGACCAAAGAAGAACAGCAGCGCAAAGACCGCATGTCCGTAGGTAAACCAGCCGCGAGGACTAGAACGGAATACACCGTCAGAATCCAGCGTTGCCCGGTCAAACTCAAACGGTTCACCCAACTGAGCTTTACGCGCATAGCGCTTAACTGCAGCGGGGTCTGTAATATGCTGGCCGTCTAGCTCACCACCGTAGAAGTCAACAACTACGCCAGTCTGCTCAAAGCTATACTTCGATTCAGCTCGGCGGAACGGGATGTCAGCGCGCAAGTTCTGGTCCTTATCAACAAGAACAACTGGGAAAGTCTCAAAGAAGTTAGGCAAGCGACGAACCGTTAGCTCGCGGCCATCACCATCGTGAAAGACAGGATGCCCTAGCCAAGCAGTCGCAATACCATCGCCTGTATTCATCGGGCCAACGCGGAACAAACCACCCTTGGCAGGGCTGTTGCCTACATAGTCGTAGAACGCAAGCTTCTCAGGAATACTGGCGTAAGCTTCTTCCTCAGAAGCACCGCCAGCAACAGCTCGCTGTACACGTCGGTCGATCTCTTCGGCGAAGTAGCTGCCATCCCACTGATAGCGAGTTGGGCCAAACAGTTCAATGGGTGTCGTCGCAGAGCCGTACCACATTGTGCCAGCTACGATGAAAGCCGCAAAGAATACAGCCGCAATCGAGCTAGATAGCACGGTCTCGATATTACCCATACGCAGCGCTTTGTACAGCCGCTGTGGCGGACGAACCGTGAGGTGAAATAGCCCAGCCACAATGCCGACAATACCTGCCGCAATATGGTGAGCAACCACGCCACCTGGATTAAACGGGTTAAAGCCAGCCGGTCCCCACTCAGGAGCAACCCCCTGAACATGGCCAGTCAAGCCATACGGATCAGAAACCCACATGCCAGGTCCCCAGAGACCTGTGAGATGAAACGCTCCGAAACCGAAGCACAGTAGACCAGAGAGAAATAGGTGGATGCCGAACATCTTAGGCAAGTCCAGAGCAGGCTCGCCCGTACGGGGGTCGCGGAAAAGCTCTAGATCCCAAAACACCCAGTGCCAGCAAGCTGCCAAGAACAGCAGGCCGGACAATACGATGTGAGCGAGTGCCACACCTTCAAAAGACCAAAAGCCAGGGCTTACACCCGTAGCTCCGGTTACGTCCCAGCCGCCCCAAGACCCTGTTACACCCAATCGGGTCATAAAAGGAAGCACGAACATGCCCTGCCGCCACATGGGGTTGAGCACTGGATCGCTTGGATCAAAAGTGGCTAGCTCGAACAGGGCCATAGAACCTGCCCAGCCGGCTACAAGTGCCGTATGCATTAAATGTACAGAAATCAAACGCCCTGGGTCATTCAGAACGACTGTATGTACTCGGTACCAAGGTAGACCCATTGACTACGCTCCTCCTTGTTTTGCTAAAAAAATGTTGATTGCCTACTTAAACTTTTGTGAACATCAAAATTTGAGTCCAAACCGAGCTTTTGTAGAGCGAAGCCTGTTAATAAAAATTTGATGTCCGCTAAAAAGACTTCAGATATTACTAAGGCTACCAGATATAGAACCTCTCCAAACCTGTAAAGTGGCGACTATATGGCGATTATCCCTGCTTTTTGCCAAAGAAAAAGTAAGAAATTAGACCCGTCTGCCCAGGTTCGTACACAAAAATGTAAAAATGAAGGTGTATAAAGAAGTGTAACTATTCCTCAACCTTCAAAGCAAGCGTGAGGCAAACGAAATGGCCTGATAATAGATGGCCTAATCAGCAAAGACGCGGCAGAAATACAGATGGGACACAGCTCATGGTTAGTATTAAGTTTGTTAAAGAAAATAAGGAAATTGAGGTAGCTACTGGCTCAAACCTCAGGTTCAAGGCCCAGGAAAACAACATTGATATCTATACCTTCATGGGCAAGCTCACTCAGTGCGGTGGCTATGGTCAGTGCGGTACCTGCGTTGTGGATATCGTAGAAGGAGCGCATAACTTATCTCCTCGTAACGCGGTTGAAGATCGCATGCTTAAGAAACGCCCTTCAACCTGCCGATTGGCTTGTCAAACGGTCGTAAACGGCTCGATCAGCGTTGTGACCAAGCCTGATAAAAAGGAAAGCTTGAAAAAACTCAAAGCAGAAAAGGCAGCGCTTCAAGCTGCTGAAGCAGTTCCTCAAGAGTCAGCGGGCGAAGATAGCCCCTCTGGCAAAACCATAGCCTCAGTGGATTAGACCTTGGCAGAACTGTCCTTTGGCAATCTCTTTAGTAATGTAGAAGGCAAGCGGACAGAGCGTGGAGTGCTATGCTGAGGCTGTCGGCTGCAAATATTTGTCGGCTGTAAATATTTAGGATTAGGTAGGGTCTTATGGAAACTAACAAACTAGGCTTTGTTGCTAGCGTTTTGTTTGTCTTTGTTCCGACGGTATTTTTGTTGATTTTGTATATTCAAACTGCGAGTAAGAAGACAGGTACATAGCTCGCGACTAGAGGAGCTGACTGTAGAAATCATCGCCAAAAATATTAGCTATGTATGCTGGCGTACCCCCTAAACCATAAGGATATTACGAAGACAGTCTTGCAAAGGCTCAATCCGCCTAGCTTGGCTTCGTTTGGCTTGAATCTGCCTTAAATCTGCAGGGCAGCTCGTCTGGTCTAGTCCATTCCAATATCCAAATAAAAAGCCCTTCAGATAGCGAGTATCAGGAGGGCTTCTTTTTATTCATTCATATTTTTATAGGTAGCAACAGCAGAGGGAGAGATACGGTTGAGGTATCGGAAAATCCAATACTTAAAAACGGTATCGAGGATGACTGGAAAGGTAGCAATGAACAGAAAGATAAAGTTGCGGTTAGCTGGTAATCCTAAGTGATCGGCCATGCCTTCTAGTAGAACCTCCCACCCATGTGGGGAATGGAAGCCGACGAAGATATCAGTAAAAAGAATGATGATAAAAGCTTTAGCACTATCGCTAAGACCGTAGATGATTTCGTCAATAAAGCCCTTAAGGGTGGCAACCTGCTCTCGGCAGTTGGTCAGGAGCAAGGAGAAGCTAAGAACCGCAATCACGTCGGCAAATACATTTTCTACTGCGTCGGCGCTGCGTTGACGATAGTCTTCTTCGATCTGGAAAGCTTTCTGTTTAACCCGCTCTTCGATCTCTAGTTCGGTCAGGCTGGGGGCTTTGCCAATCAAGACTTCGAATCGAAAGCGTTCTTCGTACCGCTGCAGTTCGTGAAGGGCTTCTTCCTCCATGGCTACGTTGAGGAAGACCTCTGCTTGAGTCGTGTCACGAGTGTATTCAACCAGGGGGGCAACCAAAAAGTTTTTGCTTAAGTACTGGGCTAGCAGCGGTACGATGATCAACTGCAAGACGAAAGTGATAGCAATTGTGGTTTGAGTCTTGGAATTGCGAAAGTTGCGAACGACCTCGACTTCGGCTTCAGGATCGAGGTCTTGTTTGATGCGATCAACCGTACGCAGAATAGAGCGAGGCAGGACACTACTGCTGCGGCTGAGCGCTTCGTTTTGAGTGTCATCTTTGGAGCTATTTTTTAGCTTCCTATCAGAAAGCTCGCTGGAAGAAGATTGATTAGTAGGGCTATTGGCGGATCGTGGGGAAAGAGAATTGGCGGCGGTTGCTTGAAGCTGGTTGAGCGAGAGCAGAGAAGTCTGGCCGTATCGCTCTAAGACTTCGTCGACAAGCTGAAGCTTTTTGAAGAAAACCGCAGGACCGCTGATCTGATTGAGGGGCAGATCGTCAGGCAGTGAGATGGAGCGGCGGCCAATGCTAGATAGCTGCAGCGCGTCGCTGCTGGTTCGAAATTCAGCCATCCGCCGCCGAATAATGGAAAGATATTTGCGGCGGTCTTTTTGCAAGATGCGATAGGAACTAGCGCTGTAGGTGCCGTTTTCTGGGGTGATCGGTTTGCCGTTGAAGTAATTTTCTTCGATCTGGCAAATCTTGAGAGCAGCCTCGTAAGCTTGGTCTAAGGATCTATCAGGCGTGCCAAAGAACCACCGCCGAAGCCGGCTGATGATTCCTAGTTGCTGCGAAGAGTTTGTCATTGCTAACTAAAGCTGCAGCCTGCGAGTGATTAGTGCTTATATCTTACGGGGATGACAAATTATCTTAGTTTATTGTGAGCTTATTGTGGACAAAATTAGCATTCTAGTTGCGCGCTTGTATGGGTGAGGCTGTTCAGGTTTGGCGAGTGCCGCTGCTGATATCAGACCAGGCGATCGCACGGTATGCAAAGTGCTTGTCTGCAGATGAGCGCGCGCGGGCGGATCGGTTTCGGTTCGAGGCAGATCGCCGTAAGTTTGTAGTTGCCAGAGGAACGCTGCGGCATTTGCTGGGGAAGCGATTTGGCTGCGCGGCGGGGGCGATCGCATTCTGCTATAGCAAATACGGCAAGCCCGAGACCAGCGCTGACCCAAGTGGTTACAGCTTTCACTTCAATCTTTCCCACTCAGGAGAAATCGCTTTGTGTGCGCTAGGGGGCGATCGCACTGTAGGCATCGATATCGAAAAGGTCAAGCCGATCCAGCGTCTCGACAGCCTGTTAGAGCGGTGCCTAGTCGCAAGGGAAAAAGCGATAGTAAAATCTCAGCCGATAGAACAGCAGCCTTCTGCTTTTTTGCAGCACTGGACCTGCAAAGAAGCCTATCTAAAGGCGATTGGTTTGGGACTGTCGCAGTCGATGACCACTGTAGAAGTCGATCTAAATCCGGCCCCGTTCGATTCACCTCGATTCGTCCATGTGCCGGATGAGTGCGCGGCAGGCTGGCAGCTACACAGGATAGCGGTGCCCGAAACTTATGTAGCAGCCTTAGTCGTCGCCGGAGAATCGGCTGTAGACGTCAAAGATTGGCAGCATTCTGATTAGCTGGATCTGGCTAGCGAAACTTAAAGTCAGTTCTGTCAACGATCTGGCTGCGTGAGTAGGATGACGGACTTAACTGGCCGTCGAACTGGGTTGTCTTCGGCATCTGCGAGGCCAAAGTAGGTTTGGCCTGCTACGAATAGCGCTGAGGAACTGCCGCCGTCTAGATTTAACAGCTTAGTAATGCCTAGAGATTTGGCGAAGTCTGCTAGTTCTAGAAGCGTCATGCCGCTAGAGCTAGCGTTCTTTTCGACCATGATTAGCGCGATCGCCCCGTCTGGATAAAGGCCGATGGCGCTGCGAGCATTGGGCTGTAGGCTACCGATGGCATCTCGAATTAGCGTGCCGTTGTCGTAGTCTATAAACGCTTCAGTCTCAGAGGTATCGATCGGTAGAAGCTGCGGACCTGCACCAATAGCGGTGCTTACCCGGCAGCCATCGGGTGGCGGCGCGTCGTGAAAGGTGATGTCGTAAGTAGTAGCATTTGCCACGTCAGCATCTGCGCTGCGGCAGCGATAGACCCGAAATTCTGAACGGTTAAGAATCTGAGGCATATACTGACTTAGATCCAAGTTATCAACGAGGCGTTCATTATCCGCAGGATCGCCGATGGTCTGACCTTGAGAAATTAGGTGAGAGGTGGTTTTGCCGTTGTTCGGATCGAAGAATCCGCCGTTGATGATGTAGTCGGCGCTAGAGTCTTCGGCAAAGGCTTCTATGGTGGCAAGACCAGTGGCAAGATCTTCAGCAACTGCAATCGATAGCTCGGCGCTGACAGGCTGAGTGACTACGTGTGCGATCGCCTCTCCGACAACGTGCGTTCTATGACCATAGGCTCTGATTGCGTCAGCAGATGTTGTTCTGGCAGTGTCAATCTTGTTGTTTTCAATCTTGGGTGCAGTCTTGGGGTCCATCACTCGCGGTTCATTTGGCACAGCCGCCGCCCACTGCCTAGAAAATCTAGTCAACAGCCAGGTGCTGCCTAATCCTAGACACAGCAGCAGACCAAGTGCTGCCCATAGATTACGCGGCGATAGATTACGCGGCGGTCGTCGCGGTGGCATTTCTAACTTTCTCGCTGTAGTCTTTAGCACGCAGTTGACGAAAGCCTGTGAAGACGATTTGCCTGGCCCACGCTGGTAAGTACGATAGCACTTGGCCTAGCTTTGCTCGATTTGAAAGAGTGCCTGCTTGTTTGAGCTCAGTGATCAGAGTTCTACCGCGTTCTGTTTCGCCTTTCTCGATCAGGCGCAGGGCTAAAACTTGCTTGAGGTTTTGCAGACTGCTAAGGCGAAACTGTTCTAGCGCTGGGCGATCGCAAAACTGATAGCTAGCTAGACAAAAAGACTTGGCGCTGAGGAAATGAATATCTTGATTAAGACTGGTTTGACCGCCGTGGAATCGGTATTCCATCAGCCGTTTGGGTAAGAAGTAGGCAGTTTGATTGGCGATCGCACAGCGCACTAATAGATCAAAATCCTCACAGCCATCCGCCTCAAACCGCATAAAGTCTATAGCCTCTAAACTACGCTTACGAAACAGCGAAGACCCTACCTGCAAGCTTTGTTTCACGAGCGTTTCGTAGAGTAAATCATCGACGATACCGCCCAATCGATCTTTTCCCCATTTAATCGAATTCGCTACCGTTGCGGCCTGATCTCGCTGATTCAAAACATTGATTATCCAATGATCTGAGCAAACAAAATCGACGGTGGGCTCAGCCTCAAGCACAGCCACCGCTTCTTCTAGAAAGGTGGACGTTAGCGCGTCATCGTCATCAAACTTGATGAAATACTGGCCTTTGGCAGCGTCGTAGCCAGACCTCATATTGCGGCTTCGCTGAATATTTTGAGGATGTCGAATGTAGCGAATGCGCGGATCGGCCCACTGACTAATGACTTCAGCAGTGCGATCTTGTGAAGCGTCATCGCAGATAATGAGCTCGAAATCGGAATAGGTTTGATCGAGCACGCTAGCCACGGCGTAGGGCAAAATGTCAGCGCGATTATAGGTAGGAATGCAGACGCTGACTTTAGGATTATGGGCTGGAGCTTTTTGCTCACCGCCTGCTGACTCAGTATCTGCTGCTAACCCATTGTCTGCTGACTCAGTATCTGCTGCTGGCTCAGTATCTGCTGCTGACTCACTGCCCGTTGAATAGAAAGAATCGTTTGCCACAAGATATAGGAATAAGGGTGGGAAGACTGGTAAAGATATCGACCTTTTGTTGAATACTTTCGGTAGGTTTATGACTCCCCCATATAGCGCTGGCTATAGCGAGGATGCTTCTACATATTGCCCACAGGTCTCAGTCATTGTGCCCATCTACAATGGCGAGCAAGATTTGCCAGGATTGTTGGACTGTCTGCTTTCCCAGACCTATCTGGCCGATCGAGTTGAGTTTTTGCTAGTAGATAACGGCAGTAGTGATAGCACCGCTCAAATCCTATCGACCGCTACCGCTCGCTTTGCTGCCAAAGGGCTAGTACTCAAAGTCCTTAGCGAGACCCACATTCAAAGCGCCTACGCTGCTCGCAACGCTGGCATTCGCGCCGCGACAGGCGAGATTTTGGCGTTTACGGATGCCGACTGCTACCCTCACTCTTGCTGGCTCTCGGAGCTGGTACAGCCCTTTCAAGATTCTGAGGTGGGGTTAGTTGCGGGCGAAATTTCGGCCCTGCCAGGCAATAACTGGTTAGAAACCTACGCTGAGCGCAAGGCGTTTATGAGCCAGCATCACACGCTAAACCATGCGTTTTGTCCGTATGGTCAAACGGCTAATCTAGGCGTGCGAGTGCGATCGCTACACAAAGTTGGCCTATTCCGTCCGTATTTGACCACAGGCGGCGATGCCGATATCTGCTGGCGGATTCAAAAAGAAGGGGGCTGGAAAATTCAGGCTGCGCCCAAAGCACTGGTTCAGCATCGGCATCGGCAGACACTCAAAGAACTCGGTCGTCAGTGGTATCGATACGGTCAATCCAATCGTTACTTACATGAGCTATATGGCGTTGATTTAGCTAGACCTCTGCCCAGCCGGGAGCGCAGTCGTAGTTTCTTTCGATGGCTGCTAAAGGATTTGCCGAGTGCGCTAGCTGGATTTATCTGCTGTCAAGAAGCAGCGATTGAAGCCGTCATCGTGCCGCTCGATATCTACTGCGCTCGGGCTCGCGATCTGGGTCAAAAAGAAGCCAGACTGCCTGATGCTGCCCGGCAAAAGCCAACTTTTGAAGTCACTGTTCCTATCCCGGCTGTGGAATGAATATTTTAATGCTGTCAGCGACGTTTCCCTATCCGCCGACCAGAGGAGGGACTTCGGTCAGGACATTCAATCTACTGAAATATCTAAAGCAGCAGGGACACCATATTAGCTTGGGCACGCTGCGATCGCCTGATGTGACGTTTGATGAGATCGAGGCTTTGGCAGAGTGGGTAGATCAGCTAGCCGTGTTCAATCGCCCGGCGGATGCTTCGAGTCCATCCTCTCTTAGAAAAATGCAGCAAAAAGCGCAGCGGCTGGCGGATTTTGCCGTCAGCGGCGTCCCACCTAGCGTGAGTACGACTCATTCTGAGGATATGCAGATTTGGGTAGATCAGCAGATCGCCAGTGATTTGTTTGACGCGATTACCTGCGAGCACTGCGTCAATGAAGCGTACGTACCGGATGACATTTTGCGGAAAGTTCCAGTAGCGGTAGTGAATATTCACAGCTCTGTGTACGGCACCTGTGCCCATCAGCTAGCAGGGGGAATGGCTGAGAAGCCTTGGCGCGATCGCATCAACCTTCCCCTACTCAAACGCTACGAGCACCACTACTGCCAAAAATTCTCTCACCTGGTGGTAACCACCACCGAAGACCAAGCGCAGATTCAATCGCTTAGCGGTAAAAACAATATTCAAGTCATTCCTAACGGCGTTGATTTAGAAGCCTTTCCCTATCGCGTCCAAGATCCGGGTGGTCAGCAGCTAGTATTCATCGGCGCGATGGATAATCTTCCTAATATCGACGCAGTTACCTTCTTGGCCCAAAAGATCTTGCCCCTAATCAGAGCGCACTATCCTGATACCACGCTTTCACTAGTTGGCGCTCGCCCAACGCCAACGGTCCAGGCACTAGGCAACTTACCCAATGTAACTGTGACTGGCAAAGTGCCAGAAATGACGCCTTATCTACACGAATCTGCGGTCTGCGTGATTCCGATGCGGACGGGTTACGGCATCAAGAACAAAACGCTGGAGGCGATGGCAGCAGGAATTCCGGTGGTGGCTAGCGATCGCGGGTTAGAAGGATTGGAGGTCGATGGCGATCGGATTCCTTTACGGGCCCTGCGAGCAAACACCGCTGAAGAATTTACCGAGGCGATCCAGCGACTGTTTGAATCTATAGATCTAAGGCGAACGCTCTCGGCGAATGGTCGAAGGATGATTGAGGAAGGATTTACCTGGGCGATCGCCGGTAAAAGATATGAACAGCTGCTATGCACTGCCGAAGTCTCAGATAACCGAGACAGTAGCCCTCGATCTGAGTCCAGCCGACCATAGCATTGGCTGATTGACCAATATCCAACCTATAGGTCGAAAGCCATGGCGAACGCTACACGTTCGAGAAACGCTATGGCTTCAGTCACTTTACCGTATAACTCTCCGCGCTAGTCTGACAAAAGCCCGCCAAAAAAGGCCTTCTACACAGCGTAGAAGACCTCATGAGCAAGCATTTATCTCATTTTCATTCGCTTCTTCAGCAGACTGCTCTAATAGGCGTCTTGGAGCTCATAGAAATCAGGAGAGATATAGTCCTTACGCAAAGGCCAGCCTTCCCAGTCCTCTGGCATCAGCAGCCGCTTCAAATTAGGATGCCCTTCATAGACAATCCCAAATAGGTCATAGCACTCTCGTTCTTGCCAGTCTGCTGCTTTCCATATCCAATAAACCGAAGGAATCTGAGGATTATCCCTCGGTAGAAAGCACTTGATTCGAACTTCAGCTGGCGCGTCCGCATCGTCGCTTAGCTTAGTGAGGTCGTAGACGCTGACCAAATCTTGACCCGGACCAGAATCATAGGCGCTCTGACAGCGCAGATAGTTAAATCCATAGGCATAGAGCGCAGTCGCAAAAGGCAGCAGGAACTGCGGGTCAACTTTGAGAACCTCGATCCCGGCATGGTCGCGCTCCATGACCTCATGGCCAAACCCCTGTTCACTTAGCCAGGTAGAGACCTCTCCAGCCTCGACAATTGCGGCATCATCAGACTCTTCCGACTGCGTAGCCGCCTCTTTATTTTCTGTATCAGCCATCTACCTCACGCCTTTTCCTTATCAACGTCTGCACCTTCTAATTTTGCCTCCGATGCTGAGCGCTCGACAGGCATACCCATCGCTTCCATCAGCTCTTTCGGCGGCGTATCCCTCGTACCAGAAGCCAAATATTCGCCAGTTAATATAGGCGCAACCACTTTCATCTCGTGAGCGCGCGTATAAAAACGATGCGTCTCTTGAAACTCTGCTCGCTCCTGCATAGACTCGTTCGCAATCTTCTTACGCAGCTTGATCACCGCATCAAAGATCGCCTCAGGTCTAGGCGGACAGCCAGGAATATAGACATCAACCGGAATGATTTTGTCTACGCCGCGCAAAGCGGTCGGCGAATCCGAGCTGAACATACCGCCAGTGATAGTACATGCGCCCATCGCCATCACATAGGCAGGTTTAGGCATCTGCTCGTATAGCCGCACTAGAGCAGGGGCCATCTTCATGGTCACAGTACCAGCTACAATAATGAGATCGGCCTGACGAGGGCTGGCCCGAGGCGCTAGACCAAAGCGGTCAAAGTCAAAGCGAGAACCTAGCAGCGCTGCAAACTCAATAAAACAGCAGGCCGTACCGTACAGCAAGGGAAACAGGCTTGAAAGCCGAGTCCAGTTGTATAGATCATCAACCGTCGTCAAAATGACATTTTCAGAGAGATCCTGCGTAACGCCTGTTCTGGCCGCAGGATTCATGATCCGCTCGCCCGGATTTACTAGCGGGTTTTGCATATCTGCTCGCATACCTTTACCTATGACCACTCCAAAGCTCCTTTACGCCATGCGTAGACTAGACCAACTACCAAAATAGCGATAAAAACCAACGCCTCCACAAATGCTAAAAGCCCTAACGTGTGGAAAGCAACTGCCCAAGGATACAAAAAGACTGTCTCTACATCGAAGACCACAAAAACCAGCGCAAACATGTAGTAGCGAATGTTGAACTGAATCCAGGCACCGCCAATGGGCTCACAGCCTGACTCGTAGGTTGTTCGGCTAGCGGGTCCAGCGCTGGCAGGGCGCAATAGCTTAGATGCGCCCAAGGCCACTACCGGTACCAGGCTACTGATGATCAAAAAGCCTAGAAAGTACTCGTATCCACTTAAAACAAACACAGCGTATGCCTTGAACCGTTGACAAAATTTCTCTTATTGTAGCGGGCTAAGCCTATAGCAGTAGCCTACTTTCTGAGTCTGACAAAGATTTCTATCGCAACAGAAAGTTGATAGAAATCTATATGAGTAGACTACTGCTTAAGCAGAAAGAAACAAAAAGGTGGGCAGAAACAAAAGCGTTCAGACCACATCCTTGCTGAGAGAAAACCACTCTATGCAATAATAGTTTACAAATATTTCATATTTTCAGTTCGCCATACCAGGCAAGTGTTTTAATCTCATGACTACTGAGCCGACTACTAATCCCGATCCGGAATCGTCCCCGATCGAGGAAATGATTCCGCTGGTGAAGCCTGACGGTTCTGATGCAGAAGAAAAACCACCTACTCCTGAGGAAATGGATCGGTTTGAGTGCCGTTCTTGTGGCTATACCTACGAACCTACTAAGGGGGATAGCCGCAGTGAAACACCGCGCGGCGTTCCCTTTAGAGAGCTACCTCTGGATTGGCGATGCAGTGTCTGTGGCTCTAGCAAGTCGCAGTTTAGCAATATCGGGCCAGCCGGTTCTGCTTCTGGTTTCAAAGAGAACTTGAGCTACGGGTTTGGTGTAAACACGCTGACACCTGGACAGAAAAACGTGCTGATCTTCGGCGCTCTAGGACTAGCTGTCCTCTTCTTCTTGAGTCTTTATGGACTGCGATAGTGGCTAGCTCGTGTGCAAGCTTTATAGGTGAGTTTGGTAGTTCACTGCTAGAGTTTGTTTCTTTTACAAATGGCGACTGACCTATTCGGTTATACGGCGTTAGTTGTTTAACGTTTGACTATTTAATGTTTGACTATGTTCTTTCGGATTGATTTTTTGCTGGAGTTGTTATGCAAACGGTTTTAATGTCCTTTCTCATAACCGCTTTTACAGCTGTGAAAGGAACCCTTAGAAAGGGAGTGATGTTGGCTTTAGTTGCGGTGCTAACAACTAGCTGTAGCAATATATTTTTACCAGGGACAGAGACTAACCCCTGGGACGTGATTGCGCTGCCAACTGAGGCATCTATCTCTGATGTGGCTTTTGCGGGTGATGGTGAGCACGGATGGTTAGTCGGTAGTCGCACAACGCTGCTGGAATCAACGGACGCTGGCAAAACCTGGGATACTCGCATTCTAGAGCTAGGTGACCAGAATTACACTTTTACCTCGATTGACTTTGAAGGGGATGAAGGCTGGCTAGTTGGGCAGCCCAATATCATGCTGCACACTACAAATGGTGGCACTTCCTGGTCTAATATTCCGCTCGATCCAAAGCTGCCAGGACAGCCGCTGCTGGTGACCGCAACCGGCAAGGATTCGGCTGAGCTCGCTACAGATATTGGCGCTATCTACGTCACTGAAGATGGCGGTCAGCAGTGGAAGGGCTTGGTTCAGTCGGCGGTGGGTGTCGTCAGAAACATGACCAGAAACCCAGATGGTCGCTACGTGGCGGTATCTTCTAGAGGTAATTTCTACTCGACTTGGCTACCCGGACAAGAAGCCTGGCAGCCCCATAACCGAGAGAACTCGAAACGACTGCAAAATATGGGCTTTACAAAAGACGGTTTGCTGTGGCTAATCGCCAGAGGCGGACAGATTCAGTTTGGGACTGAGCAGGTCGAGTATGAGGACTGGAGCGAGCCGATTAACCCTGAATTCGCATCTAGTTGGGGGCTGTTGGATGCTGCCTACCGTACGCCTGAAGAACTATGGGTAACTGGCGGCAGTGGCAACTTGCTAGTCAGTAAAGACGGGGGAGAGACCTGGGCCAAAGATAAGGCAGTCGAAAATGTTCCAACGAACTTCTACAGGGCCAAGTTTTTAGGGCCTGACCGTGGTTATGTCTTGGGTCAGCGGGGCTATTTACTGCGCTATGTTGGAGATGGGCTGCCAGTTTGAGCGGAACGCTGACGCGGGGTTCTCACCCTGAGCTCAAAATTAGTTGAGGGTCTCAGCTAAAGGCGGCTTCAGCAAAAATGAAGAAAGGCAAAAATGGAGAAGTGATGGAGAAAAGAGATTCTTGAACATTTTTCTCATACTTGCTTGTGAGTATGGCTGAGAGTTTCGTATGATGAGTCTACATACCGAATATTTTTCATACAGACCAAACGTTTTTTCTAAGAAGATTTAGTTAGGAGATCTAAGAGATATGGCTGGCGTTACCGGCGAAAGACCTTTTGGTGACATTGTCACTAGTGTTCGCTACTGGATTATTCACAGCATCACCATTCCGGCTCTGTTCATTGCGGGCTGGTTGTTCGTTTCGACGGGCCTTGCCTACGATGCATTTGGCACTCCTCGTCCTAACGAGTACTACCCTAGTAACCAAATGGAGCTACCGATTGTAGACGATCGCTACAACCCCGATCGCACGTTGAAGTATCAAGACTAGTTCGCGGCGCTCGATTTCTTTACAAGACGATTTTTCTGGAGACTTCTCATGACTAGTGGTAACCCCAACGAACCGATTACCTATCCAATTTTCACTGTGCGCTGGCTGTCTGTACATGCTTTGGCTGTGCCTTCAGTATTTTTCCTAGGCGCGATCGCAGCAATGCAGTTCATTCAACGCTAAGCCCCTAAAGGAGACACATTTCCATGGCTGATAGACCCACTAACCCGAATAAGCAGCCCGTAGAGCTAAACCGAACGTCTTTGTTCTTGGGTTTGCTCGTTGTCTTTGTGACCGGCTTGCTATTTTCTAGCTACTTCTTTAACTAACTACTTCTTTAAATAAGTTGTGGCGAAATTCAAAAGCAGGATATCTAATTAGATTAGGTATCTAAAGACATTTCCCTTGTTGTGAGTAGGATTAGGTTCCATGTTTCAAAACGGTAAGATTCCTCTTTGGATCGTAGCGACGGTCGCTGGCATCGGCGTTCTAGGTGTTGTTGGCATCTTCTTCTACGGTTCCTACGTGGGCACTGGCGCTGCTGTCTAGGCAAGTCGCTTAAACACGTAAAAGCATTAAAGAAGCCATCCGATCGAGCTGATCGGATGGCTTCCTTTTTTTTGTTTCTGTACAGAAAAGCCTAGAAGGCCATATAGCTTCGTCCGCTTGGGCTGAGCTTAGACCACATCTGTTTGGCTATCTTCAGATACCTGACCCCAAGGCGCGGACTCACCGCCTGTGGTGGCTTGACCGCGTTCGATATATATGAAGAGGGCAGCCATTGCGATCGCAGGAAAGACCAAACCAACCGTAGGGACTAGAATCGAAGGGAGAAAAGAAGCCGACATGTTCACCAATCCTTATATTAAAACTAACTGAACACCACTACCTTACTCTGAATCCGGGTCGCGGTGATCCTCCCTTAGTCGAAGTTAAAAATTAAACGCCAGCGGTTTTGTCAGGAATGATCCGGCACTAGCACCGTTAGCACCGAAGTGGCTCGTTGACGCTCTCCCCCTAACCCTATGGGTATAGTCGGAGATTCTTGCTTCAAAGACTCTTAACTAGATACCTAAGCAAGCTTAAGTACCCCCGTCAGCCCGTCTCGACAAGCATTTTAATTAACGTCCACTGTGCGCCCCACAGCAGACGGTGAACAAGTACAAAACTGATATGTTCAACCTATATCGCACAAAGTTTTACCCCAAGCACGATTTAGCTTGGGAACCCAATACTTCGTTTTCAAGGTTCAGTGCTTTGGCCCACATGACTGGTTACCTCAGCAGTACTATTGTATCAAAAGTTGCCATGATTGAGCAACATCATACGCAAGACTGTTCGCAAAGCTCACCCGTTTACACCACCCCCTAAGCTTCGCTATAGACGGAGTCCTAGCGGAGTCTGGATAGTGGCGATCTGCGAGCACCAATTCAGCCCTATCAGTTTAGCTTGATGCTAATACATCATCTCAAAGATAGATCCAATGTCTCCCTTATGAGGGGCGAGATCTACGGGTAACGCAGGCTACAGTGTGAAGCACAAGGGGGAAACCACTGTAAATCCCCTGTATTTAATCACTGGAGATTTTTATTATGGGCATTCTTGCTTGGGTTGTTTTAGGCTTATTGGCTGGTGCGATCGCTCGCGCTATCTACCCTGGTCACCAAGGACTCGGCATTCTTGGAACTATGGTTCTAGGTATCATTGGTGCGGTTGTTGGTGGCTTCATTGCTAACATATTCGTCCCTGGGGCGGCAGCAGGCTTGACCATTCCCGGCGTTATCGTCGCTGTACTGGGTGCTATCATCACTTTGTTCATCTACTACGCGGTTACAAAGCGCACTGCGTAATTGGCGCTGTATAGCCAGTAGATACCAGTAGCGGGATATAAGCGTGAGGCGAGAGCTTCCCTTTTATTTCTATACAAATAGGTTTAGAGAGGGTCAACCGGGCAACTGTCTGGTTGACCTTTTCGGCTTTAGAATACTGTCGTGCCTTCACCTAATAGCTCTGCTACTTGCTAATACCTGCTAATGAAAGAAACTCAATCTATCGCTCGTTCAGTCACCGAAGCTAGAGAAACGCAGCAAACGCAGCACTGGATAGAAAAGCTACAAAGCTATCCTGCCCTCAAAGAACAGGTTGTCAATTTTGTTTTTGATGCGGAAGATGAGATCGCGGTTTCGCTAGAAAAGTTCTCAGCCAAACAGCTCTCTCGCTGGGCGACGCCAAAGCTAGTAGGTCTTGATCGTACAGAGCTAGCAACCGACATGTTTATCACCGAGGGCCAGGTAAAAGGTCAATTCGTTATTCAGCAGTTCATAGCGGCTGATTCGGCTCTGGCAAGCGAGGTTCAAGCATGGCTAGGTCAGTGGACAAACAGCTTCACCGGACTGTTTGAAGTAACAGACGTAAAAGCCGTGGATGCAGAATTAGGCCAGGTAGGTAATCGATACCAGTTGATGAACTGGCTGACCGAGAAAAATTACGGTGTCTATCCAAACAGCCTGCAGTCCGCTGAAATGCTGAAGCGTCTCAAGGTGGGTGAGATCGTATTGGCGAGACTCGTTCCACTAACCGCTGATGAATGGACATTTTCGGGACCAATCACATTGCTAGGAAAATTAGGAAAGCCCAAGCTAGCGGTCGCTATTGGTAACTTCAAAAAGTGGTTTCCAGAACAGCTCTATGGCGATGCCCCTGAACTCAAAGAAGCTGCGTGGGATTCGGTAAAGCAGCAGTACGAGGATTTTATCGATATTTTTGGGCCAACGCCTGTGACCTTGCCAGGGGAGGAACTGAATGAAAAACTGCAGGCTTATCAACAGGAATCTACAGAAAAGCAGCTAGCTGATGCTGGCATAGACAGTGACAAATCTTTTCTAGAGATGGCGAAAGCCCAAAACCTTTCGGATGCAGAAATCGACGAGGCGCTAGCGGCAGTGGGCGACGACAACAAGGCAGCAAAGGCAATATTGACGAGTAAACAGTCAATTAAAATGGTGATGCCAAAAGTAGAGCTGCCTGACAATCTACGCAAGGCTCAGTCGGTAACGGTGTTTTCTCATCCTCGCTGGGGGCAGTCGTTTTTACCGGACTATCACAGATTAGAGACGTTGGTGAATATAAGTGAGGGCGATCGCACTGAAGAGAACACAGCAGAGCTGCGATCGCTCGTGCTCAAATATTTAGAAGACGAACAGGTCAACGCCCATGTCTGGCAGCACATGCAGCAGCGCTTTGGGAAAACGATTGAACCGTTAGTCCAAGCACTCACAAAATCACCCGAACTGGACATTCAGACAGACTTTGAGCAGATGCTCGCTCGCTACGACAAGCCCCTAGCTCCTACGCTGCCAGAGAGCGCTAGCGTACCAATTCATCTACATAACCTGTTTCAAGTGGCGCTAAAGCAGGTAGGAAAAAGCGCTAGCGGTGAAAAGACATCCAAGAAGAAATCAGCTAAGAAAAAATCAGCCAAGAAAAAAACAGGCTTCGGTTAATTCTTTTGGGCCTTGTACCTTTCTTTAAAAATAGCCTGCTGTTCTTTATGATCGACGACCTTCGAAGGATAGCCCGTACCCTCCAAATCTTCTGGGTCAATCTTGCCGCTGACTAGCGCCCCCGTATCCAGATGACGAATCTCAGGTAGCCACTGACGGATATATTCAGCCTCTGGATCGTACTTCTTAGCCTGGCTTGCTGGATTAAAGATCCGTAGAGGTTTGGGGTCCATACCACTCGAAGCGCTCCACTGCCAGCCGCCATTGTTAGCAGAGAGATCGCCATCAAACAGGCACTGCATAAAGTACTTTTCGCCCCAGCGCCAGTCGATGATTAAATCTTTGGTCAAGAAGCTAGCGACGATCATGCGGCAGCGGTTGTGCATCCAGCCAGTTTCATTGAGCTGTCGCATGGCAGCATCTACAATCGGGTAGCCAGTTTTGCCCTCACACCAGGCTTGAAAAAGATCTTCGTCATTGTCCCAAGGAAAATCTTTCAGCGGTTCGCGGTAGGGGCCTTTGGCCAAACCTGGAAAGGTATACATGACGCTTTGGTAAAACTCTCTCCAGGCCAGCTCCTGCTGCCAGGTGCGAATGTTATTACGGGTTTCTTCGCTACGCGCCCGGCTATAGGCATCGCTGGCGTGTTCCCAAACGGTGCGAATGCCGATCGTGCCAAACTTAAGCGCGGCGCTAAGCGTAGAAGTGCCTGTAATAGCCGGATAGTCACGCTGCTGATCGTACTGCGCGATCGCCCGTTGATCGTCGCAAAAATCTTCCAACTGAGCCAGCGCAGCGGCTTCTCCCGGTTCTAATAAGAGCGGGTTATCCCACTCATATCCCAACGCTTCGGCAGTAGGTAAGTCAATATTTCCAGCTTTGTTAGCCAGTGACTTCTGATGGGGGCTCAGGCCAGTGACTTCGGTCAGTGCTGGGGCCGGTGGCTGCTTTTCTTGTTCGATCCACTTGCGCCAAAATGGCGTATAAACCTTGTAGGGATCGCCTGCTCCAGTTTTAAGCGCGTCGGGTGGATGAAGCAGCTGATCCCAGTATTGCGTCGATCTTTCGATGCCTTCATCTTTTAAAGCGTTGGCGACGTTAGTATCTCTTTCTCTAGCATAAGGCTCAACATCGCGGTTCCAGTAGACAGCCGTAGCTTCTAAGGCGCTGGCCAGTTTAGGGATGGCTTTTTCGGGCTGACCTTTAAAGATGAGAAGCTCACTGCCAGCGGATTTATAGCTGGCTTGCAATTCAGCTAGAGAGCCAATCATGTAGGTAACGCGGGCTGGGGCGATGTCATCACCCTCTAAAATGCCAGGATCTAGGCAGAAGAGGCCAATGACCTTCGAGCTACGTTTTCGCGCCGCCGCCAGTCCTAAATTGTCTCGAACTCGTAAATCCCGCCGATGCCAAAACAGCACCAAATCGTCCGCCATAGCCTGCACTTGATGAAAAAGTATCGGGGTTTAGTATAGCGAGATTGGCTTCGACTCCGCTCAGCCTACGGGTTGGAATCAGAAAGCGAGATTGGCTTCGGCTCCGCTCAGCCTGTAGGTTGGAATCAGAAGTAGGATTGAGAAACTTTGATTGAGAAATTTCGAGGACTGGGCGAATGTCTGAGCGGAGCCGCAGTCCAGTCTAGATAGGCTCTAGATAGACAGCGCTGACCTAGCCATATAGAAAGCGGCGATAGACTTGGCATCTATAGGAGTGCCAGACAGAATCTCTTTTTCTAAAGTCTCTGCATCCATTAGTAAGACTTCGAGGTCTTCGTCTTCTTCTAGCTGAGGACCGTCGGGCAGCTTCTCTAAGTCAGTTGCCAGGTAGGCATAGATAATTTCGTCAGAATAGCCAGGCGCGTTGGGAAACTTTCCCAGGCTTTTCCACGTGGCTGCTTTATAGCCAGTTTCTTCTTGAATCTCTCTTTGAATCGTTACCAGTGGCTGCTCATCGATTTCGACAGTGCCCGCTGGAAATTCTAGCAGGCGGGCTTGCAAGGCAAAGCGATACTGACGGACTAAAACAAATCGATTATCGTTTGTGATCGGAACAGCCATTGAGCCACCTGGATGCCGAATACATTCCCAATCACCGACTGACTTATTTGGTAATCGAAACCTAGAGACCTCGAAGTTGAACTTTTTGCCTTCGTAAAACAGGCGGTGCTTCAGCAGCTGAGGCGGTTCTTGTCCAAAGGGCATGGCGATGCGGTTCTGAAGGGGCAGTTTTGAGAGGGTAGTTTTGAGGAGCCAAGTTTGATAGCTAGTTTAGTGCTTCTAGTGACTAGGTCTATACCGTCTGCGACTCGTAACTTGACTCATAACTTGACTCGTAACTTGTAGGTGGGGCGGGGCCGATTTTCTCTGTGGCCTGATCTAGCGCTTGCTTTGAGAGCTTCGCTAAGCAAGCTTCTATCGTGGTTTGAAAGATGGGATGCTGCCATTTGGGGGCGATGTCTGTGAGTGGCACTAGGACGAAACGCCTCTCGTGTAGCCGAGGGTGAGGAATGGTGAGTCCGGGGATATCAATAATGTGACTGTCGTACAGCAGCAGGTCAAGATCTAACGATCTAGGGCCCCATCTTTCTTTTCGCACTCTGCCAAATTGTTTCTCGATGGCGAGCAGGTGGCGAAGCAGCTGCTGTGGGGATAGCGCCGTTTTGATAGTGATACAGGCATTGATATAGTCGGGCTGAGGCGGACCAACGGCAGCGGTTTTGTAGAAGGGCGACCTGGCTACCACGGTGGTATGCGTGGCGCTATCAATCACCTCAATCGCCGCCGATAGAGTCTTTTGCGACTCTCCTATGTTGCTGCCCAGCGCAATGGCTGCCGGTAGCCAGGTAGTGCGATCGCGATCGTCGCTGTCGGTTTTAGACAAGTAACTCATCGAAGTGCGCGAGAAAGGAAAGCACTGGGGAAGAAGTTTCTCTCCCCCAGCTTTAAGTGATCAGACCCAACTAAGCGTCTCCGTTGAGGACGCCTCTGACCCGGCTAATTAGCTGATCTGCGGTTAGAACCCCTTCAATGCGATCTACGGGCTGACCACCTTTAAATAGAACCATCGTTGGCAGTGCATGAATATTGTGCTGGGAGGCGATTTGGGGATATTTCTCAGTATCGACTTTGGCAATTTTGAGCTCACCCTTCATCTGCGCGCCAACATCGACCAAGATCTTCGCCATCATTTGGCAAGGACCGCACCAGTCAGCATAGAAATCAACCAAGACCGGCTGCTCAGCGCTACCTACCAAATCCTCAAAACTCTTGAATTCCTGTTTGACTGCCATAGACTTTAATAAAACCTAGAAAAAGAACTTATCTATGCTAGACGCCCACTTAAACGGTGACGCCTTTGCACCGCAATAATTTAAGACTACGCAATAAATTGATAGACGCAATAGACTGACCCAGCCGAAACAGAGGAAGTAGGCGAAGCAGTAATTGATTCACTTCCCCTCTGCGGCTTACAGTGATTGGGCTGAACGCACGTATTTTAAGGAAGCAAAACCATCATGGCTAGAGCGCTAGACGGGAAGGTCGCCATCATTACTGGCTCATCTAGAGGAATTGGCAAAGCGGCGGCTTTAGCACTAGCTGAGCAGGGCGGCAAGATTGTGGTGAACTATGCCCGTTCTAGCGAGGCGGCAGATGCGGTAGTAGCGCAGATTGCAGAATCTGGAGGAGAGGCGATCGCGCTCCAAGCCGACGTCTCTAAATCCGATGAAGTCGATGCCCTAATCCAGTCCACAATGGACAAGTTTGGCCGCATTGACGTACTAGTCAACAACGCGGGCATCACCCGCGATACCTTACTCCTACGGATGAAGCCCGCCGACTGGCAGGCTGTCATCGACCTTAATCTTACAGGCGTATTCCTTTGCACCCGCGCTGTCAGCAAGATCATGCTAAAGCAGCGCTCGGGTCGAATTATCAATATCTCTTCTGTTGCTGGACTGATGGGTAACCCCGGACAGGCGAACTACAGCGCTGCCAAAGCAGGCGTTATCGGCTTTACCAAAACCATCGCCAAAGAACTGGCACCACGGGGAGTGACTGCCAACGCGGTTGCGCCTGGCTTCATCGCCACTGATATGACAGGCGATCTAAAAAATACCGAAGAAATTCTCAAATATATTCCTCTAGGCCGCTACGGGCAGCCGGAAGAAGTTGCAGGTCTGATTCGATTCTTAGCATCCGATCCGGCTGCGGCCTACATTACTGGTCAAGTGATGAATGTAGACGGCGGTATGGTGATGCATTAGTTCTGAGCCGTGGCGTGAGCCCTGATAGGTAACCTTCTACACGCGGGCAATCGTGACTGCTTCGGGCTGGTCTTGATACTTCCCTCGCCTGGTATCGTAGCTGACCTGGCAGGGTTCACCTTCTAAAAACAAGAGCTGGACAACGCCTTCGTTGGCATAGATCCGACAGTCGGCGCTAGAGGAATTGGAAAATTCTAGGGTGAGATAGCCACGCCAGCCGGCTTCAGCAGGGGTGAGGTTGGCGATAATGCCACAGCGAGCGTAGGTACTTTTGCCAATACAGATAGTGGTGATGTTGTTTGGCATCTGTAGTCTTTCTAAGGCAACGCCTAGCCCATAAGAATGCGCTGGCAAGATGAAATAGCTGCCGTTCTGGTCTGTTTTGAGCTGTGTGGGTTCTAAATTCTCAGGGTTGAAGTTCTTTGGATCGATGACGGTACCGGGAACATGCCGAAAGATCCGAAACTCGTTAGGCGAAAGGCGAATGTCGTAGCCGTAAGAAGAAAGTCCGTAGCTGATAACAGGCGTTTCATGCCCATCATTAGGTAGCTGCGCGCGGCGAATCAGTGAGGCTTCAAAAGGAGAAATCATGCCTTCGCTAGCGGCCTGCTTGATCCAGGCATCATTTTTGATCATCGACTTATACCAGGTAGTTACGGCGGAACTGGGTGACCTGATCGGCCACCTCTAAGAGCGACTCTGGCATTTGCGCGCCAGTAAAAATAACTTCTACATGAGAGGGGCGATCTTTGATCAAGGTCAGCACTTCATTTTCTAGAACCAGCCCGAAGTCAATCGCTAGACTCAGCTCATCCAGGACGATCAATCCGTATACGCCACCCCGCACGGCAAGCTGCGCGTGTGCCCACAGTGCTTGTACCGCCGCTCTAGTCTGATCGTCGACTTCTGGTCCTTTTATACAGGTCAGACTGCCACAGCGCACCCAGTCGAGATTTTGGCCCATGCTCATAGGATTTTCAGGCCCCTGACCGATTCCCCCTTTCAAAAACTGCATAATCAGCACAGGGAGCCCCTGCTCTGCTACGCGCATCGCCTGCACCATCACGTTGGTAAAGAAGGTGCGATGCTGTGAGGTAAAGACCTGCACGCTACCTTCGATCGCGCTAAGCAGTGGATGTCGTAGCGGATGACCAATGGCCGAAATGGTGGCTGGACCGTTATCTAGCGAGCTAGGCAGTACTCTAAGCAGGGAACCCATGAAGCGATGGCAGCGAAATAACAGGTGGCAAAGCAAAGCGCGCTTAGCGTGACGACGTAGCTTCGACCAACCAAATATAGCGTAGCGGATGTCTTTTACAAGAAACAATACGCTATATGTCGAAACTGAGCCCTAAAGCGGCGGCGATCGAAACTGAGGCAGTCTCGGCGTATGATTCAACACAGATTCCCTAATTCTCAGTGCCGTTCTATTCCTTAGCTCAGTAATTCCCCATCCCTTAACTCCCAATCCCCCGATCCCTTATGCCCTGGCAACGCCCTGACCAACGACAGCCCGATCAGCTCCGCCCATTCAAATTCGAGCGCCAATTTACCCACTATTCAGCCGGATCGGTACTAGCTCACTGCGGCGATACCAGAGTGCTATGTACGGCGTCGATTGAAACGGGAGTCCCTCGCTTTCTCAAAGACTCTGGGCAGGGATGGCTGACAGCGGAGTATCGGATGCTACCGGGTTCGACCCAGACCCGGAAGTCTAGAGAGTTTATGAAGCTCTCAGGGCGCACCCAGGAAATTCAGCGGTTGATCGGACGCAGTTTACGAGCGGCGCTAGATATGGAGGCGCTAGGCGAGCGAACAATTACCATCGATGCGGATGTATTGCAGGCGGATGGTGGCACTAGGACAACCGCTATTACTGGCGCGTATGTGGCGCTGGAAGATGCGATCGCCCACCTGATAAAAACTGGTGAACTCACAACCTCTCCTTTGCGTCATCAAATTGCGGCCATCTCGGTCGGCCTACTAGAAGGCGATCCTTTTCTAGATCTGAACTATCCCGAAGATTTTGCCGCTGATATTGACTTCAATGTGGTGATGAATGAGAAGCTAGAATTCATCGAAGTGCAGGGTACGGCTGAAGCGGGTAGCTTTACGCGATCGCAGCTCAACGCCATGCTCGAATACGCCGAGAAAGGTATCTCGCAGCTTATGCAGCTACAAAAAGCGGCGTTAGCTAACGGAATTGCCAGCTAGCTGAGGACGCCTAGAATATTGAACCTACAGGCTCTTAAAGGGTAAGCATCTTCGCTATCCTTGGTACTACGAAGATCGCACATTTTCCTATGAAGCTCGTTCAATTCATTCGCCCTCTTTTTCTGGTGGCTCTTGGTCTGCACGCGCTAGTGCTGTTCTTACCAACGGGCGAGGAATCAGAAGTAGCTGTCGTAGAAGATCTATCTTTTTCTGATGACTCGGATCTGTTGGATTCTACCTCAGATAATTTGCTGAGAAGGCCGTTGGGCACACCAGCCTCGGATCAGCTACCTATTGCCAACCCAAGTTCGGTAGCGATCGCGAGCCGGAAAGCTGCCAAGCCGACTGCCGCACGCATGCCCGCGCAGACTCAGACTGCGGTTCGGCGTACCAGTCCCTTGGCCAGTCAAACAGCTAGTCCACAAACTAATCGTCCTGCTGACGGCGACAATAACAGCTCGACTGATCGCAGTAGTGAATCACCTACCAACGATTCGCAAACTGAAGACCCCTCAACAAGCGTCACCGACCAGCAAACACCCGCTACTAATCAGACTAGACGCCGCCGTCCTCCAACCAACAACATTCCTAATCTTTCTAGCACCGCTACTAATAGTCCGTCAGATAATGGCCAGACGGCTAGTCGCCAGACAACCACAGGCGCTGATGGAGAAACTGTACTTTCTGCGGCGAATCTAGCAGCAAAACTTACAAACCCAATATCAGATGAGCAGCTAGAGTCTTTACTCGATCAGATCAGCGATCTAGCTGCCTCTTTGACATACAGTGAGGAAAATACAGACGATGCCAGCGCTAGTCAAAATCGAATCGACTGGCAGGCCGATATTCAAAGGCAGGCTAACGTTGGCAAGATAGAGAGCATCGCGCCAAGGGCGATCGCAGATCTTACCGAGATCGACTATCCGATTGAGTCGCCAAAGCAAGCTGGGATGAAAGCGCGATCGCTCAGCCTCTGTTTGGAAGAAACCCCCCACAATGCCGAAGTCGGTGTCCGCTTCGACTCGCAAGGCAACGTGGCAGGCAATCCCCTTCTGGTCCGCAGTACCGGTTACGACGCGCTTAACGACGAAATTATTGCTACCGTCATCAGCTATGACGACTTTCCACCCAACCGTAATTCCAAAGCCTATCTCTTGGAATTCGAGATTGATTACGACGCTGAAGCCTGCGTCAGCCTAGAAGAACTAAGAGAATAGTCCAATATCAAACGACTGAAGCTAGATTTCGAACTCAGGAATTCTAGAGTTTCAAGATAAACCTAGACCCGATCGCGGTCAGTCAAAATCTCATGTCCGCTCTCAGTCACTAATACCGTATGCTCCCACTGTGCAGACCAAGTGCGATCTAGCGTAACCACCGTCCAGCGATCGCTCAAAGTCCGCGTGTGCTGACTGCCCGCATTCAAAATTGGCTCAATCGCCAGCGTCATCCCTGCTTTCAAAGTCACATTCGGAGCCTGATTAGTGCGAAAGTTGAACACGGCTGGCTCCTCATGCAGATTGCGGCCCACGCCATGCCCGGTAAATTCTTCTACGACGCTAAACCGGTTCTCTTTCACCGAATCTTCTATAGCCCCAGCAATGTCTAGCAGCGTATTACCTGGCTTTACCTGTTCGATCCCGGCATATAGCGCTGCTTGAGCCGCCGCCGCGAGCCGCTGGGCCTCTGGCTTCACCTTCCCTACAGAAATCGTGATACAAGAGTCGCCATGAAATCCATCAAAGTAGGCACCCGTATCAATCTTGACTAGATCGCCATTGTTGATTTTCTTTCGCTTGCGAGGGATGCCATGAACAACTTCATTATTCACACTCGCGCAAATAGAGGCTGGAAACCCGTGATAACCCTTGAAGCTAGGCGTTGCCCCCATCTCACGAATCCGCTTCTCAGCGTAATCATCCAAATCGGCAGTGGTCATTCCCGCTGCAGTGAGATCGTTGATTTCCTTTAGCACCGTTGCCACGATCTTAGAAGCCGCTCGCATCTTTTCAATTTCCATCTCTGACTTCAGCTCGATGCGTCTGCCCGACATCCCTTGAAGCGCGGGCGGGAAAGATATCTTGGGCAATAGGTTGGTCAAAAAATTCATGGAATTGACTACTAAAAAGGCATATTGGCGCAGATATATCGTAACGGTTCTGAGGGTTGAAAACGGAACAAACTCCCAACAGCCCTCTAAAAGCAAACATTACGCAAGAGACATTTCGCAGGCAGGTCGCGCTAGATAAGTTCTAGACTAGATAGGTAAAGGCAGTCAGGGAATTGCCAGCAGGCAAACCTAGAAAACTTATGCCTGCCTCTTTCAAAAAAGGTCTCAACTTTCTGCGTTTATGCTATATCCTTAAAGACTGTGCGCTTTTACAAAGGCTGAGATGAACGCTGAAGCAATAATTCGCTCAATTGAAGCGGAACAAATTAAAGACGATCTACCCAAGATCTATGTTGGGGATACGATTCGTGTCGGTGTACGAATTGTTGAGGGCGGCAAAGAGCGCGTCCAACCCTACGAAGGGACCGTCATTGCGATGCGTAATGGCGGCATTAATGAAACCATCACCGTTCGTCGCATCTTTCAAGGCGTTGGCGTAGAGCGGGTATTTTTGCTGCATGCTCCAAGAGTTGCTAGTATTAAGGTGATTCGCCGAGGTAAGGCGCGTCGGGCGAAGCTGTATTACTTGCGCGATCGCATCGGTAAAGCAACTCGCCTGAAGCAGCGCTTTGACCGCTCTCTCTAACTCAGAAGGCTAGTCTCAGAAGGCTAGTTTAGAGAGCTTAGTTTAGAGGGTCTAGTCTGGAGAGCCTAATTTAGAGAGCTAGCTAAAGCAGTTGGCTTTTGAACAGTTAGATTAAAAACTCTATTTTCCAAGGCTCGATTTCAAGCTCTTCTATTCAGGCTCTCCAATCTTATTGTGTAGGTTGAACCCAACTTCTCATCTTATTGGTAGGGCTTACTATCGGGGTTCATCGGTTGAGTCTAATTGGTTGGGTGCGCCCCGTAGCCAACCGACGTATGCGTCCTTAGTTCAGTTGGTAGAACGTCGGTCTCCAAAACCGAATGTCGGGGGTTCGAGTCCCTCAGGGCGTGTTTTCCCATACTTTATGTGTTTTACGCGCTTTAATTGATTAGAGTGCTTAAGTTGAGTGCTTACTGTTGTGGGTAGGCAAGGAATCATAACCAGTGGCTAAAAAAGATACCAAGCAGGCCGAGAACAAAGGCAAAGCCAGTAAGAAACCCGCTGAGCTTGAGGCAAGTGAGGGATTTAGCGCTAATGCCTTTGCTCAAGGTACTCGCGAGGAGCTTACCAAAGTAATCTGGCCAACCCGTCAGCAGTTAATTAGCGAATCGGCAGCGGTGATTCTGATGGTTGGTCTGTCTGCAACGCTAATCTACTTTGTAGATAAGCTGTTTGGCTGGGCCTCGCGCCAGGTTTTTTAAGTGCCTACCAGATTTTTAAGCGCCTGCTTTTTGAGGGCCATCTCTTACGCTGTACTGAACGTCGGCGGTAGAGGTTTTTCATCCAGCTAACATAATTGTCTTTACACAGACCTATTTAGATTTTTAACGAATTAGATTTTTTAGCGAACTTGAGCGAGTTTGATTATGGCTGCCGACGATCTTAACTACGACGAGTCTCAAGCCCTTGAGGAAAGAGAGTCCGAACAGGGAGAAGAAAAAGTAACCGTACGGACCCAAAGACCTCGCTGGTACGCAGTGCAAGTCGCCTCTGGATGCGAGAAAAAGGTCAAGCTCACCTTGGAGCAACGGGTAAAAACCTTTGATTTATCTAATATAATTTTGGAGGTAGAAATTCCTCAAACGCCTGCCGTCAAAATGCGAAAAGATGGCAGTCGTCACAGCATCGATGAAAAAGTTTTTCCAGGGTATGTCCTGATTCGGATGGCCCTAGATGATGACGCCTGGCAGGTCGTCAAGAACACGCCTCACGTCATTAACTTTGTAGGTGCAGAGCAGCGCCGGGCGCAGGGGCGAGGTAGAGGCCATGTCAAGCCTATGCCCTTAAGCGCTGGCGAAGTCAAGAGAATCTTTAAGCAGACCCAAGAGCAAGCGCCCGTTGTCAAGATCGATATGGCAGCAGGTGATAAAATCACTGTGCTTTCGGGTCCGTTTAAAGACTTTGAAGGCGAGGTGATCGAAGTGAGCCCAGAGCGCAGCAAGCTGAAGGCTTTGCTCTCTATCTTTGGTCGCGATACGCCCGTAGAACTTGAATTTAATCAAGTGAAAAAAGAGTCGTGACTTCGACTCCGCTCAGCCAACGGGCTGGGCTTCAATCGTGGCTGAGGTTATCTTTGGCCACTAGGCTGAGGATTCCTATCTATTCCGAGCTGTGGGATAGATAAAGTCGTAGGCCGCTTCAGGTCTGCTTGTAAGAGTAGACCCGTTTGTTTAAGTAAGTAAGAGTTAATCAATGGCAAAAAAGGTAGTTGCGCTCATTAAGCTAGCGATTCCCGCTGGCAAGGCGAACCCTGCCCCACCGATTGGTCCCGCTTTGGGTCAGCACGGGGTAAACATCATGGCGTTCTGTAAGGACTACAATTCCAGAACGGCTGACAAGGCAGGGTTGATTGTTCCGGTTGAAATTTCTGTTTTTGAAGATAGAAGTTTTACCTTTATTCTCAAGACCCCTCCGGCGTCCGTTTTGATCAAGAAAGCGGCCAAAATCGAAAAGGGTTCAGGCAATCCTAGAACTGAGAAAGTTGGATCGATCACCCGCGCTCAGTTACAAGAAATTGCTGAGACGAAAATGCCTGACCTCAATGCTAACGACATTGAAATGGCGATGAACATCATTGAAGGCACCGCGCGTAATATGGGCGTTGAGGTCGCAGGTTAAATTGGGCTCTAGCCTGATCTTCGAAACTCATAATTGGAGATTCGCAGTTTCAAACTTTCAAGATCTTCAAGGAAACCCTTTAGACAAGAAGATCGCTCTAAGCACTAGACAGAAAACTAGACAGAGCACTAAGTAAACACTATCGGGGCAGAGACGGTCGTCTCGCTACTGACCCCATCAGAAAAATCATGGCAAAGATATCAAAGCGCATGCAGGCGCTATACGAAAAGGTAGATGCCGAGCTCGACTATCAACCTTTAGAAGCCGTTAGTCTACTCAAGGAAACGGCGACTGCAAAATTCACTGAAACTGCAGAAGCTCATATTCGATTGGGCATTGATCCTAAGTACACCGATCAGCAGCTACGCACAACCGTTGCCTTGCCCAAAGGCACTGGACAAGATGTGCGCGTAGCCGTCGTCGCCCGAGGCGAAAAGGTGAATGAAGCCAACGAGGCGGGTGCTGCGATCGCAGGCTCCGAAGAGCTGATTGAAGACATCAGCAAAGGCATGATGGATTTTGATGTGCTAGTGGCTACGCCAGACATGATGCCTAAAGTGGCGAAGCTGGGCCGGGTACTAGGTCCGCGTGGACTCATGCCTTCACCCAAAGGGGGAACCGTCACTTTTGAGCTAGCCAGTGCAATCGAAGAATTTAAAGCAGGTAAGCTTGAATTTCGTGCTGACAAAACCGGCATCGTTCATGTTAAATTTGGTAAGGCTGATTTTTCAGCTGAGGATCTGCTAGAAAATCTAAAGGCGCTACAGGAGACGATTGATCGCAACCGACCTGCTGGTGCTAAAGGACGCTTCTGGCGGTCGGTATCTGTCTCATCGACGATGGGACCGTCTATCTCAGTAGATATTTCGGCCCTGCGCGATCTAAAGCTAGATGAGATGCTTTCTAGTGAAAGCTAAGCGGGCGTGCTTCTTGTAGACCGCTCGATGCTGAGTTGCTTGATACTAAGTCAATCGATGTATGAAAGCGCTGTAGCAACGCAGATGAAAAAGTAATTTAGTATTGGAGCCTTTTGCAGGTTCCGAAGCGCGTATAGCTCACACTCTCTAACAATCGAATATAGCGACCAGAGACAGTAGGTGCCAAAGACGATACACGTCATAGCTACTTCAACTATCAGTTTTATGACTGTTAGCGATTTCAGCAATGACCCCAGAGTCTAAGGCTTAATTTCCTACCGAGGTTTGCGATTGATAGCTGAGCCTTTGTGCAATATTGCCTCGATACGTATGCCCCGATCTGGTTTCTAGATTGGGGTTTGTTGTTGGTGAGGGACACGCGAAAAATCTAAACAAAGAGGAGGTGAAATAGAATGGGAAGAACGCTAGCGAACAAACAGGCACTCGTTGCCGATCTAAAGGATATTTTAGACGAGTCTGAATCGGCTTTTGTGATCGACTACAAAGGGCTATCGGTTGCCCAGATCAGCGATCTGCGTAATCGTCTGCGCGAGTCTGGTGCGGTGTGCAAAATCTCTAAGAACACATTGCTCAAGCGGGCGATCGCCGACCAAGATCAGTGGCAAGAGCTAGAATCTTTGCTAACAGGCACATCTGCTGTCTTGCTAACCAAAGAAGACATTGGCTCTGCGGTTAAAGCCTACAAAAAGTTTCAGAAAGATACCAAAAAAACTGAGCTGCGTGGCGGTGTCTTAGAAGGCAAACTGCTGAGTCAAAAAGATGCTGAAGCATTGGCTGATCTGCCAACCAAGGACGAGCTTTACGCAAAAATTGCGGTTGGCATCAACGCGGTGGCAACGAAGCTGGCCTTGGGCATCAAAGAAGTTCCGGCTTCGATTGGCCGTGGGATCAAAGCTTATGCCGAGAAGGAATAGCTTTCCACAAGAACAAAACAGCTATCTGACAATCAACTAACCAACAACCATTAAAGGAGAGACATTCATGTCTACTGCAACTGACGAAATTTTGGAAAAGCTGAAAACCCTATCTTTGCTAGAAGCCTCTGAGCTGGTTTCTCAGATTGAAGAAGCGTTTGGCGTGAGTGCGGCTGCACCTGTGGCAGTAGCTGGCGGTGGCGGTGGCGCGGCGGCGGCTGAAGAAGCTGAAGAAAAGACTGAATTCGATGTGGTCTTGGACGAAGTCCCTGGCGATAAGAAGATCGCTATTCTGAAGGCGGTGCGCTCGATGACTGGATTGGGTCTAAAGGAAGCGAAAGGGATGGTCGAATCTGCGCCAGTAACCGTTAAGGAAGCGGTTGCTAAAGACGCTGCGGAAGAAGCCAAGAAAACTTTGGAAGATGCAGGCGCTAAAGTTACCGTTAAGTAAGCCAGATATAGGCTGGAGATGAGGCTAGCAATACCGAAATCTACCTTTGTGCTCCTTCCCAAAGGAGGTCACTTTAGGCGATTCCAGTTAACGATAGCTAAGGGGAGTCAGTATTGCTGTCTCCCTTTTCTGCATTTTGGAACGATTGTTCAACGAATTGGGTAAACGATTCAAATTCGATAAAATCTTGCTTTAGATCTGGCCATTCTCGATAGATCAGCTGACAGCGGAGGGTTCTTTGCATATCCTTGCGCCAGACGTTCCAAATCGAAGCATCAAGATATTTCTGATAGGCCAGATAGTCTACAGATTGAATGACGAATAGGTATCGACGGACGGCTGCAGTTAGTTCGGGACTACGTGGTGGCAACTGACTGTCATCGAAACGGTTGTAGAAGGCGTTGTTCGGAAAATTTTCTACAGCCTTCTGATGGCGCTCAGAATAGAGATTGTATGTATCAACGTTCCATTGTCTTTTGCTAAGTCTGGTATTAGAGCGAATGGAGAGAGCTGCAAAGATAACAGACACCACGCCAGCAATCTGTGAAAGTTGAGCAGTCGTTTCGAGCCAGTTCATGTTCAGTTCTCTGTGGAAGACAGTATCCCTTAGCTAGCGCTGCGATCGCTATATATTCGCCCTTTCCACTCGCTGCCGCCGCCTATCCAGTATTGCCGCGCCGAGTCAATGGTCATCAGCGTGTAGAGTAGCGCAATGATCGGCAGGGCAAAAGCCATCCAATACGGACTTTTATACAGGCGGAGTGTGGGCCAGTAGGCGAGTGCCATCATCAGCCAGCCGAGTAAGCCAAGGAGCGCGATCGCCCACTCTCCTATCACCATACCGATCAAAAATCCCAGCGGCGGTGTCCAGTATACCAACGCCATACCGATCACTGTTCCTGCTAACAGCAAAGGAGAGTAGTTGAGCTGCGTGTAGGCGCTCCGGGCTACCATTTGCCATAGACTGCGAAAGCTAGGATAGGGGCGCAGACTTTTCACCTCATTGCTGAGGCCCAGCCAAATCGGACCGCCTGCTTTCACGGCGGCTCCTAGCGCGCAGTCATCAATGAGAGCCTTTCTGATAGTTTGAAGTCCATTAATCCGTGAAAGCGCTTCAAACCGTAGCAGCACACAGCCGCCCGCCGCCGCCGCCGTTTTCTTATTAGGATTGTTGACCCAAGGAAAGGGATAAAGCAGTTGAAAAAAGAAGATAAAGGCAGGAATCAACAGTTGTTCCCAAAAGCTCTGAGTCCGCAATTGCACCATCAAAGAAACAAGATCTAGCTTTTTTGTTTCTGCCTTTGCGACTAGTTGTTGTAGATTTTCAGAAGGATGTTCAATGTCTGCATCGGTGAATAGTACATATTCTGGGGGGCTTGCCTGCCGCTGCAAGTCTCGAAAACCTTGTTCTAGCGCCCATAGTTTGCCTGTCCAACCTGTTGGCAGAGCTGTTCCTAAGAGAACAGTGAGAATTTCTGTTTTATTAAGTGACGCGGCAGTTTGCGTGGCGATCTGAGCAGTTTTGTCCGTACTTTTGTCATCGATCAACAAGATAGAAAGTTTTCCCGGATAGGACTGGCTGAGGTGCGATCGCACTACTCTTTCAATCAAATCCGCCTCATTTCTAGCCGGGATCACTACTGCGACTGCAGGCCACGTGCCCTGCAATTCGGCCATTTGCGACTTTTTATCGCCTAGCTGCTGGTCTGCTCGCCAGAACTGGCCCCACAACAGCAGTAGCCCTATCCAAATGATCGCGGCGACAGCGCTCAGCCATAATAAAGCAGTTTCCATTTTATCCATTGAAGAATTTGCATTATGCTATCTCAATAACGCCCCCTGACAATGACGATCTAGCCCCAAAACTACATGTCAATTCCATCTCCTTTGCAAACGAAGACACTCTCTTCGAGTATTCACAAAACAATTGAAGCAGCCCAACAACATCTACTTTCTATTCAAACGCCAACGGGCTATTGGTGGGCCGATCTTGAATCAAATGCCAGTATCACCGCTGAAGTTGTTTTGTTGCACAAGATTTGGGGGACGCTAGAGCGTCAGCCTTTGGCCAAACTAGAAAATTACCTCCGTTCTCAGCAGAGGATGCACGGTGGTTGGGAGCTTTACTGGAACGACGGTGGCAACTTAAGTACTTCTGTAGAAGCGTACATGGGCTTGAGATTGTTGGGCGTTCCGGCTAGCGACCCAGACTTGGTCAAGGCAAAGCAATTTATCTTGCACCGGGGCGGCATTAGCAAAACTCGCATCTTTACTAAATTTCATTTAGCGCTGATCGGCTGCTATCGCTGGCAAGGACTGCCTTCTTTACCCGCATGGGTGATGCAGTTAGAGCAACCATTCCCGTTCAGTATCTATGAGCTATCTAGCTGGGCTAGAGGCAGTACAGTCCCGTTACTCATTGTCTTTGATAAAAAACCTGTTTATTCTGTTCAACCTAGCGTTAATCTCAACGAACTCTTTGCTGAAGGCGTTGAGAATGTACGCTGGGGATTAGAAGAAAAAGGGGACTGGAGTGATGCCTTTCTGTGGCTAGATAAAGCCTTTAAACTAGCTGAATCGGCTAATCTTGTTCCTTTTAGAGAAGAGAGTATTCGCAAAGCGGAAAAGTGGATTTTAGAACGACAAGAGCCTTCTGGAGATTGGGGCGGCATTATTCCAGCGATGCTAAATTCTATGCTGGCGTTGCGGGCACTGGGCTATGACCTTAGCGATCCGGTCGTGCGCCGTGGATTTAGTGCCATTGATAATTTCATGGTGGAGTCAGAAACAGAATGCTGGGCACAGCCTTGTATCTCGCCAGTATGGGATACGGGACTGGCAGTGCGATCGCTCACCGACTCTGGACTTCCATCAGATCACCCAGCTTTAGTAAAGGCGGGTCAGTGGCTACTAGATAAACAGATCTTAAGCTACGGCGATTGGTCAGTCAAAAATCCTCAGGGTCAGCCGGGAGGATGGGCGTTTGAGTTTGAAAACAGCTTCTACCCTGATGTGGACGATACAGCAGTGGTGGCGATGGCCTTGCAAGATATTACACTGCCTGATGAGCTGTTGAAAAGACATGCGATCGCCCGCGCCGTGCGCTGGATCGCTACCATGCAGTGTACAACCGGTGGCTGGGCAGCCTTTGATATCAACAACGACCAAGATTGGCTCAACGACATTCCCTATGGCGATTTGAGAGCCATGATTGACCCGAGCACTGCCGACATCACGGGCCGAGTGTTAGAGATGCACGGTCGATTCGCCAATGACCTGGAGCTGTCCAACAGCTATGCCGCCGATCTCACTGCTTACCGACTCTCTAGAGGGCTCAGCTATCTGATCAAAGAGCAAGAATCAGACGGTAGCTGGTTTGGTCGATGGGGCGTCAACTATATCTATGGCACCGGGCAAGCACTTTCAGCGCTAGCACTGATTGCCCCTGAACGCTGTCGTATTCAGATAGAGCGGGGTATCGCCTGGTTCGTTAGCGTTCAAAATGCAGACGGCGGCTGGGGTGAGACTTGCGAGAGCTACAAGGATAAAAGTCTCAAAGGAAAAGGCATTAGCACGGCTTCTCAAACGGCCTGGGCGCTTCTAGGTTTACTAGATGTCGGCTTTTGCCTGAATCCAGTTGCCAAGGCTGCCGTAGACAAAGGCATACAGTACCTGGTAAACACTCAGATAGACGGTACCTGGCAAGAGGAAGCTTTCACTGGCACTGGCTTTCCTCAGCATTTCTATCTACGCTATCGCCTGTATTGCCACTACTTTCCGCTGATGGCCTTAGGGCGATACCAACAGATGATAGATACTGAACCTATGAGTTCGTATTCAGGTTCTTTGACAGCGCGCTGAGCTATTCGCGTCCTGAGCTGTTCTACTTCGGCTGTGCTAAGACCCGTGCTCTGGGAGATGTTCCTAACTGCAAGCTGATCCAAGAGCAACCGGGTGAGCGCTCTTTTCTCCTCTCTTCGACCTCGCTCTTTTAGCGGATATATCATCAGGCCATCTAGGCGAAGCTAGTTGTTATTTGATATATAGCAATGCGCGGATGCATACTCTTCGAGAAGGTAAAGCCCACGTGCAATTGCTATGCACTTTGCATTGTATGACAAGGGCTGTAGCCTTTCGGGGTGTAGTAAGCAAAGTGCGAAAAGCTATAGGCACTGTACTTTTCGTCTCTATGACAGCTATTGCAAGCGAGCCATTTGCCTGAATTATTTGCTGAGTCAGTAGTCATTTATTGAGCCAGCATGCAAGGTCAAACTAAGCCAATACGAATGAGCGAACTATATAGAACTGTACATCTTAGTTTCTATAGGCTCGCTATACTGTCGGCATGAAAAGTAACGCTCAAAATAGAATTAAGCTTTCTCAGCTACAGATCTTAGTAGCGGTGGCGGAGTATGAAAATTTTAGTGAGGCAGCGCTGAGTTTAGGCATCTCGCAGTCGGCGGTGAGCCACGCGATCGCCTCTCTAGAAGACTACCTCGGCATTGTTCTATTCAATCGAGGCAGACATGGCGCAACCCTGACAGCAGTAGGCGATCGCATCCTCAAACATGCCAAAACAATCACCAGCAGCACAGATGCAATTCTACAAGAGGCGACGGCTGCTAAAGGATTAGAAAAGGGACAGGTGCGTATTGCTAGCTTTCGCAGCGTCTCTACTCACATTTTGCCTAGGGCAATTAAAGCGCTCCATCAAAAGCGGCCAGGTATCACGCTGAGCTTGACTGAACACGACAGTAACAAAGCAGTTGAACAAGCCCTAAAAGAGGGCCGAGCAGATATTGGGATTGTGCTAATGCCAGCTGGGAAAGGGCTCACTGCCTGGGAGCTGCTACAGGATGAGTTTGTTGTTCTTTTACCACCTGACGCTAAGCTTGAAAGCAACAGTCTTACCTGGAGCGAACTCTCGAAACAGCCTTTGATTATGTCGCCAGTCGACTATCCGGCGATGCGTCCGGTGTACGAACACATCAATGCGCTAGGCTACTGGCTGAATGTCGTCAACGAAGTCGAAACCGATGCGGCTATCGTTAGCCTTGTAGAGCAGGGCATCGGTGGCACTATTTTACCAAGGCTAGCGGCTGAGCCTATTCCTGCTACGGTTCAGGTGTTTTCTTTGCCTGAGCCCTTGATGAGAGTGATTGGGGTGGCGATCGCGACAGAAACCTTGCAGCCTCCCCCTGTTTATGCCTTGCTAGAGATGCTGAAGGACGTGGCAGTAAGCAGTTAATACCGCCTAAACTTCTCTAGATGAAAGGATCGGCCATCGCTGCGGAGAGATCTAACAGTTGCTGATAGTGCCAGCCAACGTCATTCATTTTGTCGTTTCCTTTTTTAGAAGACCTATTTATTTCTTCTGTCCCGTAAGATTGCTCAAGGCTCTTTGAAAGATGCACCAGCTGAGCAGTGTCCCAGAGAGTTGCTTTCGAGGGTTTTATAGAGGGTTTCTTCATAGGATAAAGGCTTCCAAAGTAGCCTAACTAATGTACCCTCTCATCATAGAAAACCGTATTGAAATATACCAAAAATGGCCGTTATCCTCTCTATGAGAAGCTTAGATGGTGGCGTTTTCTCAGCCCGTCACGAAAAGACCCTCTACGACCACAGCGGGCGTGTAGGTAGAGCCATTCCACTGCCTGTCGCTACCTAGAGCAATCAGATTCTTCAGCGCCGAGTAGGCATTGCCAGAAACCATGGTGTCTTTCACTCGGCCAACGATCTCACCAGCCCTTACCCGGTAGCCCAGCTCCAAATTCACTGAGAGATTACCGGTGATATCACCGCCTTCTCCCATCATCTGATCGACGATGATTGCCTCTGTCTGCTGAGCGATCAGCGCCTCCCATGGTAGCTTGCCAGCGGTCACCAGTAGGTTAATTAGCCCTGGCGTCGGATATCCGCCTAGACCAGGTCGAATGCCGTTACCGCTAGATCCGCTGATACCTGGCATCTCTGCACTTAATCTGGCTGTCGAACCGGTTGTCAAGTCTGTATACCAGCTTTTGACTACGCCTTTTTCCACAAAATCAATTGACTGAGTTAGCACACCCTCATCGTCAAAAGGACAGCTATAGGGACCTACATGAGGATCTTGGCGTAGCGTAATGGCTGGCGAGATGACGTGATCGCCCCATTTATCTCCCCACGGCGACGTGCCTTCTTTCACGTTTTTTCCATTCAGCGCCGATCGCAGCGTACTCCAAAGCAGCCCCGCCGCTCTAGCGGTAAAAATTATCGGTACCTGACCACTGATCGGGGCCACCGTCCGCTGAGCCCAGTCCATTCTTTCGATAATGCTGCTGGCGGTTGCCATCACGTCTATGCGATCACGTCCGATCACGCCATCGCCGACGCTCAAAAAGTCGTCCTGGCCGATCAGCTCAGCGTTGAGATAGCCACCTAGCGTCGTATCTTGATGGCGATAGTCTAGCCCCTCAGAATTAAGCAAGCGAGTGGTTTCTACATTGCAAGATAGCTCTGCCTCGCAAACCGCTTCTGGAAAGTGTTCCTTGATATGGGCGATCGCGGCCCAGCCCTGATCGATTAGCTGCTCAATTGGCACTGACTGTCCAATCTGGCCAAAGTCCTTTTGCTCACCGCTCGCTAATCTTGGTGTTTCCGGTTGATTCAGTTGGCTTACTGCCAGCGCCTTTTCGATCAGCACGGCGGGCTCTACTGGCCCATAGCCCACCGCCACACCAGGTTTGCCGTCTTTCCACAGCCGTAGAGACACCCCTTCGGCCTGCGTTGTCTCAACCTGCTTCAGCCGATTGCCTTCAAAGATAGCTGGCCGATCGAACGAGCTAGACTGATAGACTTCTACTGCCTGAGCGCCCTGTGTCAGAGCGCCTTTCAAAAGCTGCTCTGGCAAATCAGCAGCAAAATCATTCCCTTTTAGTATCTCGGCCATCATCTTTCACTGTGCTTAGAAGTTCCAAGTGTATCTAAGATAGAACTGTATATTCACACTCGCGACCAGGCTTTTCAAGGAGCGGATAGCGTAAAACTAAGAAACTACTTCGGTTTGCTTAGGTGCAGCATTACGGGAAGCTTTGAAGCCATGCAGCGTCTCAAGCAGCAGCATCTGCGATACAAGACAGCGGAACTAGTCGCTGTTTAGCGGTGGTATAGCTAGTAGTGTGGATACATCCAACAATGACTACTTCTAGCAGATTAAAAAGATCTCCTTTCTATCGAATGCCAAAGTGAGCTGAATGCGTGAATTAGAGTTGCTAGCAAAAAGGAACAGATCGCCCAGTAGATGACGCTAGACAGCAGAGATAGCGTAGACGAATTTGCTTGGACTCTCCAGTACTTCGTCTCAGTAGCACGAAAGATGTTTAA
The DNA here is from genome assembly GCF_015207105.1 of cf. Phormidesmis sp. LEGE 11477. Lineage (GTDB taxonomy): Bacteria > Cyanobacteriota > Cyanobacteriia > Phormidesmidales > Phormidesmidaceae > Phormidesmis. The sequence continues at coordinate 64,424 of NZ_JADEXO010000014.1, forward strand.
CCCTGTCCATAGCCAGGTTCGTCTAGGAGAAAGATTGAGCTGATGAACATTTGATAGATCGTCAATATAAGCTGTAAGAAGAGGATTCTGATAGGTTATAGCCAGACTGTGAGGAACTTGAATGTCGTTTGATTCAAACACGCCGGGAATGACGAACTCTGGCCAAATGCCATTGCGTCCTGTCCAAATCGTGGCTAGCTGAAAGACCAGAGCCGAGCCATTTTGACCTAGGGTAAAGTTTCGATCGTGGTTGTTCAACGAAAGAGAGATAATTCTAGCAGGGCCAAACTGCTCAGCTTTGACGGAGCTGACTTGAGTAGTGAGAGTGAATGCATCGTTTTGCTTCAACGCTGTAGTTACCCGACTAGGAGCGGTTTCACTTTTGAGCCAGCTTTTAGGGCTTACCAAGGCACTCTCACGCTGATTGCTAGCAGGGGCAGAGGAACCTTTCCGCACGAGCGGCGGCGTAGAGCGAGGCGATCGCACAATCTCCTGATCAAACTGATAGCGAACAACCGCGTCCGCTATTGCTGTTTCTTCCTCTAGAAACGCTTCAATCTCTAGTTCAGAAGCCGCTCGATCGAATAGCGAGAAGCCGCTTATTTCTCCTCGCCAAGGGCGGCCTCCAGAGACCTCATTACCGACCGTCAGGTAATAAGAATCCTGCCACGACTGTAGCGATGTGCTGCGCTGCGGAAAAATCAACAGAAACGCTAGCAAACACAGGGCGATCGCCGCTCTTACTAACGGCAGAGACAGTCCCTTTCGCCACTGCTGAGCATAAACGATTAGCCATCCGCCCAACAGGCCACCAGCCGTATTGCACAGCAGATCGAATACAGAAGTGTTGCGCGAAGGGGCGAATAGCTGCAGCAGCTCTACCCCGAATGAGAGACAACCGCTAAACGTCAATATCCGCATAGAAACTGCAAGCTGACTACGTCCTTGCCTAGCTTCGCCGATGGGCTTCTGGCCAGAGCCTTGGTGAGGCCGACGCCATGCGTAGTCGCGCTCTGCCCACAGGCATGCTAAACCAAATCCAAATGGCATAAAAAAGAGAACATTCTGAAACGCATCAACCCAAAACGCCCGGTCTAACGACGGCTTTTGCAACAAACCTGCTAACCGCGCCCAGGCCATCTCCACACCGACACTAGAGAGATCAAACTCATAGGGAGAGAGCGTGCCATGAACAACTATCAACAGAGCGCAAACAACAACGATCCGTCCTAACCAGCGCCTATAGTGATTAGACCCATAACGATTGGATCTACGGTGATGGGGAATGCGATTAGATCGACGCGCCAACCTACATACTCCGAACCGTTGCTTCGCCATCTTTGACTTCGCCGATCAACACTTCATTAACTAATCCAACAAACAATCCGTTTTCTAATACGCCTGGAATATTGTTGATGGTTGATTCCATCTTTGCTGGGTCATCAATGCCATCGAATTTGACATCTACTACCATGTTGCCTTGGTCTGTGATCACCGGACCATCTTTTTGAATACCCATCCGCATCTCTACTTTGCCACCTAGTTTTTCTAATGCTCTAGTGACGGGCGCAACGGCCATCGGTAATACTTCTACTGGTAGTGCAAAAATGGTTCCAATTTTGTCACTGAGCTTAGAGCTATCTACAACAACAACAAACCGCTCGGCTAAGCCATCGACAACCTTCTCTCTAGTATGTGCCGCGCCCCCGCCTTTGATCAGGTTCATTTGCGGATCGACTTCGTCTGCACCGTCAATAGCGATATCAATATGATCGACTTCGTCCAAGGTCGTTAAAGGAATGCCGTGCTGCTTAGCTAGTACAGACGCCTGAAAAGAGGTCGGAATTCCTTTAATATCGGTCAACTCACCAGAAGCAATGCGATCGCCAATAAACTGGATAGCATAGGCCGTAGTCGAGCCAGTTCCTAATCCGACGATTGTGCCGGACTTGACCTTGGCAGCCGCAGCGCGACCGACTTCTTGCTTCATCAGCTTAACGGGGTCCATGAGTTTTTCCTAAGTGCATGTCGGTTTATAGCATGAGCGATCGCGGGTAGCGAGTAAAGTTAGATTATGAGTTCAAATCGGTCAAATTATGCTGGTAGCCTTGGTGAACAGCGCATTTGGTACTGGCGCGGCTGGCGAATTCGCTATACCCACGTCGTGGGTCCAAGTTTTCAGCCAGACAAATTGCAGACAGACGACTTACAGACAGACGACTCACAGCTAGATCCTACAGAAGCAGCTCCTTTTTTGCTGCTGCACGGCGTGGGCGCTAGTCTAGAACAGTGGCGAGAAAATTTGGTTGAGCTGGCACGCGATCGCCCTGTGTACGCGCTAGATCTCGTTGGCTTTGGCCGCTCCGAAAAAATCGCTCACCCAGTCAGCACAACGCTATGGACACAGCAAGTCGCTGATTTTTGGCGGACCTTTTTAGGTCGACCGATGATCTTGACTGGTCATTCGCTAGGAGCGCTAGTTGCCTTACAGACTGCGACCACCTATCCAGAGCAGGTTGACAGGCTGATCATGCTAACTCTACCTGCTGCCAGACAAGAGCTAGGCGGCCCGGCCTCTCGGATTGGGGCAGTTGTAGAAGGCTGGTTCGCATCACCGCTGCTGATCAGGCCGCTGTTTCGTTTAGTTCGTCAGCCCTGGTTGATTCGCTCAGCCTTACGCGCGATCGCCCAAAATCCTCAAAAAGTAGATACAAACCTCGTGGAGGGTTTTATTAGGCCCACTAGAGAGCGAGGTGCAGCCCGTATGTTCTGCTACTTGGTCAGCTCTCGCACATCAGATGACTTTAGCCCGTTAACCAAAGAACTTATAGCCCAGGTGCAAATGCCAACGCTGTTGCTATGGGGAAAATGTGATCGCGTCATTCCCATTGACTGGGGCCGCTATGTCAATACGCTCAGCGATCAGCTCAGCCTAATCGAAATCGAAGATGCTGGTCACTTCTTCTACGACGAACTTGCACTTGAGTTTCACAGCACTGTCGAACGGTGGTTGACTCAATCAGCCTCACCAAAAGCTACTTAGACAAAATCCGTATCTCCCTCCCCTGTTCCTCGACTTCTTGTTTGCAGTCCGACGGTTACGTCTTATTAAGTTTTGTAAATTAAATGTTTATAAAAGGATATATGTCTTAAGAGGCGATGACACCCTGTCTAGAGGTATAGGCACAAATGCTTAACACTATTACACTATGTGAAACATAAATACACGTGATGGGAAAAAACAATGATCTTTAAAGCAACTCAGCTTTCTTCTGGCCGTTGGGGCATTTTCAATGGGAATAGACTACTAGCAACCGTCGGTAGCCAGCAAGCACTAAACCTGATGAGAATTCAACTTCCTGGCGAACTCGTCTTTGTCGAGACTCAGCAGGCTTCAGTTAGCTAGCAGATAGGCTGCAGGCGACTATCAGTACAATGGAATAGAATCAAGAGCATAAAGTTATTTGGAAACTGCGTAGGATATGGAGTAATCAATAACTCTTATGATTCTTCTATAATCTTCGTTAGCTATTGACTGTGATAAACGCCAGTGTGTGGGCACCTCCATACGCTGGCGTTTATATTTTCATTTTATCTCCCAAGCAGAATGCAATTTTTGGCTATGTTTCTACTATTGACAGACATCTTTTAACTTGTTCTAGAAAATTAAATAGCTATGCATCCATAACTACTCTTCCATACGTACTTATGATGTACACGTACTCTGTTTATCTACTGTCTGTGGGTGTTTTTATAGACGTTTAGCAGCTCATTTTTATCTCATATCTATTGTCTATAAGTCTATCAGAACTATAGACGAGTTCTTTTTATACGGCTTTTCAACTTAGCAAGAGTAATATAGGATGTTCTCACTTGAGACATTCTGTTTTCTCCTGCTTGTACATGGATTCTGCGCCTTCCAATCAGTATGAATACAATTCTCAGACTGATACGGCGCTGTGGGAAGCTTTGTGTGCTGGTGATAGCGCTGCTTTGGGGCAGTTATATGACCGCCACGCCAGCTTAGTTTATGGCATCAGTTTAAACATGCTGGGAAATACCCAAGAAGCGGAAGACTTAACTCAAGATATTTTCATCAAGATAGTGGAAAGTAAAAGATATGATCCTACGCGCGGATCCTTGCGGACTTTTTTAGCCGTATTAACGCGATCGCGATCGCTAGATCGCTTGCGATCGCGTCAGTCTGCTCGTCGTTCTCAGCAAAAGCTAGAGAGTAGCTACGCAGCTTCTCCTAATACTAGTCTCGATCCTGCTACTCAAAATGTTTTAGAAAACGAACAATCCGAAACCGTTAGAACAGCGCTTTCTCAACTGTCTGTCGCCCAAAGACAGGCTTTGCAGCTAGCCTACTACGATGGGCTTAGTCAGTCTGACATTGCCTCACGGTTAAATGCACCTTTGGGGACAATCAAAGCTAGAACTCGGCGTGGTTTGCTCAAACTTCGAGACATCCTAACTACTCAAGCCAAAGGCGTGAGAGGAGAGAATCTGGAGGGAAGGATAGACGAATGAATATCTCATCTCCTTCTGAACAGCAGCTTTTGCTAGCCGGATACATTCTAGGCGATCTCAATGCCGACGAAAGTCAAGCGTTTGAGCAACTATTAGCAAATGATCCAACAGTTCAACAAGAACTCGCCCAGCTACAAAGCTCTCTCGATACAGTCTATGGTCAAGAAGTGGCTCCACCGCCTGCTTTAAAGGCATCGGTTCTAGCAGCGGCAAAGCAATCCACGCGCTCATCAGTTTCCCAGCGCTCAAGAGACAATCTGCTGGTGGCCACCGGCTCAGCGTCTACAGGTCTAGAACCTGCAAATACAGAGTCTACTAGCTCTATTGATTCCTCTAAAGCAGCAGTCAAGTTTCAAAGAAAGATTCTACTTTTAGTCAGCGGTGTACTTGCAGCGCTCAGTCTCTATCTAGGTTCACAAAACTACAGTCTGCGGCAGGCCGTCGAAGCACTTCAGGCTGAAAAAGCTGCCCTTGAACAAACAGAGAATGATGCTGAGCTGGTAAGGTATTCTCTAGATGCAACAGAAAATGCTACAGGAAGTGAACAAACCAGCTCTGTTGAAATTTCAGTCAATCGCGATCGCCTGACCGCTGTCTTAGACGTCAAAGGATTGCCCGTACTATCCGAAGACCAAGTCTATGCATTATGGACAGTCATACCAGAAGATACGCCAGCCACTAAAGATGCTAAGAACGCTATCTTGACTGCTGTTTTTAAAGTAGATGAGGCCGGTAATCAAATCGAGGAGATTGTGCTACCGAGCGTGTTTCGTGAACAAACTCAAGTCGAAGCCATTGCTGTCACAGTAGAAAGCGCCGATGCCCCTCAAGACCACGAGTCGAGTCCCATCTTGTTCCGTCAGCTGTAAAACTTGAGGTTATAAAACTCGAAGGTAATCGGCGATATTCGAACAGGACAGCAACTACTAAAGACGAAAAAGAAGAGAGTTAGCGAGGAGAAAACGTTTCAAATCGACGACGGCGTTGCTGCCAGTTACGAATTGCCTGGGCCTGACGGCTAGCGCGCGACTTTCCTTGCGTGCCTACATGAATCGCTTCGGCATCTATATAGGTTTCTAGATCGCAAGACTGATATGCTGCGAGGTGCCCCAAGGGCTCGCTGGTCAGGCAATTCTTCAGGTCTTGGGTTTGGTCAACTTGATTCGTAGCTTCATTCATAGCTTTCCTGTAGCTTGTCAACAGCTTTTCTAGGGGCTTCTAGTAAGGCAGCACTTGCGTATCTCAGTAGGGATACCTATAAAGCTACCCGCCTGAATCAATAATGGCCGTGCAATCACGGAGTAGCCTACCGCATCTGCTCGAAACTGCTCGAATCTTCATAAACCGGCGGTAACTGGTAACGAAAAGCTAAAGGTGCTGCCGCCGCCTATCCTACTAGCGGCGGTAATCGTACCACCTTGAAGCTCGACTAGGCGGCGGCAGATGGCCAGGCCAATTCCCGATCCTCCTGATATGCGATCACGCGATCTATCAGCTCGCCAAAAGCGCTCAAACACATGCGGAATATCGGCTTCTTCAATGCCTTCACCTGTATCAGTGACGTCTATCCAAACGAAATCAGTGCCTTCAACCGATTGCGTATAAACTCGTACGCGCACTTCTCCAACGTCAGTATGGCGCAGAGCGTTGCTCAGTAGATTTACTAATATCTGCTCAATCCGCGCTGGATCGCCCCAGACGGTTGGCAGATTCTCAGAGAAATTGGTCGTGAGCTGAAGCCTATCAGAGTGTATTAACTGGTCGGCAAAGCGATCGCATACCTGAGTCACTAGCGGTGCGATCATCACTGCCTGCGGGTCGATCGGTAGATAGCCGGATTCTAGCCTTGAGAGCTCTTGCAAGTCGTTGACTAGACGCTGTAGCCGCTCTGTCTCTTTGGCGAGGCGATCATAAGTTTCTGGCGTAGGTGCGATCGCGCCGTCTGCTAGCCCTTCTAGATATCCTTTGACAATCGTCAGCGGCGTCCGCAGCTCGTGCGTTAGATCGCCGACTAGCTCCCGCCGCCGCTGCTCCACGTCTTCTAGATCATTGGCCATCCGATTAAAGCTATGGCCCAACCGATCAAATTCAGGAATTTCTAGCGGCGGCACCCGAGAAGAAAAATTCCCCGCCGCAAACTGCCGCGTGATCGTCTCCATCCGCAATAGAGGCCGTGTAATTCGCCAAGATAGCCACCAGCTCACCCCGCCCGCACTGGCTCCACCGAGCAAGAACGCCCAAAACAGACCCCGTACCCACGCGCCTTCAAACCCCCTGAGCAGTTGGCCCTTCACCTGCTGCTGGATTCTTACCCCCCGCAGCTCCATCCGCTCTAGCGTCACAACAAAGTAGCGCGGCGTATACAGCCGACTGACGACTGCTAGCGACGTAATCGTCACCGCCAGCACAATCAACTGCGAAACCAATAGCCGATTACGTAACCCGACCTTTTTTTGACCCAAATTATTCCTCACTTTCTATTGCACCGTTTTCTATTGGACTGTCTTCTATTGCACCGTCGCAGGCACGGCCCCTGTAGGATAGCTCCACAAACGCTTCAGCCTTTTCGCGGCGCTACTATTCCGCTTCAATTCGCAGCCCTACTATCCGTCTTCAAACCGATAGCCTACGCCTACCACCGTCTTCACATACGTCGGCGCAGACGGATCGGGCTCAATTTTTTTTCGCAGTCTGGCTACATGCGTATCCACCACCCGCTCATCGCCAAAAAAATCTTCTCCCCATAGCTTTTCAATTAGCTGACTACGGTTCCACACTCGGCCCGGATAGCTCATAAACGTAGCTAATAGATCAAACTCCAGTGGAGTTAGCTCTAAGGGCATCTGCGTTACTTCTGGTTGGCTTTGGGCACTCTGTCGCTCGGTATCGTCCTGGGCAGACTCTCTAACGTCTAAACCACCTGAGCTAGAGGCTGATTTAACTACCCGCTGACTGGCCATTCGCTGATCAATATCTACCGTAAAATGAGCTGTTTGATAGGCGGCAGTCGGCTGCTGCCCCCCCCGCAGACTACGCCGCAGCACAGCGCGAACCCTTGCCACTAGCTCTCTAGGGCTAAAAGGTTTCACCATGTAGTCATCTGCGCCTGTCGATAGGCCAATGATTCGATCCATCTCCTCCCCGCGAGCAGTCAACATCATGATGTAAGGATCGTTAATTTCGTTTTGCTGGCGAACCCTAGCACAGACTTCTAACCCGTCCAGTCCCGGAATCATTAGATCTAAAATAATAAGATCCGGCTGAATCGCTCTAAAACGGTCGAGCGCAGTGTTACCATCCCGGCAAATGTGGCAGCGAAACCCTTCTTGAGATAGATAAAGCCGAATGAGCTCGGCAATATCAGCCTCATCTTCCACGATCAATATATCCATAGAAAAACGCCTATAGCTGGCCTAGATATCAACTCACTTCCGCTGGTTTTGAGAGAACTACGATCTAAGTTTGATGGAACTTTTGATAGAACTACGGTCTAATACATCAACTTTAGCTGCTACTATCTCACCAACTTCATTATCTCTAGCATCCTCAGCGTCATCCCGTGAATGCGTCCGTTTATGTCTGCACCTACTTTCGAGACCCTATCAGCAGAACTCAGCCAGGCACTTATTAAGCGCCGTAATATCCCAGCTAAAACCACGGCCCGCTGCACGCTAGGGCGCGATAAGGTGATGGTACTCGTCGAGTATCCAGCCGAAGCGGAAGATAGCAAAGCGCTAGCCGTTCAGACACTAGACTGGCTAGAAGCGCATTTGCGTCAGCAGTTCGACATTGCTGGGCTCCCTAGCGAGATTGCCGATCTATCAGAAACTGCCGATGAGATTGCTGTCCAGCTCTACCTAAAGTATCTAAACGCATCCAAGCCGTTCACGATGCGATCGTTTACATGGAAAATAGCGGATGGCTTTGCCGATCTGTTTGCCCGATCGACCCCTGATCAATCAGCCTTCCAATCCAATCCATTTGCTTCGTCTGGTGATCGCACACAAGCATTAGACCTAACCCCCAACGACCTAGAGACTGATACAGCAGCGCCTTTAGCCTCCAGCATCGATAGCGATACCGATCTATATGCCGATCTCTCCGAAGGGATTGCGCCAGATGAGCAGCTAGATGACCGACAGGATGACGATGACCTGATGGAGTTTTTGACACCAGGTGAAGCACCCACAGTTTCCTCTTCGGAGCTAGATCTCCCGACGGTCGATTTGCCAGTTAGTAGCTACCTCGAATCCGAAAGGGGACTGGATTTCTTCGAGCTAAATCAAGAAGATTCAGATTCAGAAGCAGCAGCAGATTTGTTCGATTTGATACCTTCAGAGGCATCAGAAGATTCTGATTCAGAAGATATCGCCTTAGATGAAGAGCTATTCGTAGATGAAGAGCTGGTCGTAGATGAAGAGCTGGTCGTAGATGAAGAGCTGGTCGATGAAGCACTACTCGAAGCAGATTTCTCTGTGAAAGACTTTTTAGTAGATGATGAGTCTGCAGGCAAGTTTGTTACAGATGAGTCTGCCGTAGACGAGCTAGCTGTAGATGAGATTGTTGTAGAAGAATCAACAGAAGACACTAAGGAAGATACTGGGGAGGATGCCGAAGATAGTGAAAAAGGTTCTCTACAGCCTTCGACGATAGAAAAGAATACAGAGGTAGAATTCACAGAAGAGCGTATTGAAGATAATGTCGAAGAAAATTTGGTTTTCGATAAGCCGATAGCAAAACTAACAGTCGAAGAATCGGAGATAGAGACAGTAAGCTCTGAGAGTTTAGTGCTTGACGAATTACAAGCATCAGAACCTGACGCCTCCGTACCTGAAGCGCCAAAGTCTGACTTGGAGCCTGACTTAGAGTTCACAAGTTTAACAATCGAAACTATAGAATCTGAGAAACCAGAGTCTGAAGCACTAGAGTCTGAAGAATCAGAATCTGAAGAGTTGGAGCCTAACAGCTCATCATTCGAGAATTTGCCAATCACCGGAACAGCATCCGAAACAGTTGAACCTATCGATCCAACTATTGAATCGCCAAGCTTCGAGAGCCTAGTGTTTGGAGACTCTCGCTTTGAACCATCAGAAGCTAGAGAGTTTGTACTAGAGGATTTGGTTCCAGAAGAACTTGGATCAGAGGAAATAGCGTTCAAAGAAACGCCCATAGAAGAAACGCCCATAGAAGAAATAGCTACAGAAGAAACTTCCGAAGAAGGAATTTCAAAAGAGGCAGCTACAGAAGAAACAGCTAGTGAAGACTTTGGTGAGACAGACTCTAGTGAGACAGACCAGAGGAAAGACACTGACGAAGATGAATTAGCGGCTGTTGATGAATACGATGAAGACGAACCAATTCCCTTTGAATACGACGAATCAGAAGCATTGCCAGATGTCTATGCAGACGGTGGAGACTTAGACGAAGACTATCTAGATCATGACTACACCACTGAAGCGTACACAGAAGAAAGCTACGAGGCGGAAGAGTACGAAGATTATGAAGAGTACGAAGCTGGGGACGATGGCGATGCGGAAGACTATTATTTAGAGGGCGATTATTCAGAGGGCGATTATTCAGAGGGCGATTATTCAGAGGGCGATCGCACCCAGTCGACGCCACAGACCGATGAAGAGATTGCGGCTGTAGAAGAAGAAGAAGTGCAGTGGCAGCGTGAACAGTGGGCTCAACAGTCGAGGCCCAGTCCTTGGGCGTTTGTGGGTCTTTTTGGGGTCTTAGCGGCTGGCGTATTGGGCTTTGTATTGACCAGACCTTGCACTATTGGCCAATGCGATCGCCTAGAAACAGCCAGGATCGAAAGCGATGAAGCCCTTGCTCAGCTGCGTGTAGATGATTCTGCCAATAACATCGAAGCGGCCCAACAAAACCTGAGGCGCTCTATTCGGCGGCTAAGGCCGATTCCTGTGTGGTCTAGCTATCACGATGAGGCCCAAGCCGCTATTCCAGAATACGAACGGCAGCTCAATGCGCTAGATCTCGTTAGCGAGGCCCAAAGTACGGCCTATAGCGCCGCTGTCCAATCTCAAGACCCACCCCATCCAGCCTCTATTTGGCAAGAGATTGCCAGCAAATGGCAGGCGGCTATCGAGGCGCTATCGACAGTTCCAAACGACAGTCCAGTGTATGAGCTAGCGCAGCTTAAGCTAGCAGAATATCGTGCTAATCTATCGACGATTCGGTTGAGAGCTAAAACTGAGTCAGCAGCAGAAGTGAGTCTGCGCCAGGCCCAACAGTCGGCGAGTCAAGCCACGCAGCAGACAGAGATTGCCGCATCGGTAGAAGCCTGGGAAGCAGCGGCTGAAGGCTGGCAGACTGCGGTCGATAGCCTGCGACAGATTCCGCAGGGCACAGAGGCTTATGTCGAAGCGCAGGAAATGCTGCCGGATTACGAACAAGAATTACGAGAAGCTCGCGATCGCGCCGAAACCGAACGCAATGCTAGCGAGCGACTGTCTGAAGCCAAGCAACAAGCAGCCGCAGCCAAACAGGCCGAGTCAGAATCACTCTGGACGTTAGCGATAGAGAACTGGAACACTGCTCTAGTGAATTTAGAAAGCGTCGACAAAGACACCTCATCTTATTTAGAAGCCAATAGTCTAGTAGACAGCTACACCCGGTCGTGGAACGAAGCGGGAAAAAGCCAGGAGATCTCCTTTCGGTTTCAAACTGTTGAACCTAGCTTTTTCCTAGCGTGCGGAATCAGCAGCACACAAGTCTGCACCTACGCTGTCAAAGAAGGCGGCGTTCGAGTCGATCTAGTCGAAGGCTACGACGAGGTAATCAATCAATCGATCACCCCACCCGACCAAAGAGCTACAGCCGTCGCTAATGAACAACTTATAGACCAAGGAAATCAGCTACTACAGCAGATTACGCTGTTGAGCAAACAGGCTCAAGTTCCAGTAGTGCTGCACAATTCAAGCGGTCAGTTCCTCGCCCGATATCGGCCAGAACTCGACGGATTTGTACGCCAATAGCCAGTCGAATCAGCCGTATAGTCAGCTAGGTTTGCAGCAAATTCCAAATACGGACGTAAATCCGTGCAGGAAGGTCGAGCCACCGACCGGACCAATCTCGCCGTTGCAGAAAAAACCACCCACTGGCAGCGGCCCCAAATACTTTTCAAACAAATCAGAATCGAAATTCGGCTCATCATAGAGCCCTTCGCCTCGTCCTGTGCAAGAAAACAGCAAGGCCCCTACAGGAGAACAGCCTGTCCTTGAGCTAGCAAGCTGATCTTCCAAACGTTCTACCCTGTAGCGGCGCAGCATTTTTTCTAGATCCTCCTCAGAGGTTTGAGCATCTCTCATGTGAAACTGCACCCGCATACCCGGACGGATTTTGTCTGCCACTGCGATCGCGCCATTATTCGGATTAACCCCAACTAAATTCCGAATCAAAAAATCTCGACGGGTTAGATTCGCTTTGAATCCGCTTTGCGCTACGCCAACAAACAGAGCATTTTCATCAGCACCCGCTCCTCCTCGCTCATCTCC
>NZ_JADEXO010000126.1 GCF_015207105.1 cf. Phormidesmis sp. LEGE 11477
GTCAAAGATAATGCAAAAGAGGCGCTGAATTTCCACTTTAATATGTGGCTCTACAGTGTTCTGCTGATTATTCCGGCGATGTTGATTATCGGCCTGCCTCTTGTGGCGCTGCTAGGGTTAGTTCAAGTGGTGATGCCGATATTCGCGATTCTTAGCTGTGTAAGCGATCCTGACAAATCGTATCGCTATCCCTTTATTTTCCGTCCGCTTTAATTGCGCTCGTTTAGAGCAGGTGTTCTGAAGCAGGAGCTTTTCTACATTTCTGGTTCTGCATCAGTTCTATGTCAGCTTTATATCATCGGTGGAATCGTCAGTCCTTTTAGGGGGCTGGCGATTTCTTTGGCTGTTAGTCCTTTCGCCTGGATCAGTACGCCAAAGTTGCCGAGGCCCATTGGATTGATCAGCTGCTGTAGCACTTCGCGGCGGCGCATGATGGCTTGGATGTCTGTAGGTTTGGCGGTTCTATCTGAGTTGACTTGAGAGAGGGCGTTGAGGCGATCGCCTAACCCTAATGCCATTAAAAACAATCCCTGCTGAGTGAATCCAAGCGGCTGCAAACCGATTCGCGTCCCCTGCACTTCTAGAGCGGTAAAGTCTATGTGTGCGGTGATGTCTTGTTCGCTGATGTGAATAAACGGATCGCTGTGGTGAGCGTGCTGGTAATAGCACTGCAAGGTGCCTTCTGTGCGAGCCGGGCTGTAGTAGCGCTGGGCGGTATATCCATAGTCAATGGTAAGCAGATAGCCCCGGTCTATCTTGTCAGCGATTTGAGCAATCCAGTCAAGCGCGGCTAGGTTTACCTCTGTTCGGTAGCCTTCTGGGTAGTTGCTCAGGTCAATCCCAATTTGCTCAAAGTAGCTTTCTAGTTTGGAGGTGGAAAGTTCTCCTATCTGAGCCGAAAAGCCATGCTCATTCTGAGTGACATTCTGAGTGACGTAGACTTCTTGCAGCTTCTGACCCTGTATTTCTAGCCAATGGATGGGAAAGGCGTCGATTAACTCGTTGGAGAAGGCGCAGCCAGTGATGGAGCTAGGCGCGATCGCATTCAAGCTTTGCCAGCTAATAGAAATTCCCTGTTCATTCCAATGACTCAAGCGCTGTTGCTGTTCTGCTCTGAGCGCATCTGATTTTTCGATGATAGTGTAGTTGAGCGTAGAGAAGCAGTTGGGATGATGGGATTGGAGGTAGGCGATCGCATCTCCAGCAATCAATCCTTGCCCGGCTCCCATCTCGACGAGATCAAATCGACTAGGTCGACCTAGCCTTTCCCACATATCGACAAACTGCTCTGCCACCACTTCACCAAAGTCGCGACCCATATGCGGTGAAGTGACAAAATCGCCCTGCGCCCCAATGACGCTAGGGGGCGCAGCATAGTAGCCGAACTGGGGATGGTACAGTGCCAAGTCCATGAACTGAGCAAACGTGATCCGCTTTGCCTCACTTTGCTCAATCTCTTGTGCGATCGCCTGCTGTATGTTCTCCAAAGGCTTCACGCTTTCATATCCATATCTATACTTTCTTTCAGCATAGAGCGTCAGCGCCTTAGTCGTCCGATATCTCGTCTTATGCCTAGCGCGACTGTCCCGACACCGCTCTAGATCGCTACTATAAAGAGCAGTTGAATGATTAGAAAGGAATACAAAACTAGCTATGAAAATCGCCATTACGGGTGCTACGGGCTTTGTCGGCTCTCGCTTAGTCGAGCGTCTGATCGATGAGGGCCACGATGTCAAAGTATTTACCCGAAGTGTGGCTAAGGCTAAGAAGATTTTTACGGCCAGTAAGTTCAATCCCGTTGGATATGTAGCCTACACGCCGCTGCAATCTGGCGACTGGCAGTCAGAAATTTCTGGGTGTGAAGGGGTGGCCAACCTAGCGGGTGAGCCTATTTCTGAACGCTGGTCGGACGAGCGCAAAAAACGAATTCTAAACAGTCGCAAGATTGGCACTGAAAAGCTGGTGGAGGCGATCGCAAAGGCTGAGCAAAAGCCCTCTGTTTTGGTAAGCGGCTCGGCGATTGGCTATTACGGGACGAGCGAGACGGCAGAGTTTTTTGAGACCAGTACACCAGCTGAAAACGACTTTTTGTCCCAGGTCTGTCAGGCTTGGGAGGCTGAGGCCGATAAGGCAAAGGATACGGGCGTGCGAGTGGCGATTATTCGGACGGGGATTGTGCTGGGAGATGGCGGTGCGATCGCCAAAATGATTACGCCTTTTAAACTCTATGCAGGTGGACCGATCGGCAGTGGCCAGCAGTGGTTCTCCTGGATTCATATCGATGACCTAGTGAGTCTATTTCTCAAGGCCCTGCTCGATTCGTCCATGCACGGCATCTATAACGGGACTGCGCCAGAGCCTGTTCGCATGAAGGATCTGGCGCAGACGCTAGGTGAAGTAATGGATCGCCCTTCCTGGCTGCCAGTACCTGACTTCGCGATTGAAGCGCTGCTAGGCGATGGTGCGGTTGTGGTGCTCAAGGGGCAAAAGGTGCTACCGGAGCGCACGCAGGCGGCGGGCTTTTCTTTTGACTATTCCGAGCCGAAAGAGGCTTTGGCAGATGTCGTGAAAAGAATTGGCTGAGATCTCAACCCTGCCTAATCTCGATCGATCAGTCGCCGCTGATATCGCCAACAGCTTTGAACAAATCGCTCGGCTAGCTGCGGCTGGCTTCCCCAGTGCAGATGCACATACGATGCATGCAGATGAGGTAACTGATAGCCTTCATGCTTGGGTTCTTCTACTTCTCCCCAATATCGCCGCGTTTTATAAGCTGGGCGAGTCAATGTCTCTACGATCCTAGATCTGTGAAATTCGTGACCAATAGCGGTCTGTCCGTTAACCAGCAAAGGGCCGTCTCCCAGCGCTAGAGCACTTCGATAGCCTAAAGTTAATCGCTTACTCATCTCGACAGTTTGTGGAATCATCCCAACCATTGGCCAAGCATTCCCCGCAAAATCAACCAAGGTTTCGCTGAGATACATCAGTCCACCGCACTCAGCGTAGGTAGGTATTCCTCTTTCCATGAGATGGCGGATAGAAAGTCGTATAGATTTGTTTGCGCTCAGCTCGGCTGCAAAAACTTCTGGAAACCCGCCGCCGAAATACAGGCCGTCTGCTGCTGGCAGCCTCTGATCTTGTAGTGGGCTCCAAAATATCAGGTCCGCGCCGTGAGCTGCAAGAATCTCAAAGTTGTCAGGATAGTAGAAGTTGAAGGCCGCATCGCGAGCGATCGCAATCCTCACGCTTTTCTCTTTAATTCTGACAGGCCGATTTAAAGCCGATGCAGTCTTCTCTTTTTTAGATGATTGATTGAAGTCGAAGCCTAGTGACTGACTGAAATCGAAGTCTGGTAACTGAGCGGAATTGAAGTCTGGTGACTGAGCGGAGTCGAAGTCACTTCCACCGCTCTCCAAAAGCGGCTCTAACTCACCCCATTCAAAACATCGCTTTCCGATTTCCGCCAGCCGCTCTGCAATTTTTCCAAATGCGCCAACTTCAACAGTGGGCACTAGGCCCAAATGACGACTTGGCAGCTCAATATCTTTCTCGCGTCGAAATACGCCCAAGATTGGCATGTCAATCTGCGAAAGCGCGTCGCTCAATAGCTGAAGATGGCGATCGCTCCCCACCCGGTTCAAGATCACCCCCGCTATCTTCACCCGACTATCAAACGTTCTGTAGCCCTGTACTAAAGCGGCGAGCGATCGCGCCATTCGCCCGCAGTCCACTGCCAACACCACCGGTAATTCCAGCAACCGAGCCACGTGCGCCGTACTGGCCGTATCGTCTGTTCCTGTAGCGCCGTCAAACAGACCCATTACCCCTTCGATAACGGCAAAGTCTGCGCCTACCCGATGCTGACAGAAGCTCTGCCGCACATAGGCTTCGCTAGTTAAAACCGGATCGAGGTTGTAGCAGGGCCGCTGGGTGATGGCGCTGTGAAACATTGGGTCGATATAGTCTGGCCCTACCTTGAAGGATTGAACGCAATGGCCTCCGGCCTTGAGCGCAGCTAGTAAGGCGAGCGTCAAAGTCGTTTTTCCAGTACCGCTGCGATCGCCCGCTAAAATAATGCTCAAACAGTTTTCTCTACTATTTACACTCTTTTATTTACATCTCTGTAATTTACGTTCTTTGCGTTAGATCGTATCCAATGAACATTCAGCGCTAACGAAATCTCGTCATAATTACGCAGGTATACTCTATCTAGAGAACATTCTGCTTGATTTCTATCGTTTAGCAATAAATATGATGGTCTTTCAAAATGCTCAATTAGCCGTGAGGCTACTGGCTTCCGTTCTCGGTGCAGCTACGCTTGGAATCGCCCCTGCCGCCATAGCTGCCGATCCTTTTAGGCCGACTGATGCCCATGAGATTGGCGAGCATACAGAAGCTGCTTTCAAAGTCATTTTTGAAGAGGGTAACTATACAAAGGCTGATGCTGCGCTAGCCAAAGCTGAAATCTACGAGGCCGACGAGCCCTTAGTTCATGCCCTGATCGCTGCTATGGCCTACTTCAAAGGCGAGACTGGTCTAGAAGAAGTCGCTCGTCGAGCAGCCTTGACCCAGGAAACGGCAGTTGCTCTAAAAGAGACTGACTTATTGCGCGGACATCTCTACACAGCAGTCGGTCTCTTTTTAGAAGGCGCTTATATGCTGAAGACAGAGGGGATGGCTAAGGGAGTTCCTAGGGCGTTAGGTATGCTTCAACGAGTTTTCGATGAACTTGATGCTGCCGAAAGCATCGATGCTGAAGACTCTGAGCTCAATCTACTCAAAGGCTCAATGGATCTAATGCTAGCGGTTAATCTTCCCTTTGCCGACCCGGAGCGAGCTATCAACAGGATGACTCAGCACAGCCATCCGGTCTATGCGACTCAGCGCACGATTGCTATTGGCTACCGAGACCTCGACCAGTATGACAATGCCTTAGCTGCTATAGACAAAGCCCTCACGGCTGCCCCAGATAATCCTGAGCTATTTTATTTGAAGGCTCAGATTCTAGCTGGGCAGGACAATACAGATAAAAGCCTAGAGTGGTTCGCAAAGGCTCTGGCTAAGAAAGAACAGCTACCTGCTGCGATCAGTCGTCGCATTATTTGGGAGAACTGTGTGGCTGAAGGTGATGAACCAACGTCATGCTCTGAGCTGGTGGGCTATTAATTGTCATAAAAAAGCTCCACCTGGCTACATTTTAGTGAAGCAGCCGAATGGAGCAAGAGACGCAGTTAGGAGGTATCTTCTCTACACCATATCGACATAGTCAGGTGAGGAGTGAGGGTTTTAATAAGTTCTTAATATATTCTCCCGTCACATTTAAATGAAGAACTTATCTAAATAGGCGTTATCTCGACAGACTTTGTTTTGATAGGTTCTATCCTGACAGTTCTGAGTCGGTTGATAGCTGCGGCCAGCTCAAACCGTCGAAACATAGCGAGATTTCCCAGTCGATAAGATACATTTGATGGTCTATCTACTGGTGTGCTGCCAGCTAGCAGAGCATCGAGGCCTCCCCGTTCGATATCATCCATGACCAGATCTAGTAGTTCGCTGAATGATCGCTCGGGAGCGAAGTAGTAACGATCGGCGTAAATGATGGCCTGGGCGATCGCGTTTACCTGATGCACTTCGGCAATCTGTTCAATGGCCTTTAGATCGATGGTTTCGTTGCCCAATATTAAACTGTCTCGGCGGGCTTTAGCTTTTAGGGGACGAGTGCGATCGCCTTTTCGATTTGATTTGCTTCGGCTTGGCAAGCTGTCCGGCAAGCTACCTGGTAAGACGGCTCGTGGTGTGATTGGCCCGAAGTTGCGATCGCCTTCTTGCTCTCTAGGATTTGGGTCCGCGTTTGCGATCGCCTTCGCCTGCGTAGTTACAATTTTGGGCTGATAGTCTTCCATTGCAATCACGGTATCTGCTACGTCAAAATAATCGCCGCTGCCTCCTATCACCAGAATGGTCGAGATGCCGTAGTCGTCATATAGCTGACGCACCTTATCGACAAACGGTGTGATCGGTTCTTTGTCTTTGGCGATCAGCGCTTGCATCTTGCGATCGCGAATCATAAAGTTCGTCGCTGCTGTATCCTCGTCAATCAGTAGCACCTTTGCTCCAGCCTCCACCGCCTCTAATAATCCTGCTGCTTGAGACGTACTGCCGCTGGCGTTTGTTGTCGAAAATTGGCGGGAATCTCTGCCCCGAGGTAAATGGTTAATCACCGGAGAAATGTCCACGCCCACCACACTTCGACCATCTTCTGCCCGCAGCTTCACCGTCCTAGCATCAGAAACTACCTGCTCGCGTCCGTCTCCTGGCACGTGACTATAGATGCCCTGCTCAATAGCTCGCAGCAGCGTAGATTTGCCGTGATAGCCACCCCCGACGATTAAGGTCACGCCAGCTCGAATTCCCAATCCCTGGACTCGGCCACTGTACGGCGTTTCTAAAGCAATACAGCTATCTGCAGGCGGAACAAAGAGATCGGCTGCCTCGTTGAGGGGTCTTTCGTCAACGCCACTACGGCGGGGTAAGCAAGAAGCCGCCGCAACAAACGCGACAAGTCCTTTTTCTGCAAGCTGAGCACGTAGCGATTCAGCGTCTTTGAGCGTATGAATATGGCGTTCTATGGCGACTGAATCTAGTACTTCATATTTCAGACATTGCGAAACCAGTTGCGGTATGTCTTCACATAGCAAAGCTGCCGCCGCCATGCCTGCAATCCGTCTGCCAAAAGCCGGTAGCCCAACTGTCAGCCTGAGCTCAATCGCGTCGGCCTCTGGCCAAATAGCTGTTCGCCGCAATATAGCTTGACTCGGGGCAGCAATTTCAATCTTGCCACTCTTGCCAGACCCTCTCTTTTTTTGCAAAAGCTGGGCCACTTGAGCGACTTGCCTAGTCAAGTAATCTGCGATCGCCACCTGGCTCGCATAATCAGTTATCCACTCAACCGGAAACCCTGCCACTGTCTGAGACACCCGAATACAAAGGCGACTAGGCGCAGCAAAAGGATCACCCTGTACATAGTCAATGCTCAGCTTGAACTCAGGAAATCCGTAATTGCCCTTGATACGCTTGTATTCTCTATAACTCTGTCCATCTAGGTCTTTGAGCTGATGTCGAAGATTTGTCCAAGTCTCACTTTGTTCTATATCGTCTCTGTGGCTAGTCACGGCCCCTCTACTGCCTACCTACTTAAGAAATCTTACTTGCAATAGAGGTGATCGCTGCTCAAGAGCGCCTAAGCTTCAGCTATCAGAGCCTTTTGAAAGTCTTCTCACCACTGCTCTTAGCGACTATGCCGGTCTAGACTATGCCGTTCTGGTGGTGCAGTTTCTAAATGGCTCAATTTGATAAATAAGAGATCAAATACTAATAAGTAAAAAATCTTTCCAAGTCAGGTAGATCTGTGGCGCAAAGCATCTAGTCCTCTTCCCCCTTACCAAGTATCCACCGATGACTTTTCTAAATCGCCCTTTGAAAGCAACCCTTCATAATAAAACTGGCCGTTCATTTGGCCCTTCTGTCAAAAAAGCGCTGCTATCTCTAGCAGTGGTAGGACTTTCCTTTTCTACCATTGGTGTGGTGCCAACCTCAGCTAATCCTAATAACAATCGGTCAGCAAGGCAGTTAGGGTCTCAGGTTAAAGATCTTGCTGTTTTAGAAGATGGAGTTTACCTCTTTGGACAAAGCCCGCAGCGCGATCAGATAGGTAGCGCCTATGCCATCTTTTCTGTGGCCAACAATCAAACCATCGGCGCTTTCTACCAGCCTAGTTCTTCGTTTGACTGCTTCTATGGTCAAGTGCATCCTGATCGCATGGCGCTTAACGTGGTCGATAGCTACGAGCAGAGTGTCCATCCCTACGCGATCGCCCTAACCACAGACAGCTCTCTAACCGCTGGCAGCGGCGCACCCGCCTATACCCTCAAAGACTTTCACCGAATCGAAAACGTATCGACACAAGATCTCGATATCCTTGCTATCTGCGAAGCTGACTTTGCTCAGTAGATTTAGCCTATTAGATTTAAACCGGTCGTCATCTGTGTGGGAAGCAGCATTACCTTTATGCCTAGCCCGTGTCAAAGCGATCTCCACTACTGCCATTTTGGGTATATTCCAATCGAGCTGACTAAAAGCAGTTCCTCGTGAACGAGACCTCTAGACAGACACGCAAGTTGATAAAGTTTTGTATACTAAGGTATATACGCTTGTAATAACTATCTGGATTTCTAGCCCGCTTTTTGTGTATTACGGAAAACACGCCACTGAGTACGGCTTCCCTTTGTGCCAGAACAGCTTAAATACAAGTATATTGACATAAGTAGACAAATAACTTAACTAAAGCCAGCAAGAATAAACGGGACGCCTTGCCTCTTGTCGCCATACAGCCTAGGGAAATAGCCTAGAACTATGCGCTTCTACAGAAAGTAATAGGCGAACCACAAAAACTGGGTTCGAGGTCTCTCAAGATATGTTTGAGCATTTTACAAACACAGCAATCGCGGTCATCATGCAGGCGCAAGAGGAGGCCCGTCGCCTGGGTCACAACTTTGTCGGCAGCGAACAGTTGCTGCTTGGCATCATCAAAGAGAATACTAGCATTGCCGCTAA
Source organism: cf. Phormidesmis sp. LEGE 11477 (assembly GCF_015207105.1). Taxonomy (GTDB): domain Bacteria; phylum Cyanobacteriota; class Cyanobacteriia; order Phormidesmidales; family Phormidesmidaceae; genus Phormidesmis. Next base: position 8,614 of record NZ_JADEXO010000126.1, read on the forward strand.
GGTCTTAGACGAATTTGGCATTAACCTAACGAATGCCCGCACAGAGGTCGAATCAATTATCGGTCGAGGGTCTGGCAACGGTCCGGTCGAGATCCCCTTTACACCAAAGGTAAAGCAAGTTTTTGAGCAAGCTTTTCAAGAAGCTCGTAAGCTTGACCATCCTTATATAGAGCCTGAGCATCTTTTGCTTAGCCTGACTCAAAATTCTGAGAGCGTTGCCTACCGGGTAATTGCGAATTTAGGCGTAGATCCTGAGAAAATAAGGACTCAGTTGGTCCGAGTCATTGGTGAAAGCACGCCCGTCGTTTCTGGCCGGGTAGGTGGAAGTCAAAAGAAAGAGCGGAAGTCAAACAGCAGCGTTTTGACAGAGTACGGTACTGACTTAACTGAGGTTGCCGCTGAAGGAAAGCTCGATCCGGTGATCGGACGTCATCAAGAGATTGAGCGTGTCGTTCAGGTATTAGGCCGTCGTACTAAGAATAATCCGGTACTAGTTGGTGAACCCGGTGTGGGTAAGACTGCGATCGCAGAGGGTTTAGCTCAGCGTATTGTCAACCAAGACGTTCCAGAAGCACTGATCGATCGCCGCGTTATTAGCCTTGATATGGGGCTGCTAGTTTCTGGCACCCGCTTTAGAGGTGATTTTGAAGAGCGCATCACCCAGGTGCTCGAAGAAGTCCGCAAGTCGCAAGATGTCATTTTAGTGATTGACGAAATTCATACGCTAGTAGGCGCGGGTTCCTTGGAAGGCGGTATGGACGCGGCAAATTTACTCAAGCCTGCTTTGGCTAGAGGAGAACTTCAGTGTATTGGCGCGACCACTCTAGATGAGTACCGTAAGTATATTGAGAAAGACGCGGCGCTAGAGCGTCGTTTTCAACCCATTACCATTGCTCCACCTTCTGTAGAGGATACGGTTGAGATTTTGTATGGTCTGCGTAGTCGTTACGAGCAGTTCCATCGCCTTAACATTACCGACGAAGCAGTAGAAGCGGCAGCAACTCTGAGCGATCGCTACATTACAGATCGTCACTTGCCCGACAAAGCGATTGACCTGATCGACGAAGCGGGTTCTAGAGTTCGATTACGCCATTCCCGCAATATCCCAGCGAGCGAATTACGGAGCGAACTGCGTCAGGTTCAAAAAGACATCCTCGAAGCGATTCAGCAGCAGAATTATGACCAAGCTGCTACCCTGCGCGAGAAGGAATCTACGCTGACTCAAAAGATTCAAGACACGTTAGAAGGTGATGTTTCGATCATGAAACAGCCTGAAGTGAGCGATGAGGACATTGCCGATATCGTCTCCTCTTGGACGGGTGTGCCTGTTAACGCTATCACTGAGACTGAATCAGCGATGATGATGCATCTTGAAGACACCTTGCATGAGCGAGTTGTCGGTCAAGATGAAGCTGTAGAAGCTGTTTCTAGAGCGGTTCGCAGAGCCCGCGTTGGTCTGCGTGGACTCGATCGCCCGATTGCGAGTTTGGTGTTCTCTGGCCCGACTGGTGTGGGTAAGACCGAGCTAGCTAAGGCGCTCGCGAGTGCAGTCTTTGGCTCTGAAGAGTCTATGATTCGGCTGGATATGTCGGAATTTATGGAGTCGCATACCGTTTCTAAGCTGATCGGATCGCCACCGGGATTTGTTGGTTATGACGAAGGTGGTCAGCTCACCGAGGCGGTTCGTCGCAAGCCTTACAGCGTCATCCTAATGGACGAGATTGAAAAAGCCCATCCTGACGTTTTCAACATCCTCTTACAGGTATTGGACGATGGTCGTCTTTCTGACTCTAAGGGCCGCGAGATCAGCTTTAAGAATACGCTGATCATCATGACTTCAAACATCGGTTCTAAGGTTATTGAGAAAGGTGGCGGTGGCTTGGGCTTTGAACTGGCTGAAGAAGACGGTATGACTAGCCGCTATAACAACATTCGCAACCTAGTGAATGAAGAGATGAAGCAGTTCTTCCGCCCAGAGATGATTAACCGGATTGACGAGATCATCGTCTTCCGTCAGCTCACCAAGGATGAAGTCAAAGAAATCTCCGGGATTTTGCTCAAGCAGGTTGGTAAGCGGTTGGGCGATCGCAACCTTTCCTTTGAAATGACCGAAGCCTTCAAGGATCGATTGGTTGAAGAAGGGTACGATCAGCGCTATGGTGCAAGACCTATGCGTCGAGCTATCTCTCGTCTGGTTGAAGACCGGCTGGCCGAAGCTATCCTTGCAGGTACGCTCAAAGATGGTGATACCGTTGTCTTCGACATCGACAAAGATGGTGAAATTACAGCCCTGCCTGCTAAAGAGCCTGCTCTGATCGGTGCTAGCTAAGTTATGTTTTCGGCTTGAGTTTTCAGCTTAAGTCTTTTAAGTGATAACCGCAGAAAGCCACGGATCGACCCGTGGCTTTTTTGTTTCCTATTTTCTATCAACACTATGTCTAATGCTGCTGCTCAAAAGAAAGTCGTCGTTGTTGGTGCAGGTTGGGCTGGCCTAGGTGCTGCCTACCATCTGGCAAAGCAGGGCTATGCGGTCACTCTACTCGAAGCGGGTGCATATCCCGGTGGTCTAGTTGCCGGGTGGAAGACGCCGAAGGGTCGGTCTGTAGAAGCTGGCATTCACGGTTTTTGGTATCCCTACAGCAATATCTTTGCCCTGACTGACGAACTCGGCATTCAGCCATTCACGCCCTATACTCGCTCCTCTCAGTACTCACCCGCTGGTTTAGAAGTTGAATCGCCAATCTTTCAGCGTGAGCCCTATTTGCCGACACCGCTAGGCACCTTCCTCTACACCCGCTTCAAACGCCTGCCGCTGATAGATCGAATGTCTGCGCTGCTGCTGCTCTATGCCCTAGTCGATTTTGATAATTCTGACGAGGCTTGGAAACGCTATGACAACATGACTGCTCGCGAACTATTCAAGCAGTATGGCGTATCCGAACGTCTCTACAAGGAATCGTTTGAGCCGATGCTGCTAGTCGGTTTGTTCGCGCCTGGTGAGCAATGTTCTGCGGCGGCAGCTCTTGGTATGCTGTACTACTTTATCCTGGCGCATCAGCCTGATTTTGATGTGCGCTGGTGTCGTGGCACGGTTGGTGAGATGATTTTTCGGCCTTGGGTGGAGCAGATTGAGAGGGCCGCTGGCAAAATATTAGCCAACCATCGAGTCACTGATGTTCGAGTAGGTATTGATAACGAAATCGATGCCGTTATCTGCGGTGAGGAAGTTTTTGAAGCAGATGCGGTGATTTTCTCAGTCGGGATTACAGGGATGAAGAAGATTGTGGCGCAGAGCGATGTTTTGCGCGATCGCCCTGAATTTCGCAACCTTTCCAACCTTAATGGCATAGACGTACTCGCTGCCCGGCTTTGGTTCGACCGCAAGGTTGATATTCCGCTTCCTTCCAATGCCTGCTTTGGCTTTCATCAGACCACTGGCTGGACCTTCTTCGATCTCAATTCCTTGCAAGACGAATACAAAAACGAACCTGGTAGCGTTGTTGAAGTTGACTACTATCACGCCAATCAACTGCTAAATCTTTCAGATGAGCAAGTTTTGCCGCTAGTTCAAAAAGACCTTGCTGGCTGTATACCAGCTTTTGGCGATGCAAGAATCACAGACCACGCTGTTGTCCGTATCCGACAAGGTGTTAGCCATTTTGCCCCTGGCAGCTATCGCTACTTATTGCCTGGTACAACCAGCTTCTCGAATGTCTTCATGAGCGGTGATTGGATTGTTACCCAGCACGGCTCTTGGTCTCAAGAAAAAGCCTATGTGACTGGCCTAGAAGCTGCCAATCGAGTGGTTCACAAACTAGGGGTTGGTAGGTCTGCTGATATCATCCCTATTGTTCCAGACGAACCCCACATCCAGATAGCACGCCATGTCAATCGCACTGTCCGAGAGCTGGGAGCGCAGCTATTGCCACAGTTCTGGCTACCATAAAGCGTTGCAAACCAGAGTGCCGCAAAAACTAAGAACGGAGAGGGGGGGATTCGAACCCCCGTTAGGTTTGACCCTAAAACAGTTTTCGAGACTGCCGCATTCAACCACTCTGCCACCTCTCCAGAATGGTCTTACATCTTACACCGATTTCTTAGAAAGTCCGCGCTCAACTCTAGAAGAGAAACGCTGTGTAGTCGTCATTAGGTGACCGCTGATCCCGTCGCCACAGCCAGACGCAGATCGCCGCGTATACGCCATAGCTGATCGCCACGTGCCATCCTTTTACTCCAGTAAATTCGATTGAACTACCAGGGAGCTGGTTGAACCAATTTACTATCCAGATCAGGATGCGGATTGGATAGTAGAGCGTGGAAGCAATGAAGCTGCCGATCGGCGGAATTGGGATAGCTGTGATCGCGCTAATGAACCCACCCATACTAATCAGGGTCACTAACGGTGTAGCGATCCCGTTGAGTAGAATGCTGTATGTCGGTAGCACTTGAAAATACAGTAGCTGGAGCGGAATCGTCCACAGATAGGCTGCAACGGGAACTGCTAGTACCATTGCTATCGTTGTCGGCATCCAATCCGACATCTGTATGAGCCTAGGGACTGTCAATATTAAACCTAACGTCGCCATTACACTTAGCTGAAATCCGACGTCCCATATCCATTGCGGATTGGATATCAACATGAGTATCACTGCTACCAATAGCCCACCCAGCGGATTGACCTTGCGCGCTGTTGCGAGTCCTAGCAGCATGCCCGCCCCCATCACTGACGCTCGAATCACACTCGGCTGTAATCCAGTTAGGCCAACATAGATAATGAGTGCAGATGCACCTGCGATCGCCTGCGTTTGAACCCGTCGAGACTTCACACAGCTTAGTACTAATGCCAGTATCAAAGAAACGTGGAAGCCAGAGGCTGCTAATGTATGCGCCAATCCCGCTGCAATAAAACTATCTCTAATATCAAAAGGCAAATCTACTGCCTTTCGTCCTAGCGTCATTGCGCTCAGCAAGTTCCCTGTCGGTTCTCCTAGCCAGCGATTCTGTGCTGATACAATTCGTGCTCTCACCTTCCACAAAGCCCAGCGTGGCGGCTCTTGATTGGGTAGAAACTCTATCCAAAAAGCTTTGAAGGTAGCAAAACAGCCCTGCCGAACCAGATAGTCTCCAAAGCCAGTAGACTGCTGCGACTCAGGCCCTTTGACTACGGATATTATTCCTCTCAGCTCGACTAGCTCACCTGGATACAGCCGTTTACTCGGTGCTAGTGCCGCGCTCACGTATAGCTTGCCGCTAGTAGAACGAGGCGCTTCGATTGTGTTCTTCGTCCCTGCTCCCCTAACAGATTGCACCTCTAGAAAAAACCTGCCTTTCTCATTTCGGCTTGTTTGCGGCATCTGCAACACCCTTCCTAGCACCCGCCGCTCATTATCGGCAGCAAAATGGCTGATATCATTAGCGGCGGGCTGCGGCGCTCTTGCGAGGCAATAGCTCGCCGCCACCAATCCAACTAATCCTGCTATCCACCACTGCCTTCTCGTTGGTCCGATTCGCCAGATACGAGGAACTACCAGGCTGCTAAAAACGCCAACACAGAAAATGCCACATCCAGCTACAGATATCCACCCTAGAATGCGTGCTTCCGTGACCCCGGTCGCCAGCAGGCCCAAAATATATGCCGCCGCAATAGCCAAACTGCCCCAAGGCGTCATGTCCCTATATCCAATTGTGCTTTTCTATAGGGAGCCCATCTATCAACCTCGCTATCTACTGTCTGCTATCCGCTATCTACTAAAGAAGAGGCTTTTGGGCACGTACCGAAAGCCTCTTGCAAAGCGTGCCTGCATTCTGAGTTTGAGTAAGCCCTAAGGAAATAATTCTAGATAGATAGCCCTAGCTGGACACCAAAAACCGCATGGACAATTAGCACCACTATCGCTGTGCTGCCGATATAGGCGTGGGCTGAACGGAGTGCCTGATTGTCTTTACCAAATTTAGTTGCCGCGATCAGAGCATTGGTAGTCAGCAGTGCGATCGCCCCCACCCCTGTCCAAAAATGTGGGCTTTCTAAGATGGGTTCCCCTTGCATAACTAACGACAAAATTCCGCCTGTCGCTCCTAACACAACGAACAAATACATCAGTGGTGCAATCTTCGCATGAGCTTGCTTTTGCTCAACCGCAACCCCCTCATCAGTTGCCAGACGTCCCTGCCACCCGGCATAGGCAGCCGCTCCGCCCATTACAAACACCACAATCGCCATCATCACTGGATGTCCCCAATGCACAATTGGTTCCGGCAAATCAAACTGTGCAAACCAATTCGCGATTGGCTCCAAATAAGCTCTCAAAGTAATACCCACAACAGATTCTCACAGTCCACAAGACACAGTACACCTAGAGATCTCCTAACACAGGTCTATCTATGCCTGCAACAATTCGGACTTCTCTACTTTTGTGTCTCCCCAGAAGATTGATTCAGCAGTGGAAATCCGAGCTTTTCCCGCTGCTCGTAATATAGCTGTGCTACTTGTCTCGCCAGTGTCCTTACCTGGCGAATATACCGCGTCCTTTCCGTCACTGAAATGACTCCCCGCGCGTCTAATAAGTTAAAGGCATGCGAGCATTTCAATACATAGTCATAGCTAGGCAGTACCAATCCCCTCTCCATAAGCTGCTTAGCTTCTTGTTGATACAATTCAAACAACTTAAATAGTAGATCTGAACTAGACGCTTCGAAGTTATACGTCGAGTTCTCGATCTCTGCCTGCATGTATACCTCTCCGTAAGTCAGCCTATCGTTCCAACGAATTTTCGCCATCGCATCTACTTCCTGTAGATACATTGTCAGTCTTTCTAACCCGTATGTAATCTCAATCGAAACCGGACGGCAATCTAGTCCCCCGCACTGCTGAAAATATGTGAACTGCGTTACCTCCATTCCGTCTAGCCACACTTCCCAACCCACACCCCACGCGCCAACAGCTGCATCCTCCCAGTTGTCTTCTACAAATCTCACATCATGATCTTCAGGCATGATCCCCAATGCCCTCAAAGATTCCAAATACAGATATTGAATATTGCTAGGCGACGGCTTAACTAGCACCTGATACTGGAAGTAGTGCTGATAGCGATTAGGATTTTCTCCATATCGACCATCCGCAGGACGTCTGCAAGGCTCTACGTAAGCAACTGCCCACGGTTCTGGTCCGATTGCTCTTAAGAAGGTATGTGGGCTTTTAGTTCCAGCTCCTTTCTCCGTATCGTAAGGCTGCACAATCAAACATCCCTGGCTAGCCCAAAACTCACTCAAAGTAGCAATCACGGACTGAAAATTCACTTAACTTACCCACAAGAAGTACTGTCAATACCTTATACAGTCTCCACCTCCACGCCAACACCAAAGCTATGGACTAGACAATACGGTGCGCTTCAAGAGAGCAGGAGCTTCATCATCTGCTTCAGTCAAAGGTTTAACTCCTCTTGCCGCGAGCTTTCAGCGGTAATGCCGCTCTCGAGCCTAGCTTTAAAGTCTAGACGTAGCGAGGATTTCAGCCGTTTGAATATTTCCTTGTAAAAAGGAGTTGACAGTTGGTTTAGAAGAGGGTTATATTCATTAGGCGCTGAAGGGAGGCGCGGCGTTCGCGCCGGTCGTTCTTCAGGAGCGGTAGCACCTAGACAGAAGAATAATTTAGAGAAGTTTAATTAACGAGACCCTCGTTAATGATTAAATTGCTTATGAGGATAGCATAGCTATTGTCATGAAGCAAAAGGATAGCCAGAAGGTTATCTGA
>NZ_JADEXO010000227.1 GCF_015207105.1 cf. Phormidesmis sp. LEGE 11477
CTATCGGCCTGACCATTTGATTGATTCCTTGTTGTCCTGAGAGTTGACTGCTGTTGCTAGTAAGGGCGTCCCCGTTTGATTGTGTTTCAGTGTCGTTTGTCTCTGAGCTTTCTAGAAATAGCAAAGAGCCTGAAGCTAATTCAGTGCCCGGAGTTTGCAATACTTGTGAGTTGGAAGAGGATAGAGGCTGGCTGCTGGTTGCGACATCATTGGACTGGCTATCGGCCTGACCATTTGATTGATTGCTGAGCTGGCTGTTTATTTCTGTTGTTTCTGTTTCTACGCTGGTCTGTGGCAGGCTTTGTTGAGCCGCGTTTTCTGCTGGCGTCGGGTGAACTGTTTGATTTTGGAGAAACAGGGGCGTTCCAGATGGGGCGCTACTGGCTGAATTGTTGTTAGCAGAGCGAGACTGTCGACTAGCAGTCGCAGCGGCTGATGACCTAGCCGTCTGTGGCGAGAATTCAGACATGAGATGGCTGGGTTAGCGCTGGCATCTGACGGCCTAATTTATGATATTCGTGATTGACTCCAATAATGATGTCAGCATAGTCAATTTCTCTTTGTTGGCTCTGCGCTAGAACAGCGGCCATCAATACCGCATTGCGAATATGGCCACCACAGAGATCGACCGCCGTGGCAAGCTGGTTGAGTTGGGCTGTGGAAAGCGTAGAGCGATCGCCTAGGTGCGATCGCCACAAAGCGCGACGCTCTGTAGGACGAGGCAGCGTAAATTCGACGATAAAATCTAGGCGACGAGAGAAAGCCGAATCAAATCGCTGACGACTGTTGCTAGTGAGCAAGGTAATCCCGTCGTAGCTTTCAATCCGTTGGAGCAGATAGTTGGTCTGGCTGTTAGCAAAGCGATCGTTGGCCTGTTGAACATCGGTGCGTTTACCAAAAAGAGAATCCGCTTCGTCAAATAGAAGAATAACACCAGCACTTTCAGCGCGGGCTAGGAGCTGTGCTAGGTTCTTCTCGGTTTCGCCGATGTATTTGCTCACAATAGCGGCTAGATCGACCCGATAGAGTGGCATTCCTAGCTTGGTTGCTAGCCATCCTGCCGAAAGCGTTTTGCCTGTACCCGATGGCCCGACAAAAAGCGCTTTCACGCCAGGGTAGTAGCATGCGGTAGTAGATACGCCTAGTCCGTCTGTTAGCGTATCGCGAGCCTGACAGCGCAACAGCAGCATTTGTAGATTTTCTCGCAAACTGTTGGGCATCACTAATGCCTCGTCTGGGATTTGCTGGGTTAGAGGCTGTGCCAAACCATCTAGGCCAATGCCTTCACCACTCCAGGCAGCGGCGCGGATATCTGCTTCTGTCGGGTGATCGCGCTGAGCTAGCGTGCTGTAGTGCTGGGCCAAGCGGCTCAGTTGAGCGATGCGATCGCTGCTATATCGATAGCTTTTGGCTAGTATTGCCGCTAGATCCGAATCGGATAGAGTCTCTGTCCAAAGAGATTCTCGTTCTGGCACAGTGGGGACGCTCAAAGACCAGCTCAAAAGGTCTCGCTGCTGAGACTCTAGCTGCCCATCAGGACCCGCGATCGCGACTACAGGGCCATCGTAATAGCCAATCACTGGAATCTGATGATATTCTCCGGGTGTAAGCTGCGGACAAAAGACAGGGAGTAGCTGCCGCAGCTGTAGCCAGGGCGCTAGTCCAATCGGCAGTGCCCCTTCGAGGAAAAGCGGTCTGAGGTTAAGCTGTTTAGCGACTCGATCTGCGACAATACGGCTTTCAGCAAAGGCAGGGGAGCGAATGACTAATACTTGATTCGCGTTGTTTTCTAGGCTCTTGGCATATTGTTCTACCTTGCCTAGACAGCTCGCTGATAGCGCAGTTGAGGGGAGATGTTGAATACCCAAGATCGTATGCTCAACGGCGCTATCTCGGTTGTTCAGCGCAAAGTAAAGGTGGATTGGAATGCTAACGGTTTGTTCTGGCAGGGGAGCGGCGGTATTACCCAGACGCAGTAGGCTACAGGCTAAGGCCGAACCGTTGAAAACAACAGAGATAGGCGGTGCTTTTGTTAGTGGTTGAAACGAGGTAGATAACAGACTCAGCGTCGGCCTAGAGCCACCCAAAGGAGACTGAACGCGAGCAATCGCTCTGCCAACTTGAACGTCTTCTTCTACAGCGGCTGCCAATGCAATCGTTAATAGTTCTACGAACGTAAGGGGAAAGGTACGAGCGAGCCTGAGTAGCAGTATATCGGCAGGATGGGGACGTGAGAGAGACTGCTGTAGCGCTTCTGTCCAGGGTAGCGTGTCAGTCGTAACACGGGTGAGGTGCGATCGCAAGAAAACCAGTTCAGGTTCGTGATTATCTGCCGGCAGCTGATCTGCGATCGCCGCTAGTGCAAAGTCTTTTAGCCGAGGTCTTTCTGTTGTTTCCATCACAGCTCTCCTGGTTCAGCCACTGTTCTGCCAGCCACTTTCTCGTAATGAAACTGTACGACTCTACCAAACCAGGGTAGCCAGCCAGGATTGAGATCTAGGCCCGCTTTGCGAATGCGAATATCAATTTGAGATAAGTCGAAGGTGAGATCTATATGCGTAGGTGTGAAGGCCAGGTAGCCGGGGCGGGAGATGACGGCTTTGAGAGAGAGGTGGCTGTGGCGGTGAGTGTAGGTGCGTAGGGCGGAGTACCAGGCGAAGAGATGGGGGGAGTGGGGG
>NZ_JADEXO010000228.1 GCF_015207105.1 cf. Phormidesmis sp. LEGE 11477
GATCAAAGCTGGGGCCCAGAGTTTGACTACGACCACTACGACGAGAATTATGAACGGTTTCCAGCGCGTGATTTTATGCGAGATATGGTGAACTTCTGGATTACAGAATATCGCTTTGACGGCCTGAGATTTGACGCGGTCAAGCAGTTAGACAATCCAGAAGTACTGGGCTGGATCGTTGATGAGGCGGGGCTAGCAGCAAAGCCAAAGCCGCTATTTACCTGCGCTGAGCACATTCCAGAAAAGTCCGATCTCTCCGGTTTAGAAGGACCTGTAGACAGTAGCTGGCGGGTTAGCTTTCACTACAACTTTCTAGACATTTTGAAAGGAGAAGGGTCTGCAATCGAGAAAGTAAAAGAGCTGATCGATCCTACAAAAATGGGGTTTCAGAGCGCACAGGATGTAGTTAACTATTTGACTAGCCACGATCAAAATCGCCTGATGGCGAATTTGGCGGATATGGAGATATTCGAGCAGGCAGCTTTTAAGCGGGCTAAACTTGGCGCTGTGCTGGTGATGACGGCGATGGGCGTACCGATGATTTGGATGGGCGAAGAGTTTGGTGCCTACAAGCATAAAACGCTCGATCCAGCGCCTCTGGACTGGTCTTTGCTAGATAGTGAGCCCAACGTTGGATTGTTCAAGTACTACAAAGGGTTGATTGCCTTGCGTAAAGAGAACGCGGCGATACGTTCTGACAATGTTTCTGTTTTTCACGAAAATGCTGATACGCAGGTGATAGGATACATGCGCTGGCACGAGATGGGCGCACAGGTTGCAGTCATCGTGAACTGTTCTGATAACTTCCTAGCAGGTTACCAGGTGGCGGATATGCCTGAAGATGGCACGTGGCACGAATGGACAAAGAACTTTGATGTAACGGTTGAGGGCGGTCAATTGATGATGGATTTGCCAGAGTATGAAGCGCAGGTTTTGGTGTGGTCACCAGATCTATAGAAAGCTCGCAGGCTAGAAGTGGCAAGCGATTTGGTCTATGAAAATCGTCAGCGGCACCCAGATGCACTTAAGAGAAAGCTATGGGTACCGCTATATAAGTCTAGAATCTAGGCGTCAGTTAGCAGCAGCGTTACACGATTCTGACTCGCTTGGTCAGGATGGCCATCATCTCGTTCGGTTTGCCCGTAGAGATAGGCTGACTCCAGTCATTTGGCTCGGCATATTGAATCTGGTGTAGTAGGTGGATGGTGGACTGAATGACGGGCAGCGGGCCAAACAGCAGATGGCGCACCACCTCATAGCCGCCACTGTCTTGACTAGTATTGTTGTTTGGCGTGTTTGGTGGCACTGAAGCAGAGCTAGCAACAGAAGTTTCAACAGAATCTGTGGACGCGGTAGCGCCCTGAGCGGAAGAAATGAACATGAGGTCTGGTCTCCGGTTGTGTGTTTGTTGGGAGGAAACCAGAACCCAACGCAACTCAGCTGCCCCGAAGTCGATGTAGTGCAAATCGGGGTAGCTAAGGTACAGTTGACCCAGCACTCCGGGATTGCTCACGAATCCTTGAGGGTTAGCAGTCAGTAGGTGCTGTAACACCTGCTGGCTGTGCTAAGTAGAATTGAGTTCTGAAAAGCACTGTGATAGGCATCACAGCTATAGTTACTGAAGATAAGCTGATTTTTTGCTGGCGTCAAGCGAAGGCGAAGAAAAGTGATGAACTGCGCGAGCGGTAGGGTGTAGAACTGGGCTTTGGCTAGCATCGGCCTTAAACGTCTACGCAGCAGGGGTTACAGGGTATGAGCTGGGAAAGAGGTTCGCGCGATCGCTGAAACGTCTGCTATAGAGGGGTTTGACAATTTTTTATCCCGGTTGTGTCTACGATTGCCGTTCATGTATTACTATATTTTTATTGCTTCGCGCAAACGCACCTTGAAAACCAGTGATAGTAAGCCTCTTAGCGGCCAGCCGTCGAAACGACCTCAAAACCCTCTTAGGGATTGAAACTTATTCAGGCCATAGCCGGGTCTCAATTGTTCTTTGTCGAAACGACCTCAAAACCCTCTTAGGGATTGAAACGCACCCGCTTTTTCTTGATTGGGCCAGATCTGTAAAGTCGAAACGACCTCAAAACCCTCTTAGGGATTGAAACAACGAGTGGATAGAGAGCATTGATTGAGTCGATGGTCGAAACGACCTCAAAACCCTCTTAGGGATTGAAACTTCTTGACTGTATCTAGCTGTTGACCGACTAGGTGGTCGAAACGACCTCAAAACCCTCTTAGGGATTGAAACTACCGGGTGATCATTTTGGCCTTTTTCAGGCGTGGTCGAAACGACCTCAAAACCCTCTTAGGGATTGAAACGAATGCTGCTAGCACCTGCGAGTGCATCGCCTGAGGTCGAAACGACCTCAAAACCCTCTTAGGGATTGAAACCTGCTATATATCGATGATGTCATACCGAAGATGGTGGTCGAAACGACCTCAAAACCCTCTTAGGGATTGAAACGAGTCTATCTTGGGCACTCCTGAGAATATTGCTCGTCGAAACGACCTCAAAACCCTCTTAGGGATTGAAACTTGTTTGACGGTAGCCAACCGATCGACACCGTCAAAGAGGTCGAAACGACCTCAAAACCCTCTTAGGGATTGAAACGGGAATTCTTTTGTGCTGATAGACCGTGTGTACAGTCGAAACGACCTCAAAACCCTCTTAGGGAT
>NZ_JADEXO010000127.1 GCF_015207105.1 cf. Phormidesmis sp. LEGE 11477
TCGATGAAATCAATCCTTGTCTGAAGATGATTCCTCAGGATGCTGCCAATTTTGAGGGCTAGAAGCTATACGTATTAAAGGTTGCAGCCTTAGCGGGGTTTTCTGTTCCGTTACTACTCAAACCCCGAGTCCCAGCAACAACCTAACTATCTCCACTTCAAGTCTTACAAGCAGTCTTAAGAGTTTCAGAAGCAGACTGTCACAACGTCTCACGATAAGACGCAAAGAAAATTAGTCCAAAAATAGCCCTTCGACCTTCTTCGCTATCGAGAAGACCCCACGAATCACCGATTTTATTGAGATCTAGCCATAGCAAAAGCTAGGTAGCTAGCTGCTCGATCTCGCAACCAGTCACGAGGTTTGGGGGGTTTGAGCGGTCTCGCATAAGATCGGCTGTCACATCTGCTGCCGCGTTTTAGAATCACGTTAAAGTCACGTTAAGTTAGCGGTTGTTTTTGATATAGTGGTCGGGTAATCCTTTTGTAGTCAGGCTTTCAGGTCAGCGCCCGTGCCCAAGCGAACAAATCCTACCTGTCTGGACTGTGGGCTCAACTGGTCCCACGAAGCGGCGGCTGGGCGGCGCTGCTTTGTTGGTAGAGCCTGCATATCGAAGCGCTCGCGCTATCGCAATCGGGCGGATGACCTAGAGCGGCAGGCGGCGGCGAACTCGCGGCGCAAGCAAACGGGTAGCAGCAGTAGACGAGTGTTGCAGCTGCCGATTATCGGCCATCGCACACCGCCCAAGATTCAGCTGATTCTCTATCGCGACACGAAGGACAGTCCGGTCCATGCGATTGCTGCCAAGGTTTGGGACGACGGTGAGTGTGTGGCGGAAGTTGAAGCTCAGCATACGATAGGCGTTCATCAGAATAAGCTGCGCGAGACGCTCAAGCAGTGGAAGGCGGTGCTGCAAGCCGAGTACGGCGAGCAAGGTGAGGTGAAAATCTCTAGCTTGCCGGTGAAGCACTGTCCGATCTGTCAGCAGGCGGAGAGCGACAGCGATGTTGAGTAGGGAGCTAGAACAACGGCTCGATGGCTGGATGGCAGAGGTGGATGCTTTCTGCTCGGCGGCGCATGAACGGCTAGATGAGCTAGAAGCCAGTGGGAAGGAGCCAGTGCTAGACGATGAGAGTTTGGAGGAGCTAGTCAGTTCGGAGGTGCCCTTCTACTTCAGTACTGACAGTCTAGAAAGCGAACTTGAAGCAGGTGAACCGCAAGAGCGGCATCGGCAGCTGAGACTTGGTTTACAGGTCGAGCCAGTAGAGGAGATGGCTGCGCCGATGGATGCGATTGCCGCTGTGCTCGACTTGGCGCATGCGGAAGAGGTGGATGTGTGGCAGCGGGCGATCTCATCTGCCATACCAAAGACGGTACCGATTGGGTTCAAAGAACTGCTGGCGATCTCAAAGATGCAGCCAGTTGAACTGCTCATTGGACTGTTGCTAGGTCCGTGGCGGCTTGAGCAGGAGGAGTTCTACGGGGAGATTAGGGTGTGGCCGGAGAGCTGCTAGATGCGATCATCCCCGCAGCTACGCTTCTTTCTCAGTCGCTTTGTTGCTTTGGAAGTGCTGCTGAAGCGTTAGTAGAACAACTTTCGACGCCAGGTACTTGGCTCGCTTCTTCTTAGAAGCCGTTGCCTCACCGCTGAAGCGCTGACCATCTGCACAAACCGTGCAGGTACAGATAAACTCTGGCGTCTCGCCCTCGAACTCATACTCTGGAAAGTCCCACACTAGCGTTTGACAGAGCTGCTGCAAGAAGCCAATGAAGTTCTGTCCGTCCTTGAGCTGCTTCATCAAGAGAGGATGCGATATCGGCGCGGATGCCCGTTCAGGTTGACTCGTTTGTTCTTCGACAGCGGTAGCGGCTGGAGCTTCTGGTTCTTCTATTCCTATGCGCTCGCCGTGGTGGAACCACCTTTGCAGCTGCACAAGCATTCCTCTCGCCGCTTCCTGTTTGGCCTTCTTCTTCTGAGTGGCGGTTGCTTTCGCGGTGAAGTCCTGCTCTTGTACTGGAGCTGTACAGGTGCAGATGAAGTCAGAGCCTGCCTGCGTGAACTGATACGCTGGCATCGCCCAGCCTAGAGACTGCGAGAGTTCTTGCAACAGTCCGACGAAGTTCTGCTCGCCTTCTAGCGGATAGTTCAGGGTTGGATGATCAGTGGGGGTGGTCATTTGAACGGGTTCGGTGTCTTTAGGCTGGTTGTCTTCTGCTTGAGTAGGGGCGGTCTCATCTTTGGTAGGGGCGATCGCAGTTTCAGGAGGGGTGATCGCAGGTGGCTCTGACGGTTGACGCTGCGCTGGCGACACTAGCTTATCGAAGACAAACGCTTCGAGCCACGTCAAACAGGCGCTGTGGCGAGCACTCTGTTTGCGCTGACTTTGAGCAGGCGTATGGGTGGTGACGACTTCTCCTGCGATCGCAACTTCAACCCAGAGCGAAAAGGGAGGTGTGTCTTCGCTGGCTTCTACATAGGTGAGCTGTTCCCAGGAGTCCTCCTGGTCGGTGGCCATGACCAGTACGCTGGTCGCATCTGCTAGGCGCTGTTCTAGTGCGGCTAGAATCTGGCGCTGTAGGGTGAGATCTTTACTATGAATGAGCAGCAGGTACAGCGACTGGATAGATAACTCATTCTGCTTTAGGCGCAGCTGCGCGGCCGCTAGAATCGGCTCGAAGTTGTTCTCTTTGGCGGCGTGCTTGACCAGGTTGTCGAACGCTTTGGTTGAGAGCGCAGCTAGGGTAGTCGCCTCTGAGCTCTGTATCTGCTTTTGGTAGCTGCGCTGGTGCCGTTGTTTGAAGAAGGCTTTGGTCTCTGCTTCTTCTTGTTGGCTAAGCGTGGCGATGTAGGTGCAGAGCTGTTCTAGTTCAAACTTGCGGTAGGGATGAGGCTGGTCGTGGATTAGGGCTTTGATGATGCGGTGGTTGAGCAGGTCAGGTAGACGGCGGATCGGACTGGTGAAGTGGCAGTAGGCGGTTAGGTTTAGGGCGAAGTGGCCGACTAGGATGGGGCTGTATTCGGCTTTGTTCAGCCAGTTCTGTAGCTTCTTACGAATCAGCTCCATGTTACCGGTGGTGAGTAGCGCCTGCATGATCTGTTGGCGTTCGGGGGCGATGGTTCTAGCGGTGTGGTTGCGGTAAAGGGCAAGCACGTCTCGCTTGGCGAACCAGTGCGCGACGGCGCGGTTAGCAAGGATCATGAACTCTTGAATGATCATCTGGGCGCGAAACAGTTTGCCTTTGGATACGAGCACCGTACCGTTTTCGTCTATCCAGAAGCCCGCTGCGTTGAACTGCCCGCCGATGGCCCCTTGGTTACGGCGTTCGTGGTTGAGTCGTTCTGCCCAGGTTTGGCACTGCTGTAGTTGTTCGTAGAAAGGATGGGTTGGGCTTTGGCAGGCTTGGTCTACTTGCTCGTAGGTGAAGCGTTTGGCGCTGACAATCCAGGACTCGAAGATGTCGGTGGCTTCGATTTCGGCCTGGTGGTTGAGGGTGACTTGAATGGTCAGTGTGGGTCGAGGTTGGCCTTCTAGCAAACTGAGCTTATCTTCGGACAGCGCGGGCGGCAGCATGGGAATGTTGCCCCGGCTCAGGTAGCGGGTACGGGTGCGGGCCAGGGCGACTTTGTCTAGGGTAGTGCCGACGGTGACGAGTTCTGAGACGTCGGCGATGTGGATTGAGGCGATCCCTCCTGTTGGGGTGGGTTCGAGATGGATGGCGTCATCGAGGTCTTTGGAGGTCGGGCCGTCGATGGTCAGTCCTTGCACCTGGGGGCGTTGCCACAGGCTATCGGGCAGGGTGAGGGCGGCGGCTTCTGTGATCGCTGCTGACCAGGCTTCTTTCAAGGGGGTGGCAGAAGTGGGGGTGATCGCCATACTTGAAACGCGAACAAATGGAGATAGGACACTAGACAAATAGCTGTTCTAAAGGCTATCCGTGGTGAATCTTAGCTTGCTTCTTGGCAAAGTTTCATGCCCGTTAGCAGTTTGTTGCCTGTACCGCTGCTTGTTGTTTGAGTGGGTAAGTTCTACTGGCTATCGTTTAGAAGGGCTATCGCAGCAGGCCAGCTCTAGACGAATGAATCTATCTAGAGTTGATTAAAAATCCTACTTGAAACCTACAGGGCAACCAACGAAAGGGTTGCAAGCCTTAAAAGGTAGATGTTAGTACACAAGCATATACGAAGATTCGCACTGATACACTGGCATCAACCGCATAGTTCTTCTTGCATCCTTACTGCTGTACGAGCTCACTCAAGGCTACTTGCTGCTTGAATGACTTCTTCGCCGAAGCACAACTTTAGGCTATCGACCAGCGCTAGAGCCACATAATTGTCTGGGCACTAAGATCAGTACGAAGGTATCGACTGATGCGGGTATGAGAAAGAGAACTAATACCTCGAATGTCTAAGGTCAGGGACGACGCACTTCCAATCTTCTGTCACGTCTTCAGCCGTCCGAATCGTCATCACTGATATTGAACAGTCGCGATTCGAGTGATTGCAATAAAGTCTATATGGATAGCAGCATATTAAAGATCTACGCCAGATAGAGTTCATGGTTTGCTGTAAGTAGATAGAAACTTTAAAGTGCGTCTCCAAGCTTGCTCAAATGCCTCAGGGCTGTAGCCATCACCATACTCATTAGCAAAGGCGTGCTTCGCTGAATATCGGTAAAACTCATAGGGCACTTGCCCTTCTTGCAGCCGATTCTCTAGATCATCAACCTGACTGGTAGGAAAAAATGAATCTTCCAGTGCAAAGTGCCCTTGTAGTGGAATTGAAATAGCACTTACATCTCCTGCTTCGGAGGGTGGGACGCCGTACCAACAGATTGCAGCAGTTGCCTCTGGAACGTGTATTGCAGATAAGATCGTCAAGGCACCACCCATGCAAAATCCCATGATGGCAACACTAGAACTCTGCTGTTTGAGAAATTGAGTAGCTCCACGAATATTCTGAGTGGCAGCATCACCAAAGTCGAGAGCGTTCATTAGGTGCTCAGCTTCGGTAGCTTCTAGTGTCACCTTTCCCTGATACAGATCAGGAACTAGCACGCGATATCCCTGCTCAGCCAGTCGATCAGCAATCTCTTTGATTTGCTTATTCAGCCCCCACCACTCCTGAATAACGACGATACCGGGTGCTTTACTATCCACTGAACTAGCACAGTAGTAACCACTGCACACGCCTCCGTCTGGGCGATTGAAATTCGTAAGCTTGCTCATTAAAATTCTTCTATGACAACCAGCAGTGCTAGCTAGTAACTATAACCTTATAGTGAATGAGCGGTAGAAGTTAACTAATAACTAGTTCGGTTTTCGAGAAACAACAGCTGCAAAAACAAAATAGATTAGTCTTCTATCTATCTAACTGAACCCAAGTTCCAGCGGTTTCTTGTAGATCACTGAGTTGAACGGTCTTCTTTGTCCGAACTTTGGTCATTAAAGAAAGTAGGTAGTTTTGGGCCTCTACAGGGTGAACTGAATCAAGTTCAATACGATCCTTCAGAAAATAAGCAGGCGTTACCAAGCTATCAATATTATCCAAGTCCAGGTCAGACATGGCTGCTCCCAGATATAGCTTTTGAGCATCTTGCCAGTCGAGAGATTGAAGTACTGACATTACGGTGTCATCTACCTTACCTTGGACCTTTTGTATAAATGTTCGGAATGCTTCTTCATCCGTGATTGATTCTGCAACGTGAGCATATTTACCGCGCATATCGGTCCTAAGATATCCAAAAGTAGGAATTCTATACAGTACTAAATGATCGATGACTGAAGATCTCTCAATTGCGGTACAGACAGCGACCATAGCCCCCATCGAATTTCCTAACAACCCAACGGGCTGGGAGAAGGACTCCGCAATGAGTACCGAGAGCTCTGTCCCATAATTCTGCCAGGTTAGGCTTTCACCCAGAACCTTCGAAGGCAAAGGATTTTCGCCGTATCCAGGAAATGTAACAAACCCATCTACCAGATCTCTCAGCTCTTCTGGCGGCGTAGGAGTTCCTAAAAACTCGCCAATATATAGTCTCAAAGTGTCTGTGTTTCTGTGAGGACAAAGCGTGAGACTAACTTTTCCGAAAGGTGAGTTATCTATTTCGATCAGCTCCATTGAATTAGGTTCAATACCAGAAATGTATTTTTATGTATTTATGCTTAGAGTCTCCCATACATCAGGAAAAGAGGTTATTAATGGGAAATCTGTCAGTTTTGGAAAAAGTGGCTTAATATCTCAGCGGAATTGACAGAATCGGCGGTGAATATACATCTGACCAAGCGTTCTACAATTATTACAAATTTTAACTATGGCCTCTCTCAAACAGCTCTCCTTGAGCGGCTACTACGATATTGAGTTTATTTTAAGCCAAGCTGGTATCAACCCGAACGATGCTCACCGCATCTGTTATGAATCACTCAAGCAGTTAGGTCGTCTTCCGGCTGTCATAAAACAGCAAGGAGAGGATTATAGAAGTTGGACATCTTTTTCTGACGATATCAGTCCCACGCAATGGGAAAAGTTTTTTCATAAGAAGCACCCTGTTCCCAGCAGCACCTATCTTGCATTTTGTAAGATGGCTCAGTGGTTGGATACAAACAAAGAGTTTGACATAAAAGGTTCAGAAACTTTTGATCTATGTACTCCATCAAAGGCCTGTATCACATTTCGACAGTGTAAAGAGCAGGTAGATCGACTCTTAGACCTTGCAAAAAAACGTCTCCTCATAGAAAGCGAGTCTCCGGAGGAGCAACTCAAACTATATAAACAATCTCTCGGTATCAAAAACAAAGAATTTCTTATTGAGCCTGAGCACGAACATCGATTAAGACCCGAACATATATTTTCTGACTCTATGGAGCTAATCGAAGGAGGGGCCATACTCCAGATTCGCCTGAGAGCTACGGTGGCTATGCCCGAGTACAATAGCTTTCGTGATATTACGTGGGGCTTCGCGATGGTCAATGTGAGGACAGGCTGTAGTGAGCTGCTGTTAGACAATCGGCCTTTCGTCTGGGAAGGGCAAGAGGTAAGGGTATCGAATAAAACCATAAGAAGAGTTAGGTTGCCGGAAGGTATTCGACTAACAGCAAAAGCTATCACTTTACTGAAAGAGGCATGCGTAGAGTGTCCAGGACAACAACGAGTATCTAACTTTGGTGGATGGCTTAAGGACACAAACCTCACCATATTTAAGAAAGAATATCTAAAGTGTAAAAGAGAAGGGATATTCAATGAGCGTCAGAGTCAACAGCAAGCTCTTCTGAAAACACCTTTCGGCAGAGCACGGAACAAAATTGGCATTAGTCAATTTGACATACGAGTTATGGAGAAGGACGAAAAAGGAGTACCTAAAGCAGTCTTAGTGAAATCTGCTTGTATCCCAGGGCTAGAGGACTTTGCAGCATAGGTGCTAATCATAAAAAGCAGTACTCGGGGTAACATCTCAGCGCTGAAAACAGCAATCCTATCGAAGTTAAAATCAAATCTGGACAGCAGATATCATGCTCAATCAGGAGCAGTTGAGTAAACTAAAAGCTGGTGCTGAAGAATGGAATCAATGGCGTCTTAGGACTGATGATGCTCACATTTCTCTTCAGAATGCTGATCTCAATGGTATTCATCTCGAAAACGTCAACTTAAGCAACGTTGACCTAAGGCAAGCTGATTTTAGAGGAGCCAACCTTGAAGGTGCGAACCTTACTGAAGCGAACCTCAATAGAGCTTGCTTCAACGGAGCGAATCTCAGTAACGCAGTGCTTGAGCAGGCTCCGATACACGAAGCTGAGTTTATTGGTAGTAGACTCGACAAAGCTATCTTCTGTAACTCTTACCTCGTGAAAGCTGACTTCTCAAATGCCAGCTTGAGGGGGGCTGACTTTAGTCAAGCTTCTTTGCAAAGAAGCATTTTCTCAAATGCAGATTTGCATCACTCGTGTTTTAAAGAGGCTGACCTCATCTATAGCCAGATGAGGTCAGCCTCTCTAGTAGATGCCAACTTGCAGGGAGCTAATCTACAAGGGGCTAATTTAAGCGAAACAGATTGTGACGGTGCCAACTTTAGTTGGTCTATTCTAAAAGATGCCAACTTAACTAGGGCCACCCTGCTAGGAGCTAATTTCACTGAAGCTAACTTTACGGGTGCTTGCTTACAGGATTGGCATGTTAACAACTCTACTAATGTGGAAAGAACTTGTGCTGCGTATTTTTATACTGAATCTTCTCTTGACCCTGAAACAGGGGAAGCAACTTACTCAGAACGCAGGCCGTATGATGGGACTTTCGGTCCGGACGAATTTTCGGTTTTACTACAAAAATCTTTTGATACAGTTGATCTTATCTTTAAGGATGGTATTGATTGGCAAGCATTCTTCGAAACATTCCAACAGCTCAATATGCAATATCAAGAGAATAAAATCTCTATTCAGACTATTGAGTGTAAAGGTAGAAACTTCGTTATTAAGATAAAAGCAGATGCCGACTCTGAAAGAAAGGGCGCTATTGCTGCATCAGCGAAAGAAATTTATATTCAAAACACTAAGAGACTGGAGGCACAGATAGAAAACTATGAGAAGCTAATAGAGGCGGAAAAGCAAGAAAAGTCAGCACTGATGAGATTTATGGAAACTATGGCAGAGAAACAAAGCTCAAAATACGATCTTCGCGGAGCCAACGTAGGTAGCTTAGTAGATACGGCACAATCTGGAAGTCGTGTTCAAGCTATCCTACACAACTATGCACCAGAGAAACGAGAAAGTTTGGCAACAGCTGCAAATGAGATTCAGGAGCTATTAGATCAACTGTCAAAGAGCTATCCCGGAACTGAAGTACCTATGCAAGCAGTTGCACAGATACAAGCGAATCCAAAAATGATGGAACGCATTGTGGGCGCTCTAAGAGGAGGTGGCAAGGCAGCGATAGAAGAATTGGTCGACCATCCTGCACTCAGTATTGTGCTTGCAGCTATTGAAGGTGCAAGCAATCCGACGTGAATCACTCTATTCCTATACTAACAAGGTCTCGTATGCCTCTCCTGATGGAGCGATCACGATAACAGATTGAGCAAGTCGAAAGAATGCTGCGGCGATCGCTCTATCAGGAGAACTCATCCTGTTTCTGAAGGTGAATATACTACTATCGAAGTCGAAACGAGGTCTGAACTGTAGGACTAAGAACGAAAAATGGCTTGCCCAGCTAACACTCTGAGGCATAGAAGTGGACTGTCCATCTTTCTGTTGAGGCTAAGAGTACTTCTTTCGAGATCGTTGGAGAAGCTTCATAGCACCAGTCATGTTCAAACGCATCTGCATAACTTCCACACTACATCCATAATGAGCGGCCGCTGCTCGCTTATCTATTCCTTTACTTGCGATTCTCCATGCAGCCTCCTTTGATACCAGTAAAGCAGGTCCTAGCCAGTTCGCTTCGTCTTCTAGCACCTTCGGAAAGTTCCGACAGCCGGATTCGTCGAACGGTTCAAGAGGCTCATGTCCTAGTATCGTGTGCGCCAGTTCATGACTCATATTTGCAGCTTGCCGCTCAGGTGAATGGGAGTTGTTGACTACTATGAGTCTCTTCGTGCCATAGAACACGGTGGCAGCAGAGAAGCATTTCTGGTCAGTGTGCATTAGGTGATACACGCTTTCTGCATGTTTCTCCTCAAAAGCAGAGAGTGTCACAACAGGGATCTCCAAGTGTTCAGCTAACCTCCAAGGGGAAAGAGGATCGTAGGGCTCTAACCTCAGTTCTACTCTATAGTCTCGAGCGTATTCGTCTGATTCCTTCTTGAAACCGTGCCTATACTTTTTTGCCATTTTCAATTCTCACGCAGTTGTTCGTAAGCAGCTCTCAAGATGGCTTCTATAGCATCTGCGCTTTGTTCAGAGAGGTTAGAGTCGGCTCTCAAGTAAGCAGTCATAGCAGGTAGGGAATCCGACTTCAATTTATCAACGTCGGCGTGTTTGATAAACGCATCAGTACTCAAACCAGACCATGCTGCTAGAGCTGCCATGCTATCTACATCAGGGCGTTTTCCTTGTGCCATGCGCGTAAGTGTCGAGGCACTCACCTCAGCCTCTTTCGCGACCTGCTTCCAAGTCATATCTTTAGACCGTCGCTGGTCGTCTAGAGCCGTGTAGAAAGCTTCAGCATCAAATTTACCTTTAGGCATTTGAATCTCCGATTGCAGTATTGCAATTTTTTTGATTTATGCAATACAATGGGGCTAATTGCAATATTGCAATTATATACCTGATTAGAAATTGAGGAAAGACTATGACGAACTTGACTGAAGGGACAGCTAGAAGAGCAATTAGAGAAGAGATACTAGATGAGATAGCTGACTTGACAGAGTATGCTCAGCAAGGCACACGGCCTCCTCGCTGTCGTGGCTACCGTGTCCGTATCAATAAAGAACGCTATGTATTCAATAGTCCTCACGTTACCGGAGCGGAGGTCCTAGAAAAGGCAAACCTCACACCGCCCGAAAACTACACGCTTCGAGTGAAGGTAGCTGGCCAGCGCCCTAGAAAAGTTGGCCCCTGTGAAAAAGTTGACCTTCGACAGTTAGGTGTCGAGAAGTTCAAAGCCTTGCCTCGCGATCAGCGGGAGGGGTAGCCATGAACTTACGACGACAGTTTCGTCTATTGCCAGCAGACGAAACCTTTTTGAATGAGTATGGTTCACCTTGGGAGACGGTAGTGGATAGATCGCAGTGGGTTATTCTTCACAACTTTAAAACCCACAGAGGATACGGCCACAATTCGGTCTCTATCGCAATTCGCATGCCGACTGGATACCCACGAGCTCAGCTAGACATGGTCTATGTCTATCCCGTACTGAATAGAAGGGATGGACATACTATCGGATGTACTCAGACAAGGCAAAGCCTAGATAGCAAACAGTGGCAGAGATGGTCCCGCCACCGCACTTCGGCTAACCCCTGGAATCCGCAAGAAGACACCTTAGAAACACATATTTACCTTATTGAGGACTGGTTCGTCCGGGAGTTTGAGAAATGTCCAGAAAAAGCCCTAGCGTAAGTCTGCGTATGAATGACTCGCAGCATACGCAGATGCATAAGATTCTCTTTCCTACGGACGGCAAAGAAGCAGTAGCGATCGCACTTTGTAGTAGAAGAACAGGAGAACATCACCGTCTGCTAGTTCGAGAAGTTCATGCTGTGGGTCCAGAGTTTTATTCTTACCGTTCTGAAGATCAAATAAGTTGGTCAACCGATTGCCTTGAACCACTTTTAGAAAAGGCAGAACAGGATGAGCTATCGGTCGTAAAGGTTCATAGTCATCCTGGAGGATATGCCAACTTCTCAGAGATAGATGACGATAGCGATCACAGGTTGATGCCAGCCATCAGAGGATGGGTCGAGGCGGATGTTCCTCACGTCACAGCAGTTATGCTACCTGATGGTCAAATGTTCGGACGTGTCTTGTGGAGGGGAGAAGACTTTGAACCACTGGCATGTGTTGCAGTGATCGGTGCTGACCTTAAGTTCTGGTACGACAATAGTAGCGCTACGCCTGTTGGTGATTTCACAGCCTCACATGCACAAGCCTTCGGGCAGGGCACAACCGAAAGGCTACGTCGTCTTTCGGTTGCGGTAGTTGGCTGCTCAGGAACAGGTAGCCCAGTTGTAGAGCAGCTTGTCCGATTAGGCGTAGGTGAGATTGTTCTAGTAGACGACGATCACATTGAAGAGCGTAACGTCAATCGAATACTCAACTCTACTACCTTGGATGCTCAACAACAGATGTCTAAGGCTCAAATGCTCGCCGATAGCATCAACAAAATCGGGCTAGGTACTCAGGTTCGTGTGTTCTCTAAAAATCTTCGGGATCGAGACGCCATGAGAGCAGTTGCCGAATGCGACGTTGTGTTTGGTTGTATGGACTCTCTCGAAGGGCGCTTTCTACTCAATACTCTAGCCACCTACTACACACTGCCATATTTCGATCTTGGTGTTCGTCTGGACGCTGTGCCAGAAGGAGAGGCGAGAGGCGAGATCAGAGAGGTCTGTGGTACAGTCCACTACTTACAACCAGGTCTATCTAGTCTGATGAGCAGAGGACTGGTGGATATGAATGAAGTTCAGGCAGAAGGGTTACAGAGGACTGACCCAGAAGCTTATGGTCAGCAGGTCAAAGATGGCTATATTAGCGGGATTGAGGAGCATCGTCCTGCGGTCATCAGCGTAAACATGCTTCTTGCTTCACTAGCAGTGAATGACTTCCTCGCAAGGTTACATCCATATAGAGAAGAGCCTAATAGCACCATTGCTAGCATAGCTGTCAGCCTAAGTAGTTTGGAGATTTTCGTAGATCCCGAGGAAGAACCTTGTCCTATGCTTCAAGCCTTTGTGGGACATGGTGACTGCTCACCCTTATTAGGATTGATGGAGCTTATGGAATGAAACGTTCTATGAAAGCGCTACTACGATGGGTATCTGGCTTCATCGGTTGGTTGCAGAAGCTAGTTTCTCGGCCTTACCGTAGCTGTATAGTCGAGGGAGAGCTACCTAATCGACTGCGCTCTAGATATGTGTACATCGTCGAAGAAGAAGGCTATAGAGAGCATGTTTCAATGCTCTGTCCATGTGGGTGTCGCCAAGTCTTACACATGAACCTACTGTCTGATGAACGTCCTTGCTGGCAGGTAACTGAGCACTCTAGTGGAACAGTAACTCTGCGTCCCTCAGTGTGGCGAAAGAAAGGTTGCTCTTCACACTTTTGGTTAAGAGATGGACGTATACATTGGTGCTAACCCATCTGATTTCGAGATTAAATCTATTTTGAGGAAACGACTAATGGCTAGAAAAAGAGTATCGGTTACAGGTCAGGACAATACTGGGCGAAACACTGCGTTTAGGGATAATTACACAAGCACAAACATGTCACGGACTCAGTTTGTAAGTGCCATCAAACAAGGGCACTACGCTAACTACCACATACGGAACATAGGCGGAGTCGAAACTCCAGTGTCTAATCCTGACCAGTCTAGCAACAACAATCTCGGATAACTTTACGTCTTATTTAGAGGTATAAATTACCCGTAGTTCGCTGAAACTGCGGGCAATTTATAGCTATATGAAAAGTCTCATTATCTAGACGATACTGTTGGCGAACTAAATCTCAAACGCTGAAACAACGCAAACTCGTTAGTTGAGCTGAGGTGCTGAGAACGGATTTACGGGGCTTGAGCCACTGCTATGGAGTTCGCCAACAGTATCCTAGACCTTTTGAGACATAGTAGAATGTGTGTCTCAATCAATGTCTCATAATAGCGTTCTCAAAACGTCTAAGATGTAAGTAGACGTTTGAGGTAGATCATGTCCACGGTTGGCTATGCGCGGGTCAGTTCTGTCGGGCAAAGTCTCGATGTGCAGCTCGATAAGCTCAAGGACTGTGAGAAGGTATTTCAGGAGAAGCGAACAGGCACTTCTAGTACTCGGCCACGGCTGAAAGCTTGTCTGGAGTACGTTCGCGATGGCGATACTTTAGTAGTGACTCGCCTCGATAGACTGGCTCGCTCTACGCTGCATCTGTGTCAGGTGGCTGAACAGCTTCAGGAGAAGGGCATCAATCTGAAAGTAATCGACCAAAGCATTGATACGAGCGATGCCACTGGGCGACTGCTGTTTAATATGTTAGGTGCGATCACACAGTTCGAGACGGAAATTCGTGCCGAGCGGCAGATGGATGGCATCCGCAACGCGAAAGCGAATGGTGTTCATCTAGGTAGACGGAAGCATTTGACAGAAGATGAGCAGGTAGAGCTGCAACTGAAACGGCAGGATGGCGCTCTCATCAGAACATTGATGGAGGAGTACAACCTCTCGAAGGCTAGTGTCTATCGCTACCTAGACGGCATCACCGTTACGCAATCCTAACAAGCGATAGTGAAGCGGCGGCTTGTGTCCGTTGGTATAGCATAGGCTCAGACACAACCTACACAGAAAGTATTCTATGGCGCAGCCGTCTTACTTCAAACAGCCTTTCGTTTGGCAAGGGCAGCAACGGCCCGTCGAATTGCCTCAACGCCTTACTTACAAAGCAATCAATACGCTAGATGCCGATGAGTTTATAGCGATGTTTGCTAAAGTTAGAGCAGAGTCTCTTGACAGAAGCGACCAGCAACCAGTTGCACAGCAAGGCGCTGAACAGGCGACTAGACAGTTTATTGCTGAGGCAAAAGGAAACGGGTTCTTCTATCAGGAACAATGGTGGCAAGTGGGTATTGATAGCAACGGTCACATCGTTGGCTTTGTACTGCCTGTCATCTATGAAGGCTATGCCAAAGATGGGTTAGAAGAAGCGACGCTCTACTACATCGGCGTTCTGCCCAAACATCGTCGTCAGGGCTACGGCGTTGATCTTCTACTAGCAGGGACTAAAACGCTTCAGGAAGTCGGCGTGTGGCGTATCTTCTGCGATACGGATGTCCAGAACAAAGCGATGATTACGGCTTTTGAGAAAGCAGGCTATGAGCGAGCTGGTGACCCTTACGAGCGTCCTCTATGATGCTTTGCCCGTGTGTCTTAACCTGCGTTTGTGGCACATAGAATATGGAACCAGTTGTGAGACAGCCAAAATGTACGAAACTCGTCTGCGATCTCAACGTCTGTAAACTGTCGCAAAAAGGGGCCTTGTAAGACGTTAGCGCAGAGGCAGTTTCCTAGGCCCTCTTGTTGATCTAACCGTGATTCGCTTGTCATGTTCTGATAACTTATTGATCTACGTGAGATGCAAGATGTTTGTGTCCAGCATAAGCGTAGTAGTAAGGAGATGTTTTTATTGTTTCAGTAAATTCTATCTTTGTTTTTACAATGTCTAGCAATTTTGAACCGAGATTCCCCCCACTGAAAGCTATCGAGAGAAATGGAGCATAAGGTAGATTTGAGTTAAACAATAGTGATGCGACTAGGACGTTGCCTGCTATGTCAGCGCCTTTGAACCGTTGGTCTCTAATGTATTTAGCTACGATAGCTGTAATCTCTTTTGCTTGCTCATCAATCTGCGTCAACGTAGCTATAGCATCCTGCTCCGAAGAAGATTGATATAGGATCTTGACTACTTGTGTGTACAAATCAAATGATTGTTTATGTTTTTCTCTAAGCTCAAGAATGTACTCATATGGTTCTTGCGATAGATTCAGAATCGAAGCAAATGGAAGGAAAGAGGATTTAACTGGCTGAAAAGAATCTATTGGTCTTATTACTTCCTTCGCAGATACAGTTAAGTCTGAAACGTCTCTGGTGCATCTTTCGGGTGAAGAATTGATTTGGCATTGATTATTGTTATCAAAGACATGTACAGAGCTAGGAATTGGCAATAACAATCCATCCTCTATTAGATTTTTATATTTCATGCAGAAGCTTGAAAAGCCTCTAAATCCCTGCCAGTGAGGCTGATCAACCCCTTCGTCAACGTCCCAAATATTATCGAAGCCTAACCTTGGTAGTGTAACAATCACTTTTTCAGCGTAAAGCAATCCAAATGCCAAAGCATTACTATCTGATTCGTCGAGGTTTATGGAAATAACAGTTTTAGTCGGGGATTTTAGATCTCTGAGTAAATGACTAACATCATTATCTACTGAAAAGTCTTCAAAAACCTGACTAAGCCTAAGAAACTCAGATAGACGATAGCCCGGTCTCTTATCGTTACTTAACCGGTCACCGACAGCTAAAGATGCTTCTAATATCCTCGAAAAAATTGAGTCTGATTGATTACTATGCATTATTTAATCGAAGGTCACGTTACCAAAACAAGATTTCTTAGAATCAACTTACTCGTAAACTTACTCGTAAAGTATAACTAATGTATGAACCCCAGTTAGTTGGTGCTCGTATCCCTGATTCTCTCAAATAACGAAAATCGTCACTGGAAATAGACTCACTGCTGTCTCACAAGTAACCATCGTTTTATTGAATGAGACGGATGAGACACGATTTTTAGTCCACTCTTAAGACGTAGAAATCAATCACAAACGCTTTATCAGCAAACGGATTTGACCATTTTACTCCTTCGCCTAGTTGCAGATAACAGCAACTAGTCAGCGTTGTCCTGCAAGGGGGTACCAACTTAAGCCGGGACACCACCAGCACATAAGGGTTTGGGCTGCTGTAGTTTGGCAGAGCGCCGAGGCATAGGCAACTCGCCGACGTGCGCTAGCATCCATTCAAAAGGGTCAGGAAATTC
>NZ_JADEXO010000128.1 GCF_015207105.1 cf. Phormidesmis sp. LEGE 11477
GAGCGGCTGCTTTGGCTGGTGTTTGTCCACGTCTATCCGAACAAAGGCGTTAATTGTTAACAACTTACTTGACTATCATCATCACGCTGAGAAATATCTCTATTTTTTTAAGCCTGAGTAGTTACAATTACCTTTAAATTATGGACTTCTACACACAAGTAGGAAAAGTAGCTATCGGCAGCAGGTTAAGACGACTGAGCGAAGCGCTTACTGAAGATGCGGCAGAAGTCTACAGTCTCTATAGCGTCCCCGCAGACCCGAGATGGTTTCCAGTGCTGTATGTCCTTGCTGAACAGGAGAGCTCTACGGTGACTGAGATTGCTAAGGCTATCGGCCACTCACACCCTTCTGTTAGTCAGATCGTCAAGCAGATGAAAGCAAAGGGGTTGGTCTCGACTGAAAAAAGTGAGCAGGATGCCAGAGTGAGTGTGATTAGGCTTTCCAACACAGGAAAGCAAGCTATCCCAAACTTTGAACAGCAGTTGCGTATTCGCGTGACTTCGGGCTCTTCCGAACTTTTGGTGATCCAAGGCGAGTAGCAGGAAACTATTGAAGCCATTACCTCTCGGGTGCTTCACTCATGGAATTGCTTCAACGCCTGCTACCTAGCTTTCATCTGCTTCATCTCGATAGTTATGATCTGCTGCCCAGTGAGCACCGGCTGACACTCAACCTGACGTCCACCCAGATACAGGCGGCTTGTCCCATCTGCGGCCAGCTAAGCCATCGCGTCCATAGTCGCCATGAGCGCACGTTGGCCGATTTGCCCTGCGTGGCATTTAGCCTGACGCTGATCGTTCAAGTCTGTAAGTTCTTTTGCCACAATCCGGCTTGCCCTCGCCGCATCTTCACTGAACGATTTCCTGACGTTGCCGCCCCTTGGGCCAGAAAAACACAGCGACTGACTGAACACCTACAAGCGATCGCCCTTTCCTTAGGAGGACAAGCGGGTGCCCGCTTGTGTGTTCACCTTGGTTTACGCTGCTGTGGGAGCACCTTGCTCAATCTGCTGTCCCGCTTACCGCTGCCGCCGATCAAAACACCTTGTATCCCCTGGGTGTAGACGACTTCGCCCTGCGCCGAGGACAGCACTACGGCACGATCCTAGTTGACCTAGAGATCCATAAGCCGATTGCGCTGTTATCCGACCGCACCGCTGAGACGCTAGAGGCTTGGTTGAAAGCACATCCTGGCATTGAGATCCTATCGCGCGACCGCTCCAAAGCTTATAAAAGAGGGATGACAGCGGGCGCACCAGAGGCCATTCAAGTAGCAGATCGCTTTCACCTACTGCAAAATCTGGAAGAGACACTCGAAAAAGCCTTTCAAGGGAAAGCGCAAGCCATCAAATCGGTCGAGGCCGCTCAGCTTCAGGCAGCTGGCATTGACCTCCCTGAGCTACCCAGACCGAAAACGTCCTGTCAACAACGGCGAGAGGAAAAACGCACCCAGCGTCTAGAAAACTACAATCAAGCTCATGCTCTCAGGAAACAAGGCTACAAAATCGAAGATATTGCGCATCATCTAGGGATGGGCAAGCGCACCGTCTACACCTACCTCTCTCATGAGAGCTTTCCAGAATGGCAATCCCCTAACCGGAAATATAGCAGTGGTCTTGATCCATATAAGTCCTACCTGATTGAGCAATGGCAACAGGGAAAGCGCCATGCCAAACGGCTGTTTGAAGAGATTCAACAACATGGATTTACCGGCAGCTATGCGATGGTGGCCCGCTACCTTCAGCCACTGCGTCAATCCCATCTGCCCATGAGACCAGCACCCGAATCGCTCAATGAACTGCCGGGTCGTGGCCCTGCCCCCAAAGTCAAGCGAGCCGGTCAGAAAGCACTGAGTGCTCGACGAGTAGCGTGGCTTATCTTGCAACGTTCTGAAACGCTAGATAATGAACAAGAACAACTCTTAGAAAAGTTGACTGCGCAGCCTGAATTATCAGAGGCCATTTCCTTAGCTCAAGGGTTTCTTGAGCTGGTGCGAGAAAGATTGTCTGAGCAGTTGGATGGTTGGCTAAAGAACGCGACGAACAGTTCTATCAAAGCATTTCAGACATTCGCCAAGAGTTTGATAGAAGACTATGATGCGGTCAAAGCGGGTGTCACGCTGGAAGTCAGCAATGGACAAGTGGAAGGACAGAACAATCGACTCAAGATGCTCAAGCGACAGATGTTTGGACGGGCAGGACTCGACCTGTTAGCCAAGCGATTCATCCTGAGCTGAACGTATTTTCACCCGCTTGGCTGCGGATCACCAAAAGTTCGTAAGAGCCCGAAGCAGACGTCATTTTGCACTGAGTCGAACACTCCAGCCTCAACACCTGTGCTCGCTGAGCCAGCAAAGCCAAGCGCCCCTGCACCAGAAGCTACCTACCCTATAACGGTTACGAGAACAGGATTTGACTTTCAATACACTTTCGACGGCGTGATGGAAGTCTATCCAGATAAAAGTGTCATAACTGCCACTTGGACTCCAGAGTGCGGTGACATTGCACCTGTAGACTATCAAACTCAGAAATTTACCTACACGCTATCCAATGACAGCGCCAAGATGAGAACTGTCAACGAGTTTTCAGACTGCATGAACAATCAGGGCACGCTCAACGACACCGATACTTACCGCATTGACTCAGAGGGGACTATTCGAGTTGACCT
Source organism: cf. Phormidesmis sp. LEGE 11477 (assembly GCF_015207105.1). GTDB lineage: Bacteria > Cyanobacteriota > Cyanobacteriia > Phormidesmidales > Phormidesmidaceae > Phormidesmis. Next base: position 2,667 of record NZ_JADEXO010000128.1, read on the forward strand.
AATTGATGATGATGGTTCGCTTCTCCTGGAAGATATCATAGTCATCGTCGGTGGTCCTGCGCCTCAGGCTACTGTAGAGCCTGAAGATGAGGTCGTGTCTGCACCAGAACCAGAGCCTATTTCCGAGCCAGAACCTGTCTACACCCCGCCTGCTCGTCCTGTCTACCGAACCTGCAAAGACTACAACGCTGCTGGATACGGCAACTTCGTTAGTGGTGACCCTGAGTATACTTCTAGACGAGATCGCGATGGCGATGGTGTTGCGTGTGAGTTCTAGCTGATGTAGGGATCTAAAAGCTACAGAACCTACTATTTACTGGCCGAGAAGGCGAATCGTCTGACGCTGCTATAGAGCGTTTGGAGGTTGTGATCGCGCTAACTGCTGTTGCAAAACCATATCTTCAACTATTGCCTTTGCTAAAAGCGGTGGTACGGCATTACCTAGTTGTCTAGCCTGATCGTTATAGCTTCCAACAAACTCAAAATTGTCCGAGAAACTTTGAATTCTCGCCACCTCACGAATACTCAAGGTGCGAATATCAACCGGATGCCCCCAGCGGCCAGAACCCGGATGAAAGACCCAGCGCGTAATAGTAGGAGCAATCATGTCCTTAGTCAAGCGTCCGTAAGCTCCACTGTAGCCACTCTTAACTTGTAGCTCGACCGGAAGATCTTTGAGCCCTTGTCCTGGCTTCAAAGCAGATAGTCGTTGAAATTGCTTGGTTCTTAGCTTTCTCGCAATATGATTTCTGACAGTTTTTCTGGAGCCTCTCATCAAAATCTGAAATTCAGAAAACGGCGCTTCTGCGTATTCGCACTCATCTGGCTGTTCTCCATGAAGTAGGGGCCGAAGATCGCCAATTGCTTCCCAGACAGTGACGTGTGATTTAGACGATAAAAAATTCATTTGCTGATTAGGCAACATGTGAGTTGGTTCAGGTGCATCAAAGCTTACGCCATATCTATTAGCTAAAAAGAAAGCTCTTCTTCTTCTTTGAGGCACGCCATAGTCTGCTGCGTTTAGCACAACTTCGGTTACCGAATACCCTTTGTCTGACAACCTGTCTATGACTTCTGTACTGTATGTCTTATCAAAACCGTTTTTCATTTCAGCCACATTTTCCATAAGAATGAGGCCGGGATTCAACGCTTCACAATAGTCCAAAAACACTTTGATTAGGCGGTTGTTAGGTGCATCAAGGTAACGTTGCTTTCTAGGTACATTCTTCGAAAACCCTTGACATGGAGATCCTCCAACTAAAAGGTCTAGCTCACCTTCTAAGATTCCGACCCTTTTCATAAATTCTCCTGGGTCGGTAGATACTAGGTCTAAGTGAAAGCTTTTTTCTTTACCGAAGTTATGCGAAAAAGTAGTCAAGTATTTTGGTTCTATGTCTACCCCAGCCATGACTTCAAATCCAGCTAGCTCTAAACCCGCAGAGATACCGCCGCAGCCGCAAAAGAGATCGATTGCTTTCATAATAGCTCAGTGCCTGTTTAGCGTTCAAGAGAGAATGCAGAAGCTAAGCTGGCTCAGAGAAGTCATCGCCCGCGCTGCTCTCGAACAGGGTATCATCGACCAAGTTGCTACTTTGCTAGAAGTCGTTCCCATTCACTGAGACGCTCCGCTCGGTCTAAAGCGTCACCTCGTTCCGAACCAGTCCCGAGCTACTCATCAAAGGCTATGCACTTTCTGACAGCAGCCTCTCGTTCGATGATTTCACGTGGCTGACGGGGTGTTGCTTTAGCGATCTCACCATGCCACTCTCCATCTGGAGACTTAGATTTTACCCGCTTTACATAAGTCCGATACGCTTCAACCTCTTCCCAGAAGTAAAAGTAATCAAAGCAGATATCCTGCCACCCTCCCGACTGCTCTTCAGAAGCAGCTTGAATGCGATCACGTAAGGGTAGCCAACCGGCTGTCAACTGGTTGAGCGTTATGTTATCAGGAGTATAGATATAGGTACTCTTACCCTCTTCTGTCTGCTTCTTCAAAGAATCATTATAATGATGTAAAACTGCACCTGCGGCACCTGGGTAATCTGAATTGTTCAACAAACTATTTGTGATGGTAATTTGGGTGTTATTACCAGACTCATAGGAGATAGGTTCTCCTATCCAAGCAATAGGGCGTTCTCTTCTGGTTGGAAGCTTGTCGCAGAACAAGAGAGCACTTAGCCCGGCTAGCGTAGAAAGGGCAGCAAGGAGAAAAATCTTTTTTCTGTGTAAGATCATCTTTCTTTTCATCAGTTTTTCAAAAGTCCTCTTCACTTTCATGTTAGGCACCTACGTCCGTGGATGTATTGTTTTCTCGATCCGCTCTATCTCTCTCCAGAGCGCCCATAGTCCTGTTTCTACTGTCTTCGAGCCTTTCTCCTCAGGTTCAGGTCGAGCAGTCCAAAAAGGTCACGACGATTAGCGTTGCTACGCAATTGTTCGCTACACTCACCTGTTCCTCGACCCCCACTTCGTTCAAGTGGGGGAATGCGTCTCAGTCTAGTTCAAAAAGCAGAATTCGTTTGAAGCGATCCCTAACTACCTTCTTCTTTGTTCTTCTGCTTTCCCATAAAAATCAGATCACTCTCCCTATTGGTCTCTCACTGTCGTCGCTCTCAGAAGATTAGCGTCGCTGATTGAGGTGAATTGTTTCACTGCAGCTTCAAGACACTCATCAAGCCCAAGTCCGTAGACTTCAACTTCACCTTCTACCCACAAAGCAAGCTGCGCGATCGCAACTTCCATAACCTCTGAATCTAAGAAAGAGCATATATACATTTGTATCAAAGATTGATTTCCGGCATCAGTCCACAGAGTAAAATTCCGCTCGCGCGGAATAGCCAATGATAGGTCAGCAACATCAGGCTGAATAGCGCACTGAATAGCCAGCGTCACCAGCACATCCCCAGCCTCAATCTTGATTGCCTGCAACAAGTGAGGCAAATCATGATCTGTATATTTTGACTCACCATTCGCAATGTCGTGCTTTGCTTCCTCGTATTCACCAATCGCAGTCCGAAGCTGGCCGATCTCCTCATTCGTCTTTTCAAGCTGCGCCAATGCTTGTTCCTTGTTGTGCTTGATTAGTCCTTTATCATTTCCTAATTCGATAAAGATGAGCGTTTCTAGCTCTTTGATTGTTTTCGGCATTATTCAATCTCAAAAACTGCTTTCTCATAAGTGCCTACGCAAAATTAATTACAAACTTGTCGCCAAAGCCTACTAGCATTGCTTCGACATGCCGCTTGAGGCTTTCCCAGCTTTGATAAGCCTCGATCTCTATCCACTCATACTTCATGAACCGCCAGAGGATTTCAATCAGGTTCAGCTCTGGCGAGTAGGTCGGTAATTCGAACAGATGAAGTCCGCGCGCGGCCCACTCGTCGCGCCGTTCTCTGATCTGCTGGCCCGTGTGGATAGAGGCTTGGTCCATGACAATTACGGTCGGTTTCTCGACCTGAGGAAAGAAGGCTTCAATACAAATAGATCTTAGCAATAACGGCATATTTCATCCTTCTCTGCTACCTTGTCTCTATCAACACTACTAAAATAACTAACTTTAGTTATTTGTTCAAGTCATCTTTTTGAGGGATGTTGATACTACCGCTGCTTATTCCTAGCGCGATCGCCTTAAAGTAATCTCCCCATCTGGGCTGCTCCTCTCCCGAGCGCTCATAGCAGTAGCCTTTTGAGATCGCATCATCCCTGAGAGCCTGGTATACCCACCCCAGTAGTTGAGCAGTTAGCTGCTTTTTTCCAGGGATAGACTTCCGACCCATGCTCAAACCGACCTCAGATACGCTCTGCATCATAGCCTGAATTCAGCGCGTCTAGTTTTTGGTGTAGTTGAAGGCTTTCGCGTAGGGATGCGAGAGAGCGCTTGAAAAGGGTAGGAAAGTTCGACAGAATGGAGGCAAGTCCTCGTATAGATAAGTCGAATGACTATCGATTATGAAAGTCCTATCTTCCAGCGAGAGCTGGAGAGAGAGATGAAGCGCTCAGACCGCAGCCGCGAAGAATTAAAAGAGGAGATTGCTGGCAATATCAAGAGGATGCCTCGTATCTTCGATCCAGATGCATTGAAGAACTTTGCCAAAGTTTCAGCGCTATTCGATGACCTGCTGTTATCAGAGCCATTTGAAGAGGTGGCGTCATCCTCCAGATTTAAGGAGGTATTTCCGCAAGTCATAGCAGAAGACCCCAGCCGAGCGAACTGGAACGAACAGGATGTTCTGCTACATCTACTCCATTCAGGAGCGCAACGGGTGTCCCTGGATCAGACGTTGGCGAATAGTCCAGACGAAGCGAGTTCAGATGGAGCTGTCTAAGCGCTACTGAACAGCGTCGTGGGCTGTTTCTTGCCCTCAGCAGCTCACCGACATCGATTGCTAAAGTCAGTTGAATCGAGTTAGAGAGAATGTACCTTGTCGGATGACTGAGGAATATGAAATGCAGGTAGAGCAGCAGTTAGAGAAACTAGTAAAGCATATTCGGTCCCGAAGGAGCATGGACTGTGAACAGTCAGCTACTGCGGCAAGATTGCTGCTGAGTTCCATAGGAAGAAATAACCTCTGGATATTAATAAACACGTTAAGAGCAGCTACAGCCAAGAATATTTTGCCTGATCTAGCTGAATGGAAAGTTGAAGGAGTACTCAACGCCAACACCCATCTACAGCCTTATCTGAATCCTTGGCGTGAGCTGAGTCAAGAAGTTGTGGAAGTATGGTCTAAGTCCGATACTTGCGCCTTCCCCCGTATTTTCTACGATTGCACTTGTCACAAAGAAAAGATATTGCAGCTTTACAGTCAATATATGATCCTGAAGCAAGCGGATGAAATCGAGTTCCCTAAATACAAAGAGGCGGTCATCGCCAGTGTGCTTGAGGCATACAACGTCCCTAGGGAGACGCTATCAAAAGCTATCAATGATTCGCCAGTGCTGCGCCCGTAACGTAGTGGTAGAAGCCGCGTAGTAGTAAAAGAGAGCGATGCCCCCGGTGCCCGGTATGCAGAGCACTGCGATGGAGAGCTGATAGGTAAGGTGAGCTGCTGTCTTTGCTCTCTAGCTCTACTAATCTGCAAGATGGTCGGGCCCCTGTTTTTCACCTGTTGTCAGTGCCTATGTAGTTCGACTGTGATGACGTGATTACCCGTAATCACATTTGCTAGCACGCGATCGCCCCTATCCACCCGCCCTACTGATTAGGCTAAAGGTAGAAGCACTAGAGCAGAGTGTAATCGCTGCTAGCGTTTGCCTGTTGTGCTGCTGTGATGACGCGATTACTCGTTATCCCCCTTCTCTTGCTACTTATTCTTCATCTAGGCTATCGACGCTAAGTGGAACTAGTTCGCCTTGAGTGGTCATGGCCAGCTACATCTCTTCGTAGGGTTCGATGGTGCGTCCAGTTAGAGCGCACTTTTCTATTTGTCTGGCCTCTGCGGCCATCACGCTGCGGATATCAGTTTGATTGATCTGTGCGGAATTTCCACCTAGAATTTACGTAGTCCCATAGGACATCGCGCATGAGCGACTGGTAGCCACTGCTGCACAACTAAGGGGTAACCGCTCGGTTTCCGCTACTCTAGATTGAGTTATTGCTGAAAATCAATGCCCGAATTAGACCTTGCGGTTGCGTAAGTCGCAGCCAACTTTTCATCGGAAATGGCTACCGTATCCACTGGTAATTGATCCCGATCGAAGGACTGACTCTCTAGAATCTTCTCTACTTTCCTAAATCTTTCTAAGTCCTGCTGGCCAACCGCGCGGAAATGATATGGATACAGCTCATCATTATCACTAGAGAGAAACATCCCGTTCTCATCCTTAGCGCGCACTACGAAGCCTGAATCATGCATGTAGGAAACGTCATACATCTCTCCAGAAGCTCTCCACTCGCCAAAATCCTCATTGAGCGTCAACCCTCCTTGCGTTTCGGCGAAAGCAAAAAATTGAGATGCAATTCCAAGGATCTCCTTGGCCCTCTCTAGTTCCGATGCTTCTGTTGGAGATTCAGCAACGTGTTCTTCATTGGGATTACCTAGATCAGGCGGACCTTGCGAGCTTTGTTCTTCCTGACTATCAAGGGAGGCAATAGTTAATTCATCTGAGGTTGGCTCTCGCGTTTCTGCTAATTCGGCCTCTTCTACTTCGGGTTCTTCTACTTCCGAGCAATATCCTTCTACTTCCGATTCATACCATTCTTCTTCGCTCTCGTAACCCTCCAACTCGTACAGTGTCGGCTGGTTCTCAAGGGTAAGCTCATAATAGATATCTTCCCTTTCTGCCTCAACAGCTTTCGCCACATCACTGCTTACTTCAGCTAGGAATTCTTGCCGTACGTCCTCGGAAAGTTCGGTTCGAGACAGTCGATCTGCAAAGCTATCAGGCGGGGGCAGATCCGGTTCTCTGACGTCAGAATCATAAAGAGCCCCTACCGCCGCCTTTATCTCAACTCTATGTTGTTCAACTAAACTTTTTGCTGTGTCTATGTCTACACCTGCGTTTCTTAACCGTCCAAACAGATCGTCTGACACGGAAGGGGACTGTATTCTGCCCTGTTCATCGTTCATACATCCACTGCCACTAGCTTTTTCAGCACTAAAAGGGCACCCAAGAAAGAAGGCACAATATTAAAACTTTGCTTGAGTTTTCAACCAACAAAATAAGGCACTATTGCTTCTTACGCAAAAGTGATGTCCATAGAGTTTGTCACAGGCTCTAACTCCTTTGCCTAAACAGGCGCAAATATGTTGATATCAGAGGCTTCAATAGCCAGACTACTACCCCTAGACAGTGTGGCTAGAACCTGGACTCCACCACGTTTCTTTCCGTTAGAGTCAAAGACAACTGTTGAGTTCGTAGGATTGTAGCCAAAGAGTTGATCATCGTTTTGAGCAGAAGAGCCTAGAAAGAACATTTCATTTGACAGGGTTCCTACTGGAAGGTCTTCTGGCGGAGGGCTACCCACTGGATAACTTACGCCACTAAAGTGCCTTGAGCTGATTAGAAACTCATCGACGCCGGATTTAAAGCCTTCAATGCGATCACCACCTTCATCTGCGCCTAGATACAAAAATTGGTCTCTACCTCGTCCGCCAATCAAAAAGTCTTTTCCTAGTCCTCCATACAAAAGATCGTCTCCACCCAGCCCAAAAATCTTATCGTCACCAGAGCCTCCAGCTATGTCATTGGCAGCGCGACTACCAATCAACTCATCGCTGAACTGAGTACCCCAAACGTGCTCTATGGAAATAAGCTTATCTACATCTCCAAAGTAATCAACCGCCCTCCCTTTGTTGAGATCAGCAAATACACCTTTGGAGTTGCTGGGCGCGGGGTTCCAAGAAAAAGGCACGTCAAAGAAAAGCTCATCTTCCCCTTTGCCGCCGATAAGCACGTCGCTACCTGCACCACCGAGTAGCAGATCGTTGCCTCTGCGTCCTATCAGCTTGTTATCAGAGCCGTCGCCTAGGAAAGTATCGTTTCCTCTACCACCTACAAATGGGAATTCAGTGATGTACTTTGGTTCATAGCGTGGATTACGGTCAAATTCTGCAAGTCCAAATTCCAGTCTGATAGAAGAAGGCATAAAATCAATTCAATACACTAAACTTTCACACAACAAACTAAAGCACTGCTGCTGCTTTCGCAAAAGTGATGTTTATGCACAAATCTTGCTGTTTATGTATACGTCCTGTATAAGTCGTGTATACGCTCTGTGTAAATAATGGGTGATTCTGTATAGAAAAAAGCCTGCTTGTATCGATTCAGCCAAATTCTGTTCTATCTATGTATCAATAACTCGGAAATATGCACACATAATCTCTAAATCAGTGACTGCCTGCATCACCCAAAGCTTAATAATGATTAACATATCAACACAGCGATATGAAAGCAGATCCTATTCAATTAAGAGAACTGATAACACCGAGATCTTCCAATGTTTTGGACAACGGCCATCTCATCAAAAGTGAGGACAAAGAGAGACGGCTTTGGTACTTTGCACAATACACTTTCGGGTGGAGTAACTGGCTGCAATCACGCGGAATTCCATTCTCAGAAGATCCCACAGATCTATTTTTTGAAGCAGCTACGAAAGTTGGCTTCAGCAGAGACGAGGCAGGCACAATACTAGATGGAGACACTATTGCTTGGGCTCATCTGTTCAGCTTGCGCCCTGAGCTAGCCGAATATTGCCCACCTGAGACTAAGCAAAGTGTAGCTGAGTACATCAACGAATATCGGCAACATGTGCCTAAGCAGCACTCAGATTCAAAGGCATTCAAAAATAGAAAATCATCGCCAGCAGAAGGCGATCCAGCGAAACAGATGAGCGCCGAGGAGTCGGACACAACTTTTGCGGCACTAGGTCGAGAAATCGCAAACTCTCTTGGCGAAGAGAAGGATGGGCATCGTCAAGTCGAAGGGAAAGCCAACTACAGAATTGTTATTAACCTTGCGTCTAATACAATGCGAATCTACGCCAAGGATAGAGGAGATGACCCTATTCTTATCGATGCAAACGGGCAGATTGACCACGCAGCTTCAAGGGTAGTTCCAGAAGATGTCAGGCGATTTCAGCAGATAGCTAATCGAATAAGAGAGCATCAACATAGCCAAAACAAAGAGGTAAAAGAGATGCAGGCTTAACCCGATTTGAACCCGCAATGGCTTTTCATAAAGGACGAGCTGAAACGCTAGAGAACAGGTAGCTAGTCGCTACCGCGACGAATGTTTGACCTTCAAAAGGGAGAACGTATGGTAGTCGCAAAACCAATACTTAAGAAAAATGCTATCGAGAGGCTTTCCTCAGACCTCTCGATAGAGGAACGGATCGAACGCATAATAGGCTACAAGCCTTCCGCCTACCAGAAGGCAATCATCCAGTTTCTGTTAGAGAAAACTAAAAATGGAGCTTGCAATGCTGTTGCTGGTTCAGGAAAATCATCAACGCTGATGATAGCAGCGATCGCACTAGCTGCTAAAGGCGTTCTAGCCAGCACACTAAAGGTGCTAGTCTTTGGCAAAGCTAATGCTAAAGACCTTCAAACTAAAATCTTAAAGCTTGGCCGAGATTGGAAATATTGCTCGTCTACACTTCACTCAGTAGGTTATAGCCTACTAAGGAAAGAGATTGAGGTAAAAATAGATGTGCAAGAATGTAAATATAGGAAGATTGCGCGAGAAAGAGGATATTTATCTACTGGCGACAAAAAGGGTAGCTTGATAGAAGAGCAAGTTTGTTCTGAATCAGAATTTCTAAAGCTCGTAGATCTAGTTCGCCTGACAAACCAGACTGCCTGTGCAGAAGTCATCCGGGACTTGGCGAAAGACCATGAAATAGAGGCGTTTGAGTTCTCTCAGATTGCTGAAGCTATCGTGGTTTGCCTCCAAGTAGGTAAAATCATCGCCCGAACAAAGGGCGTCTTAGACTATACCGATATGATCTGGCTGCCAGTGCTTTGGCAGCTAGATACTCGGCCTTGGTTTCGGGCCTACGAATACCTGTTCGTAGATGAGTGCCAAGATCTCAATCAGACTCAGTTGACGTTAGCGCTAATGCTGTCTGGGCAGGTCAGCGGCTATAGAGGAAAGGCTGGGCGAATCATCTTTGTTGGTGACCCTGCACAAGCCATCATGGGCTTCGCTGGTGCAGACTGCAACAGCTATAGCAACATCGTCGATCAGGCTAAGGCTGTAGAGTTGCCGCTCTCAACCTGCTATAGGTGCCCAAGCTCTCATATACGACTAGTCAGATATCTGTTCCCTCATATCCCGATTGAGCCTCGGGATGACGCACCTGTGGGTTCCATTCAAACCATCGGCGACGCTCAGCTTAAGCAGATGCTGAAGACTGGCGACATGGTACTGTCACGAAAGACGGCACCATTGGTGCGACTCTGTATTCGGCTGATTGCAGATGGCGTTCGCGCCGCTGTTAAAGGCCGGAACATCGGCGAGACGCTCAAGCGTGAGCTTGAGAACATTACTAAGCTACCAGGGTTCCACTTCTCGCAGTTCTCAAGGTTTCTAGGCGAGTATGGGGAGCTGAAGGCTGAGCGGTATAAAGGGTTGGAAAATTACGAGCAGCTGATGCAGAGCCTCTCTGACAGATTGGATGCGCTAGAGGCAATTTACCAGTCCCAGGTCAGTGCAACTAGCGTCGTTGATCTAGCGACGCACATCGACAGCATGTTTGCCGACAATGATGATTCACCGATCACATTGTCAACCGTTCATAGAAGCAAAGGTCTGGAGGGCAAGCGGATATTCCTGCTCAAGCCGGATGACCTGCCACTGACTTGGAAGGGTCAACAGCCCTGGCAGCTAAAGCAAGAGGAGAACCTTCTCTATGTTGCCCTAACCCGCTCTACTTCTGAGCTGTTCTTCGTCGGGGAACCAAGCTGGCTACCAGCCAAGGTCGAACCAGATGCTGAGGTGATCGAGAAAGCACCAGACGCAAATGTTGTCCGGCTTTGCGAAAAGCTGGGTGTGCAGACAGTTGCTAAAGACCTTCTGAAGCTAGCAACTTCAGCAGACATCGCAGCAGTTAGGCAGATGCTTGATGCTTTATAAACTCAGGGACTTTGTACAGATCTTTCTGTGCAAAGTCCTTCTTCTTTCAGCGGCTTCAGGACGGCTATCGCCGCGAAGCACTGATGTAAGGAAGAGGTTTTCTAAATGCCACTCGAATTAGAATATCAAGTAGAGCAAGAAGTCAGAGAAAGACAGCAAGACGGAGCTGCTGAAGAGCTAGATCTGCTGAAAGACGAGCAGCGACAGATCGCTACTCATCCCATAAATATGCTTTTCAGAGTATTTAGAGACTGGTTTGAACCGAGGACTGCTACACGAACGTGTCAGCTTTGCATCAACTGGCGGGCAAGGTCCGACGGTTCCGGATATTGCATGTGTCGCGCAGCGGCAGGAATTTCACAGATAAGTAAAACACACGCACAGAAGTGCGAACTATACACCGAACAGCCGTTCTAAGCTCAACTACCCGCCAAGGTTTCGACGAAGCACTGCACAGAGTATATCTGCGCGGTGCTTCTGTTTTTTGTCATTGCAAGAGCGGCGATTGCCGCGAAGTTTTAGAAGTCACTTCAGGCTTCTGGTAATTCATCAAAAGGTATCAACTATGAACAACCCACAACTGACTAATGAGGCAATCGGATTACTGAACATGGTGGCGGGTGATCCACAACTAACCCAAGCTTTGATCGCATTTGTGAATGCTCTCAAGGGAAACAAAAGCCCTTGGATCAAAGAAGAGGAAGCAACTTTGATTTTCACCAACCCGCAGCATCCAAGCGGCCTATGGTCGATGCCCGGAGAAGGTCCAAAAGACTTTGTTGATTGTCCATCGGATAAGCTACGCGGCAGAATCACACGTCTCTGGCATAAGAAGAACGAGAAAGGTGCCACTAGATGGTACCTCCAACTAGAATGCTCGGATGGCAGATATCTCATCGTAATGGCTCATAATCGTATATTCTGCCGGACAGCGCTATCGTCCATTACGATGATGTCGCAAGAGGAATTGCGAAATGAAGTTGTAATAGAGTGTAGAGCATGGGAAGCCCAAGAAGGCCCAGCTCAATTCTGCACAATCTACGTCGGAGCTGAGAAGCGCGAGATAAAACCAGATCGAGTAGACTCCGACAGTTTGGCAACGATCGCTAGAGTCGCACAGACGGCTGTTGCAGAGGCTAACGGCTACGAATATCAAGTTCCTCAGCAGATGAGTCCTCAGCGGGTTGAGGCGGTAGTACCCGTCAGTAACGGCGGGGACGACATTCCGTTCTAAAAGCAACAGCTTGGCACCTCCAGTCTCTTCTTTAGTCAAAGCTAAAGAAGAGATTTTCTTTTTATAGTACTAATATACTGTCAAGCGTAGTAACATCTTGAAAACTCTTCCCTAGAATCACCAGAGAAGAGTTCTTTCAACTACTCAATTCAGCTCAAGTTCATTGCACAGCTAACGCTTTGTATGGCTGAACTTACTAAGGAGTTGCCATGCAAAGCTCTCTATTCGATCCTGTTTATCAGCAGGATTCCATACCAGAATTCATTCGTAGCCTCATGGAGCAGGGCGCAGCGCTGTCCGTATCCATCAGCGGAGGCAAAGATAGCGATGCTATGTTGCGCTTCCTTGCCAAGTTATATCAGGCAAACGGCTGGAAAGGCGAGCTATCCGCTCTCTTCTGTGAACTGGGGAGAATCGAGTGGCTCGGTGTCATTGAACACATACAGAAACTATATGGAGATTTGTCTGTTCCTCTAATCAAGCTATGGCCTAAGAGATCGATGATTGGAGAGTGGCAGCATCGCTACGAGACCATCATTTCAAAGCAAGAAGACAAGCCATTCTGGAGCAGCGCCGCTGCTCGCTTCTGCACCAAGCATGAGAAGACACAGCCAGCTGATAAGCTGCTGCGTGGTCATGACTTTGTCGTTTGTGCCATCGGCTTGCGAGCAGAAGAATCGTCGGCTAGGGCTAAAAAGCCGCGCTACCAAGTGAGGAATGATATCGCATCAACTTGGTACAAGACGCCAAAAGAATACAAGACTGCCGAAGAGAAAGAAGCCTGGGCAGAGCAAGCTTATCAACTGTGGCTAGATTCTGACCGGAAGGGCCGATTTGCGATTACCTGGCATCCAATCCATCACTGGACTCTGGAAGAGGTCTGGAACTACAATGGCACGTCTTCAGCCGATGTCGCTCACCGTACAACCCTCTACCGATCTGGCAAGGTCAAGCAAGCGGTCGCAGGGTTTCCCTGCCACTGGGCATACGCTGCTGGTAACACACGGCTATCGTGCAGCATGTGCGTCCTCGCCTCAACTAACGACATCGTCAACGGCGCTCAGCATAATCCGTGGACATGGGCAGAGCTGTCGCTGATGGAAATCGTTGGAGGTTGGGGGTTCCAGCAGAGCCGATGGTTAGCCTCTCTGAGCGGGGAAGTTCTCGGGATGTCTCTGAAGAAGCGCAAGAAATTGCATCGAACGCTGCAAGAACTGTCTCTAGTGAAGCCGTTGCCCTCAGCGTTCTTGCTCTCGTTCCTGCTCAACTGTCGTTCAGAGCATCTAGTGTTCTGGACTGATACAGCGTTTCTGGCGATCGCTCGGCTGATCATTGATATGCTCCCCTAGCTGAAGCAAGGGGATTCTCCGGCTAGATAACAGACTTGCTGTTACCGTACGGCTGGCTTAACGAAGCAATCGCGCTGCTAGGAAACCTAGTCTTACATGCGTTCATCGTTCAGTTAACGTCTTGGGCTAACTCCAGCCCAGACGATTCGATATTACGAGCGGCGTTCTCATCTCTATCGTGCTCAACTCCACAGCTAATGCAGAGAACAGAGCGA
>NZ_JADEXO010000129.1 GCF_015207105.1 cf. Phormidesmis sp. LEGE 11477
CGTTTCGACAGAGATAAAAGTCTCAGTGGACAATGAAGACGGTGTTTCAATCCCTAAGAGGGTTTTGGAGTCGTTTCGACTTCAAGAACGATCGACAGCAAGCAAATTGTTCTCGTTTCAATCCCTAAGAGGGTTTTGGAGTCGTTTCGACCAAAAGCCTGGAACTACCAGACTTTCAAGGAAGCTGTTTCAATCCCTAAGAGGGTTTTGGAGTCGTTTCGACTAAAATACCAATGCCAAAAAATATACTTGGAGACGTTTCAATCCCTAAGAGGGTTTTGGAGTCGTTTCGACCAGTGCCATAGACATCGCACTGCTCACCCAGGCAGTTTCAATCCCTAAGAGGGTTTTGGAGTCGTTTCGACTCCGTTTCGAGATAAGCTCGGCCAGAGTCAACGATATATCTGTTTCAATCCCTAAGAGGGTTTTGGAGTCGTTTCGACGTATAGCGTATTCAGAGGTAAGTCAATCTCACGAGGTTTCAATCCCTAAGAGGGTTTTGGAGTCGTTTCGACGGCTGGCCGCTGGAAGACTTACTGTTGCTAGTTTTCAAGGTGCGTTTGCGCGAAGCAGTAAAAATATAGTAATACATGAACAGCAATTGTGAACAAGACCAAAACAAAAAACTGTCAAACCCTGACACAGCAGCTACTTCAGCGATCGCGCGAACCTCCTTTTCAACTCGTACTCTGTAACTCCTGCTGCGTAGGCGTTTGAGGCCGATTCTAGCAAAAGCCCAGTTCTACACCCTACCGCTCGCGCGGTTCATCACTTTTCTTCGCTGTGCTTGACGTCAGCCAAAAATCAGCTTATCTTCAGTAACTATAGCTGTGATGCCTATCACAGTGTCTTTCAGAACTCAATTCTACTTAGCACAGCCAGCAGGTGTTCTCAGCACCCACTGACTGCTAACCCTCAAGGATTCAACAGCAATCCCGGACGGCTAAGGACAACTGTACCTTAGCCACCCCGACTTGCACTACATCTACTTGCGGGGTGGCTGGGCAGTTTTGAGTTCTGGTTTCCTCCCGCAAACACCTAACCGGAGACCAGATCTCATGTTCATTTCTTCCGCTCAGGGCGCTACCGCGTCCACAGATTCTGTTGTAACTTCTGTTGCAAATTCTGAGTCGTTACCGCCGAATGGCCCAGGCGATCGCAGCCAGCAGCAAGACCATTACGAAATCGTGCGTCATCTGCTGTTTGGCCCGCTGCCCATCATCCAATCCACCATTCGCCTACTTCACAAGCTCAACTACGCTGAACCGAATGACTGGAGCCAGCCCATATCCACGGGCAAAGCCAATGAGATGATGACCATATTGACCAAACGAGTCAGACTTTCATAATGCCAGCCTAGAAAAGCCAGCCTAAAAAAGCTGATACCGCTTGAGCATCAGCCAGATTAGCACAGGCGCACCCAGTAAGGCGGTGACTGCGTTGAGCGGCAGCAGGGTTTGGCTGCCAGGAAGCTGGGCGATCGCATCGGCCACCAAAGCCAAAATCGCGCCCAGCAAAGTGGTTGCCGGAATCAAAATCCGATGGCTCAGCGTCCGCAAAAGAGTGCGGGTCAGATGCGGCACCGCCACCCCTAAAAAAGCAATCGGCCCACAAAACGCAGTCACGCTGCCCGCTAGCACAGAGGCACTGACAATCAAACAGCAGCGCACCCGGTTGAGAGAAAGCCCTAAGCCGATCGCCTGCTCTTCACCGAGCAAAAGCACATCCAACAGTTTGGCAAATAGAAAGGAGAGACCTAAACCCAAAATCGTTACGACCAATAGCACTGGTAGCTGCTGCCAGGTGACGCCGCTAAAGCTGCCAAACGTCCAGCTCAAGTACGCCAACGTTTGATCGATCTGGCTAAAGTGCAACAGAATGGTCACCAGCGCCGTGGTGGTATAGCCAAACATCAGACCAAAGATTAACAATGCCAAAGAGCTGCGTACCTGACGGGCCACCAAGATAACCAGCAGCATGGCGATCGCCGCCCCCATACTGGCCGCCCCTACCAAGCTAAGCTGAGCTAGCCAGCTAGATAGCCGCCCGCTTGTGATCGCACTGCTCCCAATCGCTCCGCCAGAAAGCACCACCAACGCCGCCCCCAAACTGGCCCCGGCGTTAATACCCAAAATAGAAGGCCCCGCTAAGGGATTTCTAAAAAGTGCCTGTAGCTGTAGGCCACTATTAGCCAAAGCAGCGCCGGCCACCATCGCCGTTAGCGCCCTAGGCAAACGAAAGTCTACAACAATCTCTCGCCAGGCGGCGTGAGTCGTTTCTCGGCCCAGTAGTGCCGCGATCACTTCTGATAGTGGAATAGACACAGACCCTAGGGCCAAGCTAGCTAAGAATACAATCAACAACAGAACTATAAGTCCAATTATTCCGCTAATTCCGCTCAGGCGGAGACCGAATAATGGCTCAGTAGCGGCCTCAATAGCAGCCTTTCGACGAGGACTGCTGTCGGCCTGTGGATACGTTTTTTTAGGGGCCTGAGATGAAGAGTTGTTGATCATTGTTCATCCTCCAAAGGCAGCCAACAAACTTGTGTTTGATGCGTCCCGTCTGCATGAAGATGGATCAGGCGAAAGCCCGGTGAGCGGTGGTTGGCGGTAGCGTCAATCTGCAAATGGGTGGACGGACAGCCGTAGAAGGCGATCGATGGCCGATTGCTACGCTGACGCTGATGCTGAAATTCAAAATGGATATGGCCAAAGCTCACCAGCTTTACTTGAGGAAAAACATCGAGAATTGCTAGCAGCTCGTCGGCGTTCTGCACCTGCATCTGATCGACCCAGTCGATGCTGACTGGCACCGGATGATGATGCAGCGCTACGATAGTGGGCTTGTCAGGATGTTGGCAAAGTTCTAAGTGTAGCCAGTCCAGCGCGGCTGACGAGAGTCTGCCCTCACCAACCTGTGCCTGTGGCAGCACTGAATCTAGCAGTATTAGCTGCCAAGTGCCTAGATTAATTGCCTGTAGCCCCCGGAAGCAAGGTGATTGAAATGCTGACTTCATCGCCGCTAGATCATCGTGGTTGCCCGGTAGCCAATAAATTGGTAAATCCAGGGCTGTATCGGTGACACCATCTTTGACCGGGCGATCGCCTTGGCGCTGAGCAGCAAAAATTGCCGTTCGCACATTCTCATAAGCGGCCAGCTCACCGCGCTCGGCCAAATCGCCGCTCAGCAACAATCCATCTGGCTGCGCCGCTATAGCCTGCTGCAAAACAGCGCTCAACGACAGCCAGGGATTACGGCCCCGCAGCAGCGCCGACTTGTCTGCCAGCAGATGGGTATCGCTGATTTGAGCCAGGGTTACGGGTTGAGTCACGAGTTCGGTCATGTTGTTGATTTTGGTCATGGCTTTAGCGGCTGGTAATATACCAGATCGTGATCGGGCAAACGCTCTGGATGAAAGATTTTAATCAGATCGGCCAGGATCACATCTGGGTTGGCTAGGCCGCTTTCCCAATAGTCATTACCGCCCGTTTGATTGAGTTTGGCATTGTTGTTGTAGGCTTTGTTGTTTTGGAGCGCAGCCAGCTTTCCATAGCGCGGATCGGCGGCGATCGCATCTTCTTTTCTCTGCCAGTCCTGGCTCATATTCACCCAAAAATCAGCCGCCTGCGATCGCTCAAACACCGCCTCAAAATCCATTGGCCGACTACCATTTGACTCGATATCGGCCCAGAGATAATCCGCCCCGGCATCGGCCAATAGCTGGGCTGCATAGCTGTTTCCACCGGGCATATACCAGGTGCCCTCATAGCTAAAGCCCGAAAACACCGTGGGCCGAGCAGAGGGATCAGCAGTCAGCTTTTTCATCGACTCATAGGCAGTCACCATTTCAGAAAAATACTGTTGCGATCGCCTTTCCTGATTAAAAAATAGCGCCACAAACTTCAGCCATTCGGCCCGGCCCAGCGGCGTTTGCTCTCGGTACTCAGACACCAGCGCTACCGGTAAGCCTGCCGCTATTAATCGCTCATGGCTATCACTGTCAGCATCGCCCGTGCCAAAAGTCATCACCAAGTCTGGATCTGCTAGCAACAGCCGTTCTACGTCCAACGCCGCGCCCGAACTCAGCGCCTGAATCTCACCGCGTTCAATTTTTTCACGGACTTCAGGCGTGTTCACAGTCTCGAACTGACTAACGCCAACCAAAGTCTCTAACCGGTCTAAGATCACCAGATGCGGTAGCTGTGTCGTCGATAGGGCCACTACGCTCTTGACCGGCACCTCAACGATTTGAGCATTCACAAATCCGGTCGGCACAGGCGTTCCACACTGCACCAGCACATACTGAAAAGTCCGATCCGCGCCGCGCCAAGGATCGCTTACCGTGACGACTTTATAGTGATTGTGATAGTCCACCGAAAACCCAGTTGCATATTCTGTTGTAACCTTGTCTGGGAAATAGTCTTTAGTTGAGTCATAAGCCTCTGCACAAACTGTGGGCTTAGCGCTGATATCTTCGGCTAGGTCAGCATTAGCAGGTACTGGCCCAGTCGTTGGCCCAGCCGTTCTCGGAACGTAACAGCCCACCACCAAAAACAGGCCAACAAGCGCTAGCCCAAGCTGTCGGAAATATCTTTTCCAGTACTTTCTCAACAGATCACCCATCTAAAATGCTCCCCTAATACCGGCCTGAAAGCTTCGACCTACCCCTGGAAACCCAGGAAATTCTTCATATTGAGCATCAAAAATGTTATCGACACTCGCATTGATGGCAAACGACTCGCCTAACGGCACTCGCAGCTTAAAGTCAAAAGTGGTATGACCGCCGAGCGATTCTTGGTTACCTCGATCGACAAACACATTGCTCACCGAATGCGTTAACAGCGCCACATAGAGTCCGTTCGCTTCATACGCTAGCCCCGCGTTGAAGCTATTAGCATGGGTAAAGGGCAGCA
The DNA here is from genome assembly GCF_015207105.1 of cf. Phormidesmis sp. LEGE 11477. Classification (GTDB taxonomy): domain Bacteria; phylum Cyanobacteriota; class Cyanobacteriia; order Phormidesmidales; family Phormidesmidaceae; genus Phormidesmis. The sequence goes on from NZ_JADEXO010000129.1 coordinate 4,917, forward strand.
GATTATCAGCGTTCTCTGGGGTGGGACCTTCTCGAATCTTTGGGCGATTCCAGGTGTAGTTAGCAAAGGCAAACAGATCGTCAAATAACTGATAATTCAATGTGGTTTCAATCCCAATCGACTCGACTCGGCCAATATTTTGCGGCGTGGAACTTTCAAGATCAAAGCTAATGGCATCTCGAATATCATTGCGATAAAAAGAGAATCGCCACAGGCCGCGATCGCCCAAAGACTGGTCGAGTCCAACATCAAAGCTCAGCCCTCGCTCTGGCTGCAAGTCTGGATTGTTAAACGGTTCAAAAAACAGATCGCCCAGCGTCGGCACTCGAAAATTACGCGCAAAATTGGCTCGCAGGTTTGTTGTATCTGTCAGCCTGATCTGAGAGCCCACATTAAACGAGGTAAAAGAGCCCGCTGCTAAGTCATTAAAATCTTGTCGGATGCCCAAATTAGTGCTAATTCGAGGCGTGATATCGAGCTGATATCGAGAAAATAGACCGAGTTGATTGATCGTATCGCGGTAGTTTTGGGTGCGCGCGTTACTCAACAAATCAAGCGTGCTATTTTCAGCCGTCACGGTGCGATAGTCGAGCCCATAAGTCAGATTTTGACCGTCGGCAAACTGCCAGTCATGCTGAATTTGAGCGCCCAGCGACGTTTGATCGGTATCTCGCTGGCTAGGGGACTCAAACGCATTATCTGCAACCGGATCGCTAAATCTGAAATCCGAAAAATCAGCATACAGCCGCGCCGTCAGCAGTGAGTCATCCGCCTGACCCAAATCCGCCTCATAGGCCAAATCTAGCAGCCAGTTTTCAGTAAACTGTTGATCGTCTGCCGTCAGCGCATTAAAGCCACCTGCTAGGCTATCTGGCACTGGGAAACCACCCGGCACGCCGAGGTCTTTGCTGAGATAAAGCACCCCAAAGCGTAAGCGATTGCGATCGCCTAGATCGCCTGATAGCTGTAGATTCAAATTGTTGTAAAGCACCTCGGCATTTGTCCGAGTCCCTTCAAAGTCAGTCGAGCGCAGGCTAAACGGAAAATCATTCTTAGCGGCGGTGCGACTATAGCTCAGCAACAGGCTGCTATCTGCTACTCTTTGCTGTAGCTGCATCGATTGTTGGTTGTAGCCAAAGCTGCCAGCCTCTACAGTCGCCGTTGTCTCTATGCCAGACTCTGCTAACGGACGCCGGGTAATAATATTAATCACGCCGCCAATTGCATTAGAGCCGTAGAGAACAGAACCACCCCCTGGCAGCACCTCAATTTGCTCGACCGCCTCGGTCGTGATAGTTGATAGGTCAAACGCCCCCGAGCTACCCACCTCATTTAGCGGACGACCATCCAGCAAAATCAGCGTCTGAGCAGACGTTCCCCCTCGAACAAACTGCCCGCTAAGAGCGCCCAACTGGCCGCCCGTCGTCCCTTCACTCAACACTCCCGGCAGATACCGCAGCGCTTCATCCACTGTACGCGCCCCCTGCGCTTCAATCTGATCGCGGTCGATCACATACACCGGCTGGCTAGATTCTCTCACCGTCCCTTCTCTCCGAAAAGGCGCATAGACAGGCCGATCGAGGATTTCTCCGGTGACTGTCAGCCGCAGCGAAGCATCCTCGTCATCTGGGTCTACTTCTAGCACCTCATCAGACTGTTGGGCAGACTGTTGAGCTAAAACTGGCAAACTACACAGCGGTAGGACAATCGTCGAAAATGCAACTACTAAACTATTACAAATGAACACAGTGGACATTGAAAAACAATCGCTCTATGGCGATGGAGGTAGCGATAAAAATTAAGAGCGGTAAAGAGAAAAAACAGTGAGAGAGACTAGGCGAATTCGGCACACCGAAAACCGCCCCTTGTGCGCCTACATCCGTTGTCTACAAAGTGTTGGCCAGCATTGGGCAGCAGCCGTCAAAACCATCTAATAGTTTCGATAGCTGGTTATGATAAAAACTGTTCAAAAAGGGCGATCGCAGTTCAAGACAAGCGCTGTCGTCTGTCCACGTTCATCTTGTGTGGCAATTCGCTTCTCGTAGATGCATATCACGGTAGCTGGAGAGAAGTTGAGGGAAAACAACCTTTGAAAACAGGAAGGCTAGGCGGCATCAACTCTACGCTTTTGATGCGTTTTCTTAGTTTTGTCACCCAGTTGTTTGTTAGCTTATCTCCTGCTAACTCGTTTTTGTTAGCCTATCTTTCAGCCAACTCTTCTAACCGCCAAACTGACCAAAACGCTTGTAGCCATAGGTCTTCTTGCCACCTATTTGGCCTATCGAACCCTAAAATACTGATCATCTGTACCTCGCAGATAATTGATAAAAACATATACCTTAATCGGCGGGCGTTCTGACTGAGAGGCACCGTAGCACCCCCTTCACAGCTGCGGGACAGTGGTAGATTCTCACTACGCTTTCCCCCTTACTTCCAGTAGCTGATCTTCTACTGGAACCGATAAGTCTTTGGCCATACTAACGCTCTAGTGTGGCCTTCATCTGCCTGCCTACGAGTCCATACACAATTGTTAATCAACTTGATCGTATCGGTCAGTCGAATTTCTAACGTATCAGGAATTAGCATGCCACTAGTCGAATATCAGTAATCTCAATGCTGTTTAGGCTTCGCGAAAGACTTTGCGAAGTCAGCGATGCTAGCTCACGACTAGAAACAACAGATTTCGAGAACAAGGTATCCGAGGCAGTTTTTGGCAGCAGGGGATAGGTGTTTTACTGATTGTCCTGTTGATTGTCTAGTCGAACAGACGGCTGTAAATATTGAGCCTGAACTGGAATGCTAATACATGAACCGACATGAATCGAAGAAACTAGAAAATGTCGCTAGAACCCAAACGTTAACTCTCAAGCTCACTATCTTCCAGTCAAGCCTATCTCCCAGTTTATATATTCTAATTTCGTTGCCCGAACAGCCGGATTCAAAGCATGTTTGCGGCTTTCCACGTTTGGAACCTTTTAAGTATTCGCAGCCCAAAAAGCTCCTGTCAAAAGACAGTGTGTCAATCAGCCCATCATCAGAATCGATTGTAAAAGGAGAGGCCGCTATGGAATGCGAACGGGTTGTTCTTACATTTGCTTTACGACACTCAGCTTGAGTGCGATCCTCAGCTTAAGTCAGCTTAAGATAGAGTGACTGCTGATCTGATAGGAATAGAACAGTGCAAACCATAGATGATATAGCCGACTGCCGATATTGCTCTCAGGTGTCCAAGCTCAGCGGAGAAGACCCCATTGGCTCTGCCCAAAAGATAGATTGCTGGCTGATTGTAGAAATTCCCCAGCCCTGGCCAACGTCTATGTTTACAGACCATCCGGTTATCGCTCAGATAATACCGCTGATCAAAAAGCTGGTTTTCCGTAAAGGAATCATGGTCAGACCCGTTGCGATCGCCCCGGATCGTGATTATTCTACACCTGGATTTACTCGCATACTCTACTATCAGCGCCCCGCTAGAGAGTTTGCTGAATACACTAAAGAAGAATACATCGTGCCAGAACAACAGGCTCCAGCAGTGGCGATCGCACTGCTCAACCGCCTCTTTGGCCAAACCAAAGCCCTAACGCCGTTTACTTCCTACCGACAACAGACCACAGACTCACACAGAGAGAACTCACACAGAGAGATACTCGTCTGCACTCATACGCAAGTAGACCTAGCCTGCGGTCGCTTTGGCACGCCGCTCTACCGTCAGCTCCGCAAGCAGTATGGCCAGCCCGATCAATCGCTGCGCGTATGGCAGACCACTCACTTTGGCGGTCACCAGTTTGCGCCTACGCTGATAGATTTGCCCACCGGGCAGTTTTGGGGCCATCTAGAACCTGAAGCGCTGCCGCAGCTAATCGAGAGAACGGGCGACCCGCAGCAAATGAAGCTGTTTTATCGGGGCTGGGCGGGCGTTGGTCGATTTGAACAAATAGCAGAGCGAGAAGCCTGGATGAAGGCTGGCTGGGACTGGTTCACCTATCCTAGAACCGTCCGAGTCACACGCAAAGGGTTGACAGGACTCAAGCAGTTGCTATTCCCGCTGCTGCGTCATGTGCCGATCAGGCTGCTACAGCTCTGGCTCGATCGCTGGACAGCCGACGCGAGTTGGATAGAGGCAAAGGCCGTTTACCGCGCTAGCCCAGATCAAAATCTGCGGCAGGGATGCTATCGGATCAAGATAGAAGAGAAAAGTGCGATCACCAGTGCCACCAGCTCAGCCACCAAACCAGATGGAAAGATCGCTCTAAAGTCGGTGAAACAGTATCGGTGCGTTGCTATTGAGCACGAGTTGGCCTGACGGCTGTCGCTAAGGTTTATCAGTAAGTTGTTACACAGCTTTAAGCTGAATTCGCGTATCCTAAACTGTCTTGAAGCTGAGCTTGGGATAGGGCGATCTTGGTATTGCTTTAGTGCGATCGCCCTACCTGTTCAATCCCTACAGCTCAGCCCATTCCTCAGGCAGCAAGTTGGCCTGCAGCGTGAACTCACCATTACCGTCGGGCGTCAGCACATAGGCTATCCCTTGCGGATCGGGGTAGATACCCGTAGCCGCTTCAAAGATATCGTCATGACCCACGATAACCGTGTTTTCTCCTTCCGCCGGCACCGCTGTCAGCAAAGGCATGACGTTAGCTCGCATTTCTTCTACCTGGGCTTCGGTATAGTCTTCAAAAGGTAAGAAATTTAGCTGCGAATTTTCGGTGTATCGACCAAAGGCAATGTCTGCAGTCTTCCAAGCTCGGCAGTACTCACTAGTGATGACTTCACCTACCGGAATCTCTTTTTGGGTAAAGGCAGTGCCAATCACCTCAGCTTGTTCTTCGCCGATGTCATTGAGCTTACGCTGAGTTTCACAGTCATCCAAGCTCATATCAGGATCGGCTTGGTCAGCGTAGTCTCTTTCAGTTTGAGCATGACGAAAATAGATAACATGGCCACCCTCTTGCAGCGCACCCAGTAAGTCAGCGCCGCTGAGCTTGTCTTCAAAGTCAGCATTGGCCTGTTCTCCAGCGGAATAGTCACCGCCCTCGCCGCCTTCGCCACCTTCACCGCCTTCTACTTCAGCGGCAGCATCTGGAGGAGTTTCAACCTCAACTTCTGGTGACTCGCCTCCACAAGCAGCCAGTCCAGCTGTCAGTCCAACGGCTAAGAATAGCTCTACTGCCTTTAATCGTTTACTCATGGCTAACCCCCATTAAAAGGTATCTAAAAACAAATAAGCACAGCTTATTGAGATTGAATCTAAATAAGCTCTTAAACAGCATATATCAATCTTGTCTTAACCTCATCGCAAAACAGCATGGCAGCAAGACATCGTAGATCTATAGAAAACATAGATAAAGTCTAGTGGCGGTATGGAGAACGCTATGGAAGCAATTCAAAATGACAAAGCCCTAATGCTCACGGTCTATCGTCAGGTAGCTTTTATTAGTCTTATCTAAAAGGGCATGGTCGTATTTGATTGGGCGTGATATCACGTGCAGAAGATGGCACTGAGCTTTTTAGAAGTCCTCGTGATCTGGAATTGACGTCGACAGCAGTGCTAGTAAAGAAAAAAAAGCCTACTGTCAAAAACAACAGTAGGCTTAGTGCCTTGAGAGAAGTCTCGAAAGAAGAACAATAGTAATTGCTCAACTTTTTTGAAAGTTATACATCTAATGCTAGCTGGTCTAATGCTAGCTGGCATCAAATCAAGAGGCAGCCGCCTTCGCCTCTGTTGTTTTCTGAGCGGCGGCTTCTGTATTCGATCCAGCAACTGCTGTAGAGGTGACCGGTGGCTGATAGTTTACATCGAACGCTTCTGTTACTCGATTAAAGTCAAAGCCCATCGCTCGCAAAGCGTGCCAAAGATGACCTTGAAGCATAAAGAAAGCTAGGAAGAAGTGAGCATTCGCTAGCCAGCAGCGCGCCGTATAAACCCCAGGCGGTAGACTAACCGTATCGGCAAAGTAAGGTGTGACACCCAGCTTAATTGCTAGGGGCGCACCGTAGAATTCGACAGGATAGGCGAGCGTGTTCACCGCGCAAAAATAAGCAGCCACAAACCCAGCTAGCGCAATACCGCCTAGAGAATAAGACAAGATCGCCTCGCCCGAGAAAATCAAGACATTTCTAGCCCACTTCAGCGGCGGAACAAGAATATGAAAGATGCCCCCAGCAATTAGTAAAACGCCGACATAGACATGACCGCCTACCAAATCTTCTAAACTATTTACGCTGCCAAAGTGAGTCTGATAACCGTATATAACCAGCGGGTCGAGCGTAATATTGGTGACCGTTCTCACTTCACCAATCGTAGAATCGTACAGACCGCCCCACTGAGTAGCTTTTGCCACCAGCGCCAGCGCACCAGCCCCTAAGAACAACAAATGATGACCTAGAATTAAGCCGACTTTGGCCGGATCATCCCAGTCAAAGTAAAAGTTCTTGGCTGGACCGTCAGCGTTTTCAAGGCTGCTTTTGTTTCCTCTAACGGTATGAAAGAGTGCGCCTGCACCCAAAACAGCCGAAGAGATTAGATGAACTGATCCAATCACAAAGTACGGATAGGTATCAATGACTTCGCCGCCGCTGCCGACGCCGAGGCCCAAAGTCGCTAGATGGGGTAGTAGAATCAGTCCTTGTTCACCCATAGGCAAACTAGGATCAAACTGAGAGAGTTCAAACAGGGTAAATGCGCCTGCCCAGAAGGTAATCAAAGCGGCCTGGGCGACGTGAGCGGCAATAAAAAGTCCTGGATCATCAGCAAAACGGGCATTACCCGCCCACCAATCGTATTTTACGGTTGGTTTTCCATACGCTTGCATAGTCGCAAAGCCTCATATTTTGAACAGTTTGTATACGATGTTTTGCTTACGCCGCTACTCTCGCAAACTTTAGTGCGGTTGTAAGTAGCGCAGCACAAAAGAACAACAGTGGCTAAGAAACTGTCTTGCTTTTGACTGTTCTTATGCTGAGCTGCCACCGTATCGGCATGAGCAGGAGTGCTCTTGCTTTTCCAACCTTATGTCATAAGTAGTTTAATGACAATAGATCTTGATAATTTTCTCAGTCGTAAACGAATTTAAGTGATTGGTGAATATTAAAAATCCTAGTAATTCAAGGGTTTTTAGGTTTATTATCCGGTAGTTTTCCAGATTCTCTGTTGATAACATTTCTTAATTGCAGCGATATTAGGCTATAGTTTGAAGCGTAATTATTGAGAGTGGTATTCAATAGCTAGGCTGGATAGGCTATAAGATGTGGCCAGTTGATTTAGCCTGATTGCTAGATTAGCGGCACGATAACTGCCTAGAACCGTAGTGAATTGCTTCCCACTTTTAATGTTATGAGTTCTCCAGAGCTCTATTAGCCTGTCTTTTTCTGGCATATTCAAAAGACAGGCTTTTTTCCCACGTGTTTTGTTCATATAGCAATCCGCGCCTAGCTTAGGCCATTTTTAGAAGCTGTAGTCTTGGTTACACGCTGTAGTCTTGGTTACACACAGTGCTAAGGCCATGCCCTTGTTAGCAAACATGTTAGAAAACAAAACTACATTTCCTTTTATGGTCTGTACTTTTGTAGTCCGTAAGTATAATTAGCTCAAGCACGAATTAGCGAACAAGAATTAGTGAATTAAGTCCCCTTGTGTTTGGAAAGAAGCAATGAAACATTTTTTGAATTCTGGCATGATTGGCATGGCGATCGCCATAGCGCTCAATCTCTATACTGCCGTTGTGCTTGCAAAGCCATCAGCGATATTTTTCTCTACTGATTGGTGGGCTCAATGGTTCCCTAGCTACGCGATCTGGTTCACTTTCATAATCATCGGTGGCACCCATTGGCTCAAAAGCCGCTCGTCTCTCTAGGCGCATTTTGGCTGTGCTGATCTAACCACTCCAGAACCAGACAATCGAGCTTGTCAGCTAACGCTACGGATGATTGATTCACCTATTGGTTGTCAGGACTTTGCTATGGAATTTTCTCGAACTGTATAGGCTTGGTCGAGAAAGATATAGTCGCTATAACTACGCGGGCCGTCCTATGAGCTATTCAAGGCAAAATCAGCAAGAAGAGGCGATCGCCAAGTGGCTACTTCGGCAGCTTTTCTTAGCAGTTTCAAGTATTTCTGTCAGTCTTTCTCTGGGCCTTGCTCTAATCATCGCTATCCCAAAGCAGGCAAAAGCGATACCCGTACAGACGACTGCTGAAGCGCCAACTCCAACCGAAGCTAGCTCTGCTGAAGATACAGACGGTAACTATGAAGCACTTTTAGAGCGGTTAGGACTAGAGCAGTTGAGACGTGACAGCCACACTGTTAACTGCCTGACGTGCTATCCGCCTGCCCATCCAGAAGACGCAGCAGCAGGAATAGAAGGAGATGTCTGGGTCACGATAGACTTTGATGAATCTGGCAATGTAACGAAGGTATGGCTAGACCGATCGAGCGGGAATATGGATATAGATATGGCGGTGCTACAAGCCGTTAGGCAGTATAGTTTTGAACCGAATGGACAAGCGGGCTCAACTACAATGCAGGTAGACTTTGGGATAGAAGAGGACCAGCAGCCAGCATCATCCGAGCCGGAATCACACGAGCCTGGCGCTGACGAATAGGCCAGTAAAGCAACCGTTAAAGCGAGCGGAGATAGCGAAGCCAGTAGAGTTATCCAATAGTCGGTTGACCGATGCGACTCTGGTGAAATGTAATGGCAAGTCTTCCTCAATATTTTGATCTTGGTGACGCGATTCGAGACACTTGTCAGCACTGGTGCGATCGCGAAGGCTATAGCGATCCGTTTTGCAAAGATGGAGAATGGTGGGCGTTTCCACCAGGGGGCGTTATACCGATTCGGATTAAAACAGTTATGGGCAGAGCCAGCGGTTCCCTAGTGAAGATTGATGCCGTGACCTTGATGCTGTTTCCCGACGGCTCACTAGCGAGTACGCCAGATTACTAAAGCTATAAAGCTGGGCTCAGGCGCAGAATTCGTACTGTTTCAGGAGGCAAAAAGTTTAACGGCTTAATCAATGTCATAATCGATGACTAAGTCAACAGCCGTGTTTGCCTACTGATATTCGATCTCGTTACCCGCCGTGATCGCCCCCTGTCCTTCTCACCTCTAATCTACTGCCCCTTTGCTATGAGCCTTTCTCGCGCTTGCCAAGCCCAACACGCTAGAGAAGACGCCACTACCAAGAAGTGGGTACTTTTAGGCGCTTGTGTAGCCGTAGGCACGCATCTAGGACTTTGGCCTCTGCTAGCTTTGCTTCCTTCTGATCTAGTAGAACCCTCGGAGCGAATTGAGCTGGTTGTCGTTAGCCCGGTAGCAGAGCCAGAAGCGGTCATTGAGGAAGTTGAAACACTTGAAGAGGTACCAGAAGAAACGCCAGAAGAGCGTGCTGAAACAGTACAAGAAAGCATCCTTTCGACTGAGGCACAGGTTGCTAGAAGTGCGCCGGCTGCGCCGCGCCCAATTATTCCTTTTCGGCCTGAGCCCATACCGCCAGAGGTCAATGAATCGGTTAGCGAACCCACCGATGAACCCGTATCAGATCAGCCGGCCCCTGAACAGGTCGAGTCTGAAGCGGTGACTGACGAGTCTGAGGAAGTGACTACTGAGACTACTGAGACTGCTGAAACTAATGATACTGACGAGCCGGCCACGGACGATGAGGTACAGACTGCCGAAGCAGAGTCATCAGAGGCAACCACAAACAGCGACACCCGTGGAAATATTAGTGCCCTCTTGCGGCGGATTCGCAGCCAGAGAGCAGCCGGTAATTCTTCTAGCACTTCTACTGATGCTTCTACTGGCAACAGTCCAGCCGCCGCGCCAGCTAGCTCGCCTTCAGAGTCGGGCACGGGCGTGGCTCGGCGTTCTGGAACGACCGAGAGCTCAGGCTCTAGCGGTGGTTCTAACACAATGAGCTGCCGAGAATGTGTACGCCCAGAATATCCAGAAGAGGCTGAACAGGCAGGCGTTGAGGGCAAGACGCGCTTTGATCTTGAAACAGACGAGGAGGGCAATGTCGTTAGTGTGACAATGACAAGCTCTAGCGGCAATGCGGCGATAGACCAGGCGGCTATGGAAGCTGTTCGTAATTCTACGTTTGACACCAACGGTCAGCGCAGCCGAACCACGATGGAAATTGAATTTGGCATCGAGGGATCGCAGCGATCGCGCGCTGCCCGACGACGCGGCGAAAGACAAAGCGTCACTACACCTCAGCGCACTGCCCCCCCGGAACGCCCTGTCTCAGAACCCGCCGCAGCTACAGCGCCCGCGCCAGAGACACCTGCTACAGAGACACCTGCTACAGAGACGCCTGCCACGGAGACACCCAATACCGAAACGCCCGCAGATACTCCTGCTACACCTGCTACGCCGACAAACGAGCCCGCTGCAGCCACAGCGGAAAGTCCATCGTCAGCAGAAGACCGTACGCCAGCAGAAAGTAATGCGCCGACTGTAGAGAATACTCCATCGGACAACGGCTCACCAGATGAGAGCTCACCGGCTAGTCGCCCGTCTGGAAGCAATCGTCCTGCTGAGGGCTCACCTTCCCCTACAAGACCAGCCACTTCATCACCCGCTAGACCGGCGACGACCCCTCCGCCTGCCAACAACAATCGACCTGCCAACAGTCCACCTACCAGACCCGCCGCACCGCCGCCTGCATCCACACCCGCACCTGCGACAACGCCCGCACCTGCATCCACGCCCCCGGCTAGCAGTTCACCCGCTAGACCGGCAACACCACCCCCAGCGGCTAGACCAGCGGCACCTGCGGCTAGACCGGTAACACCACCTCCTGCAGCTAGACCAGCGGCACCACCTCCAGTTAGTTCGCCGCCTGCTAGCCAAGCAGCTCCTACAACAGCGCCGTCAGAATAAAAG
>NZ_JADEXO010000229.1 GCF_015207105.1 cf. Phormidesmis sp. LEGE 11477
CCATTGAACAGTTCACCGCCTGTTCTAGCCCACAGGCTGAGCCACCAAGTGACTCTCGGCTCAGCACTATCCCTGCGCCTCGATGCGGTGAAACGGGCTATCGAGACTGGGCCAAGGCGCTGAACTTAGTCGCTAACTTCTTGACAGCGCGAAGGGCACAAGCCTCGCTGCGTTCGGTGCAGCTAGTGGCCGCAATTCCACTCCCCCAGCCAGAAAGTGCCGCCGCCGCGAATCTGTTGAACTTTTTAGAGAAATCGCAAGATCTAGCGGCGCTTACCACATCCCCTGCAAACAAATCAGAGGCGGGACTGGTTAGCCGGACGGTGCAGCTCGTCTATCCCTGGGTGCGATCTCTCGGCGCTGTCGGTCTGCCAGAACAGTTGGAAAGTCCAGACGGGGTGCTGGTAGGATTGCTGGCTCGTAATGCGCTGATTCAGGGAACCTATCGCAGCGCGGCGACGCTACCGCTAAGTGGGGCATTCAGTGACGTGATTGAATTTGTGCCGACGCTGGGGCGATCGCAGCTCTATCAGCCTAGCTACGCCGAGAAATCTCTGATCGAAAGAGTCTCTTTGTTTGGGCCGACTCCCAACGGTCTGCAACTGCTCTCGGATGTGACCACTAGCCTAGAGGAATCGGTGCGTCCTGCTAGCGTTCATCGACTGATTGGCGTCATTTTAAAAGCGGCCACTCGCCTGGGTGAAGCGCTGGTGTTTGAATCGTCAGGAGAGCGCCTGTGGAGCCAGTTAGAAGAAAGCCTGCGCGGGCTGATGGAAAGTTTGTTCTTAGCGGGAGCTTTTCGCGGTGGATCGAGTGCGGAGGCGTATTTGGTGAGATGTGATCGCACCACAATGACACAGAACGATCTGGACAATGGCCGTGCGATCGCCCGAATTGAATTTGCCCCGGCCCTGCCGCTAGAGCGAATTACCCTGACTCTGACGCTATATGACAACGCACAAAGCTCACTGCTGCCCGCCTTGGTCAAAACAGAAATCGGGGAGGCCGCGTGATGATTCCTAGCGAAGTCAAAGAGAATCAGCTTTATCCGCTTCACGTTTTTCGCTTCCACGTAGATTTTCAAACCGATCCGCTGATGACTGGCGGCGGTGACCCCATGCCGCTGTGCAGCGGAGCCTTCTCGGAATGTAGCGGCTTAGAAGCCAATATGGAACCGAAAGTCATCAAAGAAGGCGGACGCAACTACGGCGACGCTCAGCGGGCCGGGGCAGTGACCTTTTCTACCGTCATCCTGAAGCGGGGCATGACCACCACCCGCGACTTGTGGAAATGGTTTGAGCTAGTCACCAAAGACGAGGGCTATAGCTATCGGCTAGCGGCCATCATCCGCATGTACAACCACAAAGGCGAAGAGCGACTGGCCTGGAAGCTAGATAAAGCCATGCCGACAAAGTTTAAGGCAGCAGACCTCAACGCTCGCGGCTCAGAAGTCGGCGTAGAAGAACTGCACCTGGTGCATGAAGGGCTGAGCCTGGTACAAGAGACCTCAGCCGTCGGAGGAGAGAAACAATGACAGCAACTCAAAAGGCACTATTCAAAGTCATCAGCGGCACCAATAGCGGCAGTGAAATCTCGGTTCACTTCAACCCGGTGTCGCTAGACTACACAATCACCAATACTCTAGAAGAGAAAGGCCAGGGCAGCAAAAAGAAACAGTTTGTTAGCCAGAGCAGTGGCAAACTGTCGATGGCGCTGATATTTGACACCACCCACGACGGCAGCGATGTCCGCATTGCCACCAGCCAGATCGCACAGTTTATGCAGCCAAACGACGAGAAAGCGCCACCAGTCGTACAGTTTGAATGGGGTGCCTACAGCTTTAAGGGAATGTTGGAATCTTTTAAAGAAACCATTGATTTCTTTGCACCGACGGGCGTACCGCTGCGATCGAGTATTAATCTGACGCTCTCACAGCAAGATGTTGTTTTTGAACCGTCGGTCAACAGTAATTTCGACGGCAAAGATTCTCTGAGCCCCGATACTGTAGATGTCCCTAGTAATCAAAGCACGCCTCAAAGTACGACTGAGCTAGCCACCAAAGGCGGGAATCCTGCCGCAGGCCGAGCCCTAGCCGCGCTCAACAATCAAGAAAGCATGCGATTTCCCTCAGGTGCGATCGCCATGCCAGAAGGCATCGATCTAAAAGGCCCGGTCGCTTTCTCGTCTGGCAGTTCTAGCGGCGGCTTGTCGCTAGGTGGAAGTGGGCTTTCCGGTGGCCTTTCAGTCGGTGCGGGCGATATCTCCGCTAGTTTAGGATCAACCGAAGCCGCCTTTAGCGGCCTGAAAGATACAACAGCCTCTTCTGTTCGACTCGATCCGCTGCGGCTATTGCCCACCCCCGGCGCAGCGACAGGTGATAGCTCTAGTGTCCAAGTTGGTGGACAAATTTTAGGCGCGGGCAGCAGCGGTTTGAAGGCGGATGTAGGGCTGAAAGTAGACTTGCGAGCCCGCATTCAGTTTGGTACGGGATGATGGCTTGAAAGAGAAGCTCGAATGTTTATGGAAGTTGTTTAAGGTATGTCTTTCATTAGGAGATGATATGAAATTCGCTGAAACAGACATTATTCAGTATTCTGTCGCCACACACCGAGACCCACCC
>NZ_JADEXO010000130.1 GCF_015207105.1 cf. Phormidesmis sp. LEGE 11477
CCTTCACCCCCGACGCCGACAACGTCATCCCCATCCTCGACGGCGACTGGTTCACCGACGACATCACCGAACGCTTCACCACTTTCCTACGCACCACCTTCGGCACCGACCACTACCCCGAAAACCTCAAATTCATCGAAGACGCCATTGGAAAGGACATCCGCAAATTCTTCCTCAAAGAGTTCTACACCGACCACCTCAAACGCTACAAAAAGCGCCCGATCTACTGGCTATTCTCCAGCCCCAAAGGCACCTTCAACGCCCTGATCTACCTGCACCGCTACCGCCCCGATACGGTCAGCGTAATTCTCAACGACTACCTCAGGCAGTTTCAAACCAAGCTGCAAGCCCGCAAGAGTCAGCGCGAGCAAATTAGTATTAGCGCGGCGGCTTCTAATGCCGAGAAGGCGAGAGCGCTGAAGGACATTGATAAGCTGAATAAGCAGATTTTGGAGCTGGAGAGCTATGAGCGGGATGTTCTGTATCCGCTGGCCACGAAGCAGATCGAGATCGATCTGGATGATGGCGTGAAGGTAAACTATCCTAAGTTCGGCAAAGCGCTGAAAAAAGTAGCGGGGTTGAGTTAGAAAATATGAGCCCTCACCCCAGCCCTCTCCCGAAGGAGAGGGGGATAGAAATGCTGAAATACAAGTAACCTAAGCCCTATGCAACTACAAACCCTTACCCTCAATAACTACCGTGGCGCACGTTCCCTTTCGCTAGATTTGGACGCACGGTTGAACGTATTTGTAGGCGTGAATGGTGCAGGTAAGTCCACAGTACTAGATGCCGTTACACTTTTGCTCTCTTGGGCCGTAAACCGTATTCGTACAGCCAATGCATCCGGGCGTCCTATCCCCGAAGATGATATCTCTAATGGCCAAGCAGCCGCATCCATTGAGCTAACAGGATTGCATCAGAACAAAACAGTCTCTTGGAGACTGGCTAAGGGGCGTAGAGGCGAAAACATAGTCAATCATTCTAGTAATTTAACAGCATTGAAGGGATACACACAGGACATCCGATCTCAAATAACTTCTGACTCAGAGCTGGCTAGCATGCCTCTGTTTGTTTATTATCCAGTAAATAGAGCTGTCCTAGACATTCCTCTTCGCATCCGAGGCAAACAGGATTTTGACATTCTAACGGCGTACGACAACGCACTCACAACAGGTGCAAACTTTCGCACGTTTTTTGAATGGTTTCGAGAAAGAGAAGATTTAGAAAATGAGATAACCGCACGAAATAGCAGAAAAAAACGTGGATTGACCCGAATGCATGGAGTGTCTGGCGAGACACAAAACGCTACTCCTACTGTTCAACTCCAAGACCCACAGCTAGAAGCCGTTCGCAATACTCTCTATAGGTTTCTCCCTGAATTCGATAACTTATCGGTTCATCGCAATCCACTCAGAATGGAGATTGAGAAAAACGAACAAGTCTTGACTGTCAATCAGCTATCGGCTGGAGAGAAATGCTTGATTGCAATGGTGAGTGATTTAGCGAGACGAATGGCGATCGCAAATCCCAATGCAAAGAATCCACTCGAAGGAGAAGGTATCGTCCTTATTGATGAGATAGACTTACACCTACATCCACAGTGGCAACGCATTATTGTGCCAAGGCTGCTCGAAGTCTTTCCCAACTGCCAGTTTTTAGTTTCCACCCATTCACCCCATGTGCTTACTCATGTGAGGCCCGATAATATCTTTCTCCTTCACTTGGAAGCTGAGAACATTGTCTCTTATAAGCCTGAGCAGTCTTACGGGCAAAAAGTAGACAGGATTTTGGAAGATTTAATGGGATTAAAGACAACAAGACCTGACCACATTGCGTCTAAGCTACATAGTCTCTATGAAATGATTAGTAGAAATCAGTTTGAAGAAGCGAGAACAGAAATTGACAGCCTTAGAGAAGAAATGGGCGCAGATCCTGACTTGGTGAAAGCCGGAGTGCTAATCAGACGCAAGGAGCTGATTGGTAAATGAAGCATATTCAAAAACAAAATGAGCCTCAAGAATTCATAGACTGGAAAAAGAAAAAAAAGAATCCTACCTATGAACGCTTCAAAAAAACTAAAAAAGTTAGAATACCTGTCAAAGAAGCGTTAATAAAAGAGCAAGGTGGTCTTTGTTGTTACTGCGAGCGGCAGATAACTTTAGATAATTCACACATAGAGCACTTTAAGCCGAAAAGTGATAAAACCGTCGACCCGTTAGATTTTCAGAATCTTCTCTGCTCCTGCCAAAGAGAACTTGCTGAGAAAGAACCTCGTCATTGTGGTAATGCAAAAGGCGATTACGACCCAACTTTATTGATATCGCCTTTGGAGAGTACTTGTGCCACTCATTTCATTTTTGATGGTGACGGTAACATCGGCCCAAAAGAAAATACCGATAGAAGGGCAGTCAATACTATTAAACAACTACAGCTCAATATTCCAAAGCTAATAGCCTTGCGGCAAGGTGCTATTGGACTATTTCTAGATTCTAGATTAAGCGACGACGAATTAAAAACTTTTATAGAAGGTTATTTATCCCGTAGCCAAAGTGGATATTATAGTGAATTTTGGACGACTATTGACTTCTTGTTCGGAGGGTTGCTCGCATGAAAAACATCACCAAAGCCCTCAAAACACTCCTCTTTGACAAAGACCATCGCATCGTCTTTTGGTACGACGCCAAACAAGAACTCTACGACGACTATCAAGAAATAGATATTCCCAACGTTGAGAAGAGAGAGATTAACAACAACGAATTCTCACTTAAATATGAGATATTACGAGAACAGCCCAAGCAAAAATTCATCCTGTACAAACATGGCCCAGAGCCCACCCATCTAGACAACTGGCTGCTCGACGTTCAGCTTGCCCACACAGAATTTCGCACCGATCGCGTTGGCATCTGGCTCTCTGAACTAGGGCTAGGCAGAGAGCTAGTCAGCATCGTGCAAGACCATACGGGTTTTTATGAAGCTGCAAAGCGCACAACAGCGCTTGCACAGCTAATCGACCATAAGCAAGACTCCAAAAATGCGATTCGTCTCAAAATGCTCGCCGTCTGCGCCGACAGCGATCCGCGCCTCGACGCCATATTAGAAAGCCTGCTAGCAGAACTTGCCGAAGATAAAAGCGAGAAAATAGGGCTGATAGGCCGCTGCCACCTAGATACCTTTCTATGGCAAAAGGCCAAGCAAATTTATGGCTACACCTCCGATACACCCAGCATTCAAGACTTTGTTATCGAACTATTCAAGTCTTGCTATGCCATGGAAACAGAGGGCTCAGCTAATCTCTCTGCTAATCTCAATGGGGATGCCCTAGTTTTCTTAAAGCGTTGGAAAGATAGCCGTCAGTTTGAGCGTGACTTTGAATATCACTCCAAATACTGCGCCAATTTCTTGAATATTGAAGAGGATGTGCGCGATCACGACTTTCAAACCCTACTAGAAGTAGACTACTTTCGCCTTATCGACCAAAAAATCATCAGCGATCTGGTTCAGGCCGTTGCCCTCAAAACCGTCTCCAGCGGCAGCGTTACCCTTTGGATTCGCCAGCGTCGCCAAAGCCGATGGTATTCAGACTTCGCGCATCTCTACAGCGCCATCGACTACGCCGCTCAGTTTATCTCTGCCGCAGGTGAAGCCACACTGACCATCCCCTCCCTAGCTGAGGGCATTGGACAATACGCCACCACCTGGTTTCGCATCGATCAGCTCTATCGCAAATTCATTTTCCACGTTCGCGCTTCCAGCCAAGCCACGCTCATGGAGACCCTCAGCGAACAAATTGAAAACCTCTACTCCAACAGCTACCTGCTCAAGCTCAACGATAGCTGGCAGCCCCTCGTTGACACCACAGAAAGGTGGACTGCCAGCCCCATTCAGCTACAGAAAAATTTCTTCCGCCACTGGGTTCAACCCTTCTTAGACAGAGGCAAAAAAGTCTGCGTCATCATCTCCGATGCCATGCGCTACGAAATCGGTGAGGAATTCGCCAGCCGCATCCGCCAAGAAAATCGCTATGAGGCAAAAGTAGAACCCGCCCTCTCTATGCTGCCTAGCTACACACAGCTTGGCATGGCCGCTCTTCTCCCAAATCAAACCCTCACCTTATCCGCGAACAAAACAGGCACCGTCAAAGTCGATGGGCAAAGCTCTCAGGGCAGTAAAAACAGACTAAAAATTCTCGAAAATAATATCAAAGACCCAGCTACCCTCATCAAAGCCGAGCAGCTTATCAAGCTGAACCGAGAAGACAGCCGAACGCTCTTTAGAGACCATAGCGTTGTGTATGTCTATCACAACCGTATTGACGCCGTGGGTGATAAGCGTGATTCTGAGGAGCGAGTATTTGAGGCAGCCGAAGAAACCTGCCAAGAACTTATTCAGCTCGTGAAAAAGCTCACCAATGCTAACGCCACGAATTTGATTGTGACCGCAGATCATGGGTTTATCTATCAGCATCGTGCGATCGCTGAAAGCGACTTCTCCAATGCTGAGGTAGAAGGTGAGCAAGTAACCCTGCGCGACAGACGATTCAGCCTAGGCAAAGGACTCACAGCCACACCAGGACTTCGCAAGTTCTCATCTAGCAGCGTAGGTCTCGCAGGCGATTTAGAAATACAGATTCCAAAATCTATTAACCGCCTGCGACTAAAGGGTTCCGGCAGTCGATTCGTCCATGGCGGCGCGACCCTTCAAGAAGTCGTCATCCCAGTCGTTAGCGTTAATAAAAAACGGCACAGCGATTTATCCGCCGTAGACGTTGACATCATCAGCGGCGGCAATCGCACCATCACAACGGGGCAGCTCGCAGTTGCCTTCTACCAGGCCCAACCCACCACAGCCAAAGTTCAGTCTCGCATTCTCCGAGCAGGCATCTACAATCAGAAAAATGAACTCATTTCCGATAGCCACGAACTTACCTTCGACTTTACTACCGACAACCCGAGAGAAAGAGAACTCAAAATTAGATTCTTGCTAACTAGCCAAGCCGATGCCGCCAACAGCCAAACCGTCAAACTACGCCTAGAAGAAAAGTTACCAGGCACGTCTCAATACAGAGAATACAAATCAGAAACTTACACTATCCGCCGATCTTTTACTAGCGATTTCGACTTTTAGAGCACACGCGCCATGACCGACCATAGCCCCAAAAAATTAGATCAGAAAATTAACGATCACTTTCCCGGTCTTGTCGTTCGCAAAGACCTAGTAAAGGCCGTCAAGGGTAACGCCATCGTCCCCTCCTACGTGCTGGAATATCTGCTCGGTCAGTACTGCGCCACCAACGACGAAGCTTCCATTCAAACCGGCATTTGCACCGTCAAAGACATTCTGCGAAAACATTACGTCCACCGCAACGAAGCCGGACTCATCCGCTCTAATATCAAAGAAAAGGGCCGCTACAAAGTCATCGACAAAATCAGCGTTTCCCTAAACGACAAAGCCGACGTCTACGAAGCCGAATTTGCCAACCTTGGTATCAAAAAGCTACTCGTTGACTCTGCTACGGTCAAGGCTCACCCAAAGCTTCTGGTCAGCGGCGTATGGTGCATCGCCGATGTTGAATACGAATTTACTGAAGATAGAAATGTTAGCCCCTGGCTACTGCCTACTCTCAAGCCTATTCAACTTTCTCACTTTGATTTTGATGAATACGTAGAAGCTCGAAAAAAATTCACGACTGAAGAATGGATTGACCTGCTCGTGCAGAGCATTGGCTTTAACCCAGAGCTATTCGGCAAGCGTAGTAAACTCATTCAGCTCACCCGCCTCATTCCTTTTTGCGAGCGCAACTACAACTTTATAGAACTCGGACCTAAGGGCACCGGCAAATCTCATATCTATTCAGAATTTTCTCCCCACGGCATTTTACT
Organism: cf. Phormidesmis sp. LEGE 11477; assembly: GCF_015207105.1. Lineage (GTDB taxonomy): Bacteria > Cyanobacteriota > Cyanobacteriia > Phormidesmidales > Phormidesmidaceae > Phormidesmis. The sequence continues at coordinate 5,880 of NZ_JADEXO010000130.1, forward strand.
CTCCGGTGGCGAAGTCACCGTTGCCAAGCTCTTTGTCAACAATGCAACCGGCAATATTGGTCTTGTCGGCTACTGGGACGTTGTCGCTTTCGATGAATTTGCCGGCAAGCAAAAGCGGGTAAACAAGGCCCTCGTAGACATTATGAAAAACTACATGGCCAATAAATCCTTCTCACGCGGCGTAGAAACGCTAGGTGCAGAAGCTTCCATCGCGCTAGTCGGAAACACACAGCACACGCTGCCCTACATGCTAAAGCACTCCGATCTCTTCAACGACCTACCTGCCAAGTTCTACGATTCCGCCTTTCTCGATCGAATTCACTGCTACATTCCCGGCTGGGAAGTAGACATCATTCGCAGCGAAATGTTCTCAGATGGTTACGGATTCGTCGTAGACTACATCGCTGAAATTCTGCGAGCCATGCGTAGCTACGACTATTCAGATCGCTACAAAGACCACTTCACCCTCTCCTCAGACATCTCTACTAGAGACAGAGACGGTATCCACAAGACCTTCTCAGGTCTAATGAAAATTCTCTTTCCACAAGGCGGTGCAGCTCCACAAGAAATAGAAGATCTGCTGAAGTTCGCCATCGAAGGGCGCAAGCGGGTAAAAGATCAGCTTATTCGCATTGACTCTACTTACGCCGCTGTTCAGTTCTATTACACAGATCGCGCAGGCAAATCTAAGCCTATTGCCACCCTCGAAGAAACACAATATCCTAGTGCCTACCATCGTCAGGTTAACGCTGACAACCCAGACCCTCTGCCTTCAGCAGCAGAGCCAAAAGGCGCTATCTCTCAATCGGCTATCGAAGAATCTCCCAAAGAACAGCACCTCACCTTCCAGGAAAATCAGCGCGGCGTTAGTTACGACAGGCTATTCGAACCTTATCTAAAGGGCGCAACCGGCATCATGATTACCGATCCCTATATTCGAGCGTTCTACCAAATCCGTAACTTCATGGAATTTCTAGAGGCGATCGCTCGCTGCAAACCCACCGAAGATGAGATAGACGTTCGGCTAGTCACGATTGAAGACACACTCAACCCTGACAAGCAAAAGGAAAATTTAGACAGAATAGCAGAAGCTGCAAAATCAATCGGCATCAACCTGATCTGGGGTTTCGACACCTCAAAAACGATTCACGCTCGGCATATCATTACTGATCACGGCTGGAAAATCTCACTCGATAGAGGTCTAGATATCTTTCAACGCTATGATATGAACGACGCCTTTTCCTTCTCTAACCGTTTGCAGCAATTCAGACCCTGCAAAGCCTTTGAAGTTACCTACATGAAGCGCAAGCAAGCTTCGTAGAACTTATCACATAAATATTCGAGACCTAAAGGGAATGTACTCCCAATTTCGGCAGTATTTCCTCAAAGATTCTCTTTTGACCAGCAGGTGTCAGTGCAACTACATTAGTTTCAACAGATCGGCGGTGTGAGTTCACCGATGAGGGAGACTTACAGGTGCTAGCTGGCAAGACTGGCCCCCGATTGATAGAACTACCCCTCTATGCAGAATGGGTGGAAGCGTGGCGGCTGATGCCTGTTTGCCGCCTCGACCTGGATGAATCAAGCGGCTGGCGATATTTAGCAGAGCAGTGCTGTACAGGCATTCCGCCGAGCTAAAGTTGGGTTTCCGCCTTACACGCTGCGATATGCCTACGGTCATCGAGGGTTAGTCGCTTTCGGCTATGAAGTGCCTATCATGGCGAGGCAAATGGGCCACTTGCCAGAAGTTCACCGCCGAACATATCAGCGTTTTCTAAATGCGGCACTGGTGAGGCGAAAAGTCGCAGAGATGAAAACGCGACCAGGTCCACCCAAAGCGCCAAATCTATGATTCAACTCTGTCTTGGAATTGCCTTAGATTGGAGATATAGCTTTCCGCACTTTGCTTACTACACCACGAAAGGCTACAGCCCTTGTCATACAGCGCAAAGTGCCATAGCAAAGTGCGAATGCATCCGCGCTTTGCTATAAAACAGGCCGAGTTATTCCGAGAAAACATCCTGTAGATCGCGGTATCCGCTCACTACCCGCAAGATGCTGACATCATTCTCAGAGACGCTGTAGAAAACGATGTAGCTCATTAACTTCAGCCCTCTCAAACCAGGACTAATCGTGTCGTAGGGCTTCCCAATAAAAGGGAACCGAGCAATGTACTGACACTTCTGGTCAAACGCTTTTACGAACCGCTCACCCGCGTCAACGCTTCGTTCTAGAAAATAGTCGGAGATCTCCCCCAGGTCTTGACTCGCTGGAACCGTAATGCGTAGCACCCTCATGCAGAGGCAGCTTTGGCAGCTTCTACTTTATTCCGCAATCTCGTCAGCACCTCGTCAGCCTCTACAACAGCGCCCTGTTCTACGGCTTTCACGCCGACTTCAATCTGCGTTCGTGTCTGTTCGAGCCAGCTTAAATAGCCTGGACTGTCCGCCCCGTTTTGCTGCGTTATCTCGTCAGCGAGCAGCACCAGCGCCGTGTCAATGGCATCTTCTAAAGCATATCCACCATGCTGAGCAAGCGATTCAAGCGCTTTGCTTTGCTGTGAGCTGAGAGTGATTTGCATATGCGTTCGAGACGAGCAGGCTACCGTTGATTAAATCGACGGATCCTACAGGATTCGAACCTGTGACCGATCGCTTAGAAGGGCTGTATGCCGTGTTTCTGCGGGTACGGGTAAGCTGAATCTGATCCGTTACTGACTTTAGTATATGACAGCTCTCAATCGAGATAACATCCCAGCATCTATCAATACGCTTGAAGGGTTGACAGCCTGGTGCTTAGCAACTTACGAAGCAGCCTACGGAGGCAAGGCTTACCCAGAGCGCCGATCGGATGACTTGCAGAGATACGCTACGTTTTCAATTACTGGTGTGTCAGCAAATGAGAATCAAAGCAACACATTTATGATCGGACGTATTGCGATACCGCTTAACAACGATATTGCAGCCAGCAGCGACCCCGTATGGTTAAACGTCATCGAGCACAGCGAAAACGTATCTCTCCCGCCAGGCTACACGGTGTAACCAATGGAGCGTTATCCAGATACGATCGAGCTAACGCCTGATGCTACAGGGGTATTCCATCCTGATTTCAACGCTCAACCTAGTCAACCGCTGGCCATATATGAGCCACCCGTAAACCCCGCTACGCTCAATCAGCTACCACCGCCAGCACCTAGCTACGATTCGGGTAGCAAAGGGCTGAGCGATGCCGATATAGCCGATTTTGGCGCTGACGAGTACGGACGGCCCAATGTGGTGCGAGATCGCAATGGTCGAGCGACTTGGAACATTGATACTGAGTTGCCGCCGTGGGTGACTGATGGTGCGACCGACGCGCTAGACGATATCGCCGATAGTAAGGCTGCTAGGCGCTCAGCAGGGAGATTGTTAGGCGCGGCTGCTCTTTCAAAGGCTCTTCCAGTCGTGGGTAAAGCCATAGAGTTCTACGAAGCGACTCAATTCACAGGTGAAATAGCTGACGCGATCACTGAGCCGATAGGGAGCGCAATCGGTCGATGGGCTCGGCAATTTATCGACTACCCAGATCCAACGGGCAAACCAAGCGGTAGCGTCAGGGTAGAAGGAGATCCATCAGTCGGACAGTGTCCAACCGCTTATACCGTCAACTATTCATACGATAATTACCGATTTGATGGCACATTCAGCAATACAATATCGGGCACCATCCTTGATGAACCAGGTCGGGGCCGTGGTTTCTTGTATGGGCCTTTCGAGGGGCCCTTTACTGAGCCATTCAAAAATGGTGGCACACAGAATTTTTACTTTTATCGTGATGCTGATGGCAACAGAAAGCGCGGGCCGCTTGGTGGAAATCCAGGTGGCACGTCTGTCGTCACTCAGTTTGATCCCATTAGAAGGGACGGGAAAGAAGATAATTGCAACGAACCTGCGAGCGACAAACCTACAACACCTAGTAGACCGACAGACAGAAACGAAAGAGAGCGCAATAGCCCTGACTATCCGCCCACATACACACCGCCAAGGCTGCCAGAATCGCCCGACTACGAGCAGCCAGAACCACCACCAGAGCTAGATCCACCACCTGAGACCAATCCGCCAACGGTGCCGGATCTACCTCCCGAAACCGATCCGCCAGAGACGCCCGATCCGCCAACACCCGATCCAGAATGCTGCCCTTCTACAGAGCTATCACTCGCAGAGATAAAAGTTCTGCTAAATCGGGTGCTGAATTTAGTCGATGGAACTGGCAGTGGCTCGCTCGATCTAAAGCCATGCGACTACGAAGAGCTCATAATTCCAGATGGACAAAGCGGGCTGCCAGCGCCGGAAACTGAGCCCGTGACCGCTGATTATGAAGGGGAAGGGCTGCAAGGGGTGTTTGACGCGATCGCAGCCATCACCCAATCACTCAACCTAATTCGAGAAGATACGAAGTGCCCGCCTGAGTGCGATGCACCGCTACCGATGCATTTTGAAACGCGGCCTGGTGAAGTTCCCCAACTCGTCGTTGTTTGGGGGCCAACCAGCAAAGGTGCTAGTCGCTGGAGCATGAGTATCCCTCACCCGAAGAAAGCGCTATCTGAAAAATACAAATTCAAGTTCCCTACCTATAAGAAGGGGAATTTTCACTTTACTTATCGACTGATAGACAATAGCCAAATCATCTTGAATGCTGATTCCGAAGCAGAAGGTCAGCGCGTTCTGACCTATCTAAAATCGCTAGTTGATCCGGCATTTATTGATAAAACTCAGGTACCCAAAATTACCAAAAATGCAGGACAGGGAGATCTTAAAGTCGTTGACGTGAAAGCAACTTTCATCAAAGCCTTTGCAGGGCATCGAGACCAAGCGCCGCTGTGGTCTAAACGCTTATAGGTACAGGAATGTACCACTTTCCGCCCTCTTTGAAAGCGCCTAAACAGCCGCACTGTGCTTTCTTTCTCACCGCTCGAACTGAGTAGTTCGTTTGAGCGGCATATTCAGCAGTAGATACGAGTCTCATTCCTCTCTTTTTAGCGGCTCGCTGAGACCATATTTCTCGCGACTCTTGAACCTTAAACCGCCTAATAGCTTTCATTGATGTGTAAAAGTCTTCGGCTCTAGACCCGAAGGGTAAACAGCGTTTGCAGATGGCTTTAGCGTTCCCGGCGTTGGGTAACTTTCTAAAGGCTATTTCACTACACAATTTGAGGCTTTATCATGGCTGCTGCTATCACCACTAGTTCTACTACTATCGAAGGTCAGGTTCTTGAAGTTGCTCGCGAAATGCAAGTTGCTGAATCAGCGCTAGAAGACGTAAACAACGTTGCGATTGACATCGATGTTGAGGGGCTAGTTGCTACTATCTCAGTCACTATTCCTCTAGTTCTCTCGGGTACAGGCGGCTCTGTTTCATTCGCGGCTGATACATATCTTCCAGACGCATAACAAATAGCGCCTAGCTGACACAGAGAAAGTAAATCCCTAATTAGAGGAAGTCATGGGAACAGAACGAAAGCGCTATCAAATAACAGTGAACGACACTGTTTATGAGTTTCAAGGCGCGGCATATGTATACGACAAAATCAAGAAGGATATTGGAGCTAAAGAGGTTACTAGCCGTACCTCTGGTGCTTCTGGCCTTCGCAACAGAAACAAGCCAGTCAGGGCCGTTGAGGAAGTCAAGCGCTCTCTGCCTACTCTGCGATTGGTAATGAAGCCGAATCGTATTGGCAACGATGCCAATCGCGATCAAGGCAGACGTACGCGCCGAATTGATATTTTTGTTGATCCGGATAAGTACGAAAATGCTGTAGCCAAGCTGCCTAATAAGAAGGTTGGCGGTCTTGCTGGAGTAGGTGATTTTGTTATTGACAACGCCTACAGACCTCTACGCCGCTGCTATCGCTAGTGGTTGTTCGCTCCTCTCGGGAATCTCGCTTACTCTATCCAAGCCGTTTAAGAGGCCGATTGCCTACTAAACAGCTCACAACAACGCTTTCTAAGGTTCACGACTGGCGAACGCTGCGCTGTGTGGGTCGGCGGATTCCCTTGCTATTTCCACAGCCATCACAGTTTCTGATTCGCGTCACCAGTCGAATCGGTGAGAGTAAAAATTGGATTAGGGCTGGCGTGCTGGCTCAGGTTCTAGTCGGTCTACCTGGTGACCCGAAGAAAGACACCAAACGGCTATATCTGGATGAGAACTTTGAGCGGTTCGACGGTAGCGGCTACAGCTACTATCTAGAATTTTGGCCCTATAGATGGCTGTCTGATTACCGCTTAGAGGTGTGGGCACAGTTACAGCCTACGCTGGTAGTTTTTGCGGTTCAACCGTTCACTATCAACGGCGAGACTTTCACAATTGACGGAGTAGAGTTGAGACTATGACAGAGTTCTACAACCTGCCGTCGATCGTACCAAAGCAGACAGATGAGCTGTTGATAATTCGAGATCGTAAGGCCAATCGAACCACGGTTGCCGAACTTCAGCCTGCTGACAATGGCAACGCGATCGCATTCTCTGAATCACCGCCCACAGACAAAGCGCTGTGGTGGCAGCTCTCCGAGGGCTCACCCGTAGCCTTCTGGATGCTTCGGCCTGGTGGCGTGTGGGTCTCGGCTTCGACCTGGCACCATACCAGCACCACAGACATGCTGAGCAGCAACAAAGTTTTTAAGTACGGCAACCCTCTGGGTGATGCCTCTATCTGGCTCGATTACTTCTCTGTGAGGGGCAGAGCCGGGAATGATTTCGTCAACGGGCAAAAGTGGCGGTTTGAGCTGAGTTTGGTAAATTCCCAATCGCAAGAGACGCCCTATCACTTCCTAGAAGTAGAAGGGTTATCGAACAGCGACTATTTCAGCCTGAGTGAGTGGGTAGGTGAATCTATCTCATCTGCTGACGCCCTTGCTATTTGGCAAAGGACGATACGCATCAACACCGCGCCCAGGCTTCCATTCGTTTGCCTCAGTACCACTTACAGGAAGGTTTGGAATGCCCAAAGCTGATAGAGTGCCACGCCCTGCAATCTCTCCAGATTGGAGCAATTTTAAGCTCCAGATGTTTGCTAATTCCTCTTATCAGAGAGTCAGCAACGCTTCAGAGAATCAGTTGGCCGTTGGTAGGCTAGAAACTTTTTTTGCTATCGAGGGCGGTGAATTAGCTATGGCTATTCAGCTGTGGGAAATGATGATCAGCAGTTGCCCCGCGAGTATGCAGCCAACTGCAACAGAGGCAGACGCATGGGCTGCGATCTCAGTAGATAACGATATGCCTATCAGCTTCGACGGCGATGGGCTTCTAGTGGTACAAAATGATTCCTGAAAACTGGGATAGAACGATATCGACAGCGATCACGATTGGATCGATCGCATTAGCTTACTGGGGGCACCGCCGCCAGATGGCAAAAGAGAAGCGCACAGCGCTCGAAGCTGCAAAAAAGAAGTATGCAGAAGGTGAGCTAAAGGAATACGCGGCACAGCGCGATTTTGGTCACATACAGCGCGATTTGGATCAGCTCAAGCTCAATACAGCGCATCTCAGCAAAGAGGCTGATGACCGCCTAGATCAGCTCGAACGTCAATTTGAGCGATTCTCAGGAGCGCTTGAAGTGCTTACCGAGTTGTTGAAAAAGAATAGCAATGGAGTTGAAGGGTGAAGCTCATCATTACTTCCGACACCTTCCTTAAAGCGCTACCCAATCAGGCAAGCGAGATTAGGCTGAAGGGCTTGCCTAATCAATTGGTGGAGATTAAAGCGGGGCAATCTTTCGAGCTGGACGATTCGCGGCCCTACGAGGGGAACGCGGCCTCGATCAACGACGATCATGAGTTTGTACAGCTAGCGCAGCCGCTCCCCAACCAACCCGGCATCCGCTGGTTTGTGTATGGGCTGCATTCTCAGATCGAGGGTACCGACCCAGGCAACGATCCACATGATGAGCCGATTGCAAATCAGGATGCTGCGATCGCACAAGCAAAAGCTGATAAAGCTTACGGCCCTAAGATTTCTCTCCCAGGCATCAGCCGCCCTGTAGGTGTCTTTGAGCCTGTTTATTTTGAACCGACAGTCTGCAACTTCACCTGGTCTGAGATGACGAAAGGGGGCACTCGCATTCCCGTCGATGCCAGCATCACAGCTCGAATCGTTGAGCTATGCAAGTATCTAGATGAGGTTCGCGCTTTTCTGGGCGGTATGCCAATGTACATCACATCGGCATACCGCGACCCGGTTACCAACCGAAGGGTGAGGGGTGCTAGAAGCTCACGCCACATGGCTGGTGACGCGGTAGACTTCTGGGTGAAAGGTATGAACGTTGTAGATGTCTTCTACAAGCTCAAGAACTTTCACAGAAAGGGCGGTTTGGCAGTAGGGAACGGTTTTGTTCATCTGGACATGCGACCAGGCGCACCCGCTCGATGGATGTACCCAGGCGGCCCGGTAGTTGATCTGTGGTGAGATGAGATTTAAAAATCGTCTTGGCATTATTAGAGCGGATCAAGACCGATTTGAATGCACTTGGCTATAAAAACAGATATCTCGGATCTGTTTGAGAGGCACGGCACAGCCTCTATTAAAGAATCTAGATAATCAAGATCTTCCTTTGTCGCTGCTGAATTCATTTTCCAGATCGGAGCCTCTAGGTAATAGGACAGAAAACGCTTGAATACACTCAAGTGATTCTCTGAGAGTTCTGGAATAGGTTTTGTAGCAGGCTGATCATATGGCTCAAAATAAGCACTGATCGCAGCTTCTAAATCTGGCCAGTGTAGGTATCTCCAATAGATAGGTAGCCCGTTGTTGTATTTCAGCATAGTTCTTTTATCTGGGCATTTGCTTTAAACTGCAACTAGTCTTCGGGCTCCGGCTGGAGGGGAAATTTTGGGCTCCGGCTGGAGGGGAAATTTTGGGCTCCGGCTGGAGGGGAAATTTTGGGCTCCGGCTGGAGGGGAAATTTTGGGCTCCGGCTGGTTGCGTGAGAGTGCAACTAGTCGGTTGTTACGAAGTCTTCAGGAAACAGAGTTGGAAGCATCGCGTAAAACTCAGACTTCGCGATTAAAAAGCGACTCCATTGATTCTCCTCTTCTTCATCGATTTCAATCAATACGTCTTCGTCCTTTAAGGAGAAGCGCATAAGTGTTTCTGTGGAATACCTCTGATTGAGAGAAACGATCTCAACTATTTTTTTCATGTTTTCTCCTATCGGGTTATCTACGTGATGTCGCAACTAGTCAGATGCGATAACGCTGTTTTCTTGGTACTGGGAAAGAGCTTTTTCAGCCTCAGCCATGAGCCTTTTAGCTGTTCCTTCTGGGTCTTTCGTCTGAGTCATCAGAAGTGCGATTGCAGTCCCAATGACGTTAGGATCTGAGTTCTCCTTTAGCTCAATAGATATAGCGATAGTGTTGTTCATTTTTCTCCTTTGTATGGTTGCTGGGAATCGCAACTAGTCGGGCTAGATGTTGCTCAAGTCTTCTTTTATTGAGGCGAGTAATTGCAACTCCTCATCGCAGCGTGTGCGTGTGGCTAAGCCGATAGCAGGAAGAATGTCTTCAAGCAATTGAAT